>DASRYA010000023.1:0-8298 GCA_035687305.1 Hyphomicrobium sp. | reverse complement strand
AGTGCTTCCGGAAAAGTGGGCTCCGGTTTTCCGATAAGAAGCACGACCAAAAGTGAGTGCTTCCGGAAAAGTGGGCTCCGGTTTTCCGACAAGAAGCACGACCAAAAGTGAGTGCTTCCGGAAAAGTGGGCTCCGGTTTTCCGATAAGAAGCACGACCAAACAATGGGCTTGAGCCGCATCGCGATTCGAAGAAAAGCGATCGTGCTCTAGCGGTTCGTGAGCTTCAGCTCGATGCGCCGGTTGCGCTGCAGGCTAGCCTCGTCGGTACCCGCTTCGAGCGGACGGAACTCGCCGAAGCCCGCCGCCACCAGCCGCTGTGGCGACACCCCACGGCTGACGAGGTAGCGCACCACCGAGATCGCACGCGCGGTCGAAAGTTCCCAGTTCGACGGGAACGTCGGGCTCGCGATCGGGCGGATGTCGGTGTGGCCATCCACCTGCAAAGCCCAGTCGATCTCCTTCGGAATCTCGCGCTCGAGCTCGATGATCGCCGAGGCGAGCTGGTCCATGGCGGCGAGGCCCTCGGGCGTCAGCTGGTTGGAGCCCGACGGGAACAGCACCTCGGATTCGAAGACGAACCGGTCGCCGACGATGCGGATGTCCTTGCGGTTCTTCAAAAGCTCGCGCAACCGGCCGAAGAAGTCCGAGCGATATCGCTGCAGCTCCTGCACCTGGCGCGCGAGAGCCGCATTGAGACGCGCACCGAGATCCTTGATACGGGTCTGGCTTTCCGCGTCTTTCTTCTCCGAAGCCTGCAAGGCTTCGTTCAGCGCCGCAATCTGCCGGCGCAGTGACAGAAGCTGCTGGTTGAGCAGGTCCACCTTGGCGAGCGCTTCGTCGGAAACCTTTTTCTGGTTTTCGAGCTCGCCGGCGAGCCCGGCAATGCGCGCATCGGCAGCCTTTGCCGCTTCATCGCCCAGCAGCGCCGATCCCGACAGCCGCGAGTTTTCATCGCGCATGGTAGCGAGCGTCGCCTGCAACGCGGCGAGCTCGTCCTCGGCGGACTTGCTCTTGCCCTTCTCCAGCGAGAGCAGGTTCGTCAGCTCGGTGATCTGCAGCGTGAGCCGGCGCAGTGCGGTATCTTTGCCGCTCGCCTCCTGGCTGGCGAAGTACTGCGCCAGCATGAAAATCGACATGAGGAACGTCACGACAAGCAGCAGCGTCGACAGCACGTCGACGTAACCGGGCCAGAAGTCCGTATATTCGGCGCGCCGTCGTGTGCGTCCGCCTGCCATGCGCTAGCTCCGGCGCCGCATGTTCATGGCGAGTTCCTTCAGCGCGCTCGCCACCTCGGAGTGCTGGGCGGCCTGCTCGTCCACCCACTCACGCACGACCTTCTGCTCAGCGCGCATCTGCGAGACGAGCTGATTGACGCCGCGGGCAAGCTCGCGGAGCTGCTCATCGCCGCCGCCGCCGCCGATAGCCCCCGCCATGGTCTGATCCGAAAGACGCGTTGAAAGATCCTCCACCGCGCGCTGCATATGCAGGATGGCGCTGGAAAGCTGGCGATTGACTTGATCCGTGGTGACGCCCGCCCCGCCGGGGGTCAGCTCGGTGATGCCCGACAGCCATTCCTCCAGCTCGTTGTAGAAGCGGTTGTGCGCGTGGCTTGCCTGCAATTCGAGGAACCCGAGCACCAGCGAGCCGGCAAGGCCGAGCAACGAGGACGAGAACGCCGTGCCCATACCCTTCAGCGGCGCGGCGAGACCGGCCTTGAGATCGGAGAACATGGTGACGTTGTCGGTCGCGTTGGTGTCGATGGAATCGATCGCACCGCCGACCGACTGGATCGTCTCCAACAGACCCCAGAATGTGCCGAGCAGGCCGAGGAACACCAGCAGGCCGACGAGATAGCGTCCGGTATCGCGCGCTTCATCGAGACGCGAGCCGATCGAATCCATGATCGAGCGCAGCGACGCCGTGGAGAGCGAAAGCGCGCCCGTGCGGTCACGCAGCATCGCCGCCATCGGCGCGAGCAGTACCGGCTGATGGGAGATCGTCAGGCCAGGATCAGCGATCCGGAACGCATTGACCCAGCGGATTTCCGGATAGAGGCGGACCACCTGCCGGAAGGCGTAAATGATGCCGAGCGCCAGCACGCCGACGATGAGGCCGTTGAGCCCCGGATTGTGCATGAAGCTGTCGACGAGTTGCTTGTGCAGGATCGCCGTCAGGAACGCCACCAGCGTCAGGAAGATCAGCATCCGGATAAGGAAGACACCCGGGGGCGTCAGCGGTCTGTGAGCCAGGGCTGAAACCGCCGAGTCTCTCTGTCGTCTTCTCGCCATCCCGAGCTCCGCCCGCCGCTACTTCTTCAGCCCTGTGACATTAGCCGATGCCAATGACAGCATAAACCGGGCAACATCGTTGCCCGCCGCGCCACAAAGCCAGCGACATGGTAAGCGCTACGCGCCGGAACGCTTGGCATCGAGCAGCGGCAGGAATTCCTTATGCAGGGTTGTATTGGCGGCCAGCACCTCGCCCTTGTCGAACATCGCAGCGCCCGCGGAGAGGTCGCTCACCGCCCCGCCCGCCTCGCGCACCAGTACGATACCGGCTGCCATATCCCACGGCTTGATGCCCCGTTCCCAGTAAAGATCGAAGCGACCCGCCGCGACCCAGGCGAGATCGAGCGCCGCCGAGCCGGTACGCCGCACGCCCGCAACCTGCGGGAAAACGCTCTGCGATTCCCGCTTGAAGGCCGCATGGCCGACGCGCCCGATATGCGGAATGCCGGTGGTGACGAGCGCATCCGAAAGGTTCTTGCGGGCGGCGACGCGTAGCCGGCGGCGGTCGTTCAGATACGCGCCCTTGCCCTTTTCCGCGGCGAACAGCTCGTCCGAAATCGGGTTGTAGACGAGACCGGCAACGAGCTGGCCTTCGCGCTCCAGTCCGATCGAGATGGCGAACATCGGCACGCCATGCAGGAAGTTCGTGGTGCCGTCCAGCGGATCGACGATCCAGCGGTGCGTGCGGTCGTCGCCGATGACCTCGCCGCGCTCTTCCATCAGGAACGAGTAGCCCGGGCGCGCTTTCGCCAGCTCCCGATAGATGATCTCTTCGGCCTTATGGTCTGCCGCGGAAACGAAGTTGCCCGGCCCCTTCACCGAAACCTGGAGCTGCTCGACCTCACCGAAATCGCGCGCGAGAGAGCGGCCGGCCTTGCGGGCGGCGCCGATCATGACGTTCATAAGCGCTGAGGCGGGCATCGCGGAAATCCTTGGCGGCGCGCCGAGCATCCGGCGCTGGCGCCCGACTACCCCTTGCGGACGATGCTGGCAAGGGCGCGAACCGCCGCCACGCCGTCAAGTGCGCCGCTAGAACATCCCCGCTTCTTCGCGCCATTCGCTCGCGGCCTGCTGGGCGGCCACGCGCTGAGCTTTCGGAAGCTTACCGACGAATGCGTCGAGGTCCTCATCCTTCATGCCGCCGGCCTGGGCGATGAAGCGCCACTTGGCCGCTTCCTTGGGATCCTTCTTCACGCCGATGCCCTCGGCGTAGACGTACGCGAGGCGGTTCTGCGCCGATGGAAGGCCCTTCTGCGCCGCCTGGCGCAGATAGGGGACTGCCTTCGGCTCATCTTTGGTGAGGCCGAGCCCGCGCAGCAGCACCACCGCGTATTCGAACTGCGCTTCGGCCATGCCCTGCTCCGCGGCCTTGCTCAGCCAGCGCGCCGCTTCGAGCGCGTTGGGCTCGACACCCGAGCCATTCTGATAAAGGCCGGCGAGGTCGTACTGCGCCACGGCGATGCCCTTCTCCGCCGCATAGCGAATGTGCATCGCCGCGCGATAGGCATTCTGCGGTTTGCCGTCACCCTTGAGAAAGAGCAGCCCGAGGTTGTAGTTGGCGAGCGGATGGCCGCTGCGGGCCGCCTTCTCGAACAGCTCGCCCGCTTTCATGCGGTCTTTCTTCACCCCGCGCCCTTCCGCATAGAGGACGCCGAGCGCGAAGGTCGCTTGCACGTCGCCAAGCTCATCGCCGCGCGCATACCACTTCGCAGCCGTCGCCGGCTCCTTGGCGACGCCGAGACCTTCCGCGTAAAGGCCGCCGAGCAACGTATGCGCTTGCGGATCGCCCTTCTTTGCCGCCTCCTGCGCGAGTTTCCACGCGGTGAGATAGAGCCCCTGATCGAAGGCAATATACGCCGCCTCCTCGCCCGTCGGCTGCACGAGGAACTCCTCGACCCCCAAGCCCCCCTGCTTTGCCCCCGATCCATCCTTTTTGGAAGCCGTAGGCTTGGAGAACTTTTCGTTCGGCGTCAGCTTGATGGGCTTGCCGGGGCGAGGCTTGGGAACCTCGGTCGATTGCATGATCCAGGAGCTCGTCTCCGCGCTTGCGGACGACACCAGCGCCGCCGCGCCGAGCAGCATCGCGCCACACACGGGCGTCACGATGCGCAAGACCGGCACGGAGCGGCGCAGACTCATGCGAGTGCCTCGCGCGTGGAAGAAGCCGCCTCGATGGCGCGGGCGAGGTTCGCATAGTCGTCGGCGGTGAGCGTGGCACTCTTGGCGATGGCAACGAAATCCGCACCCGCTGCGGCCAACGCCTCCGCGTCCGTTACATTTTCCACGTCGAACGCGACGCAAGGCACCTCGAAAATCTCGCTCCACCACGTGACGAGTTCGAGGCGCCGCGCCGTAGCGGTTTCGCGATCCTCGACGTGGGCCGGGATGCCGAAGGCGATGTAGTCGGCGCCCTCCTCGGCCAGCACCATCGCCTCGTGGCGCGAGCGGCCGACATCGACACCGATGATGTAGCGCGTGCCGAGTATCTCCCGTGCCTCGCCGTACCGGGCTTCGATATCCTTATCCCACGGCAGATGCACGCCATCGGCACGGAGCGTCCGGGCGAGCTGCGCATCGCCTTCGATCAGCGCGGCAATATCCTTCCCCTGCACCAGCTCGAGCAGCGGACGCGCAGCAGCAGCCGTCAGAGCTTCACCATCCTTTGCCGCGATCAACACCGTGGCTGGCCGCGCCGCTTCGAGCACGGCGGCAAGCGCACCGGTTTCGGTGCCGGCCGTCGCCACGATGTATAATCCTGCTCTGTCGTCTTGCCCCATCGAACTTTCCTTAAGCCCTGCCGACAGCCTAATAGGGCGCATTGGGGCGGAAAAGCGACCTGTTTCCGCGTGTTGGCTCGGAAGCCACAACCTCAACAACATTTCGCGTACGGCTAGGCGGCGAACAGGAGTGAAAACGCCCCATGCCACGCACCAAACCTCGCTCTCCCCTCAATACTTCGACCCGCGGCCTCACATTGGCCGCCCTGCCGGTCATTGCCCTGTACGGCCTCGTCCCATTCGATGCAGCGGCCCAGTCTCTCCAGCTCCAGCTCAAGGTTGCGCAGGCTCCTGATGCCGCTCCCGCCCCCGGCGATCAGCCGGGCGAGGCCAAGGAGCGCCCCGACGGCAAGCGTGGCGAAAGGCGCGGCCCGGGCGGTAATCGCGGCGCGCAGCCGCCTGGCGAGGGCAATAACGGTAAACGCGGCGCACCACCCCAACGGCAGGCGCAGCCGCCCGCTGCCGAAGCGCCCGCACCGTCGGCCCAAGGCTCCGGCCAGCCCGGCCGTGGCGCCGCCGGTCAGCAGCAGGACCGCGGGCAGCGCGGACGCTGGGGCGGCGACGGCAGCCGCGGCGCGCCCTCGAGCCCGGCACAGCCAGCCGGTCAACCCCCGGTGCAGCAGGGCGCGCCAAAAACGCCACCTGCAGCCGCGCCGCCGCCGCAAGGCCGGCAAGCGCAACCGCAGGCGACACCGCAGGGACAGGGCGCATCACCACCGGGGACCTACCGGATGCAGGGTGAGCCCGGCCCACGGCGCGACGCCGATCGCAAGCCGCAGCCGACACCTCCGCAGGGCCCCGGTGCATTGCCGCCGGGCACCTACCAGATGCCGGGCCAGCCCGGACCGCGCCGCGACGCCGATCGCCAACAGCAGCCGACACCCCCGCAGGGACAGGGCGCATCACCGCCGGGAGGCCGGTGGATGCCCGGCCAGCAGCCAGCGGCGCGAGGCAATGCAGATCGCGCGCAGGACAAAAGTGGGCCGCGCACCCAACCGGCGCAGCAGCCGGCGCGTCCCGGCCAACCGCCCCAGCAGCGGGCGCAGCCCTGGCAGCCGCCCGGTCCGGCCGGTGCGCCTGGCCGCGGCCCCCGTCGCGACGCCGGCGCTCCGTTCTCGATCGACCAGCTCAAGAAAGCCCGCCGTCAGCGCGTCGAGGACGGCGGACGCACGGTGATCGAGGAGCCCGGCAACCGCACCATCATTCAGGAGAAGGGTGGCCCGGCTCGCATCCGTCACGACGAGACCGAGCGCTTGCGGCGCACCACGCGCGACTTGCGCAGCGAGAAGCGCTCCGACGGCGGCAACTTGACCATCGCCGTGCGGCCGGGCGGCGTGGAGGTATTCTCGGAGTTCGATTCCTCCGGACGCCTGATGCGGCGCTACCGGCGCGGACGCGACGGGCGCGAAACCGTGCTCATCGACAACCGCCGTTTCCGGCGCGCAGCGCCGGTGCGGGTCGACCTCGGGCCGCTCTCGCTGCGAATGCCCCGCGAGCGCTACATCGTGAACTACGACCGCGCATCCGACGACGACATCTACGATGCGCTGATGGCCGGTCCCGTGGAACGGCTGCCGCGCGGCTATTCGCTGGATGAGGTGCGCTACAACACCTATCTGCGCGATCGCATGCGCCGCATCGACCTCGACACCGTCAACTTCGACTTCGGCGCGTGGGAGGTGCACCCCGACCAGTACAACCGCCTCGCCCGCATCGCCAATGCGATCAACCGTGTGCTCGACCGGCGTCCCGACGAGGTGTTTCTCATCGAGGGCCATACGGACGCGGTCGGCTCCGAGATCGACAACCTCACGCTGTCCGATCGCCGGGCCGAGGAGGTTGCGATCATTCTCACCGATACCTTCGGCGTGCCGCCGGAAAATCTGGTGACCCAGGGCTACGGCGAGGAGTTCCTCAAGATCCCCACGCAGCAGGCAGAGCGCGAGAACCGGCGCGTTGCGGTGCGGCGCATCACGCCGCTGCTCGCCCGCGACTGAAGACACGCCAACTGCAAAGCCGCCTGCCCTCAGTGCAGGCGGCTTTTTTCGTTTGCATTTTGATTACGGTTGCATCCACTCTCAGCTAACCGGCGCGCGCAAATTATTCGCGTATTCGAACCCATTTCGCGCCAGTGTCCGCCACTTTCTCCGTAAGCCGAACATTCCGCCGCGGGCGCGATCGATCTTGGAACGGATGTTGGCACTCGCGCCACCATACAAGGATGAACGCGCGCCTGGGTTTTGCGATTCTGCTATTGTTTTCGCCGAAAACTCTGCAACGGGAGGACCATTATGGCTACGCTCACCGTCCCTGAAATGGAAATGCGCATCGCTGAAACGAAGGCCCTGATCTCGGAGAAGTGGGGCTGGTTCCTCGCCCTCGGAATTGGCCTCATCCTCGCGGGTATCGCCGCGATCGCCTTCCCATTCCTCTCCACCATCGCTGCCAAGGTGATGCTTGGCTGGCTCTTCCTCATCGGCGGTGTGCTGATGATCATTCACGCTTTCCAGGCGCCTGCCTGGTCCGGCTTCCTCTGGGAGTTGCTGATCGGCGTTCTCTACGTGGTCGTCGGCGGCTACCTCGCCTTCTTCCCGCTCACCGGCCTGCTCACTCTCGCCATCGTGCTTGCGGCGCTCTTCATCGCCGAAGGCATCTTCGAGATCGTGATGGCCTATCGGGTGAGCCCGCATGAAGGTTGGGTGTGGCTCTTGCTGTCTGGCATCGCCGCCATCGCAGTGGGCGTGCTGATCGCCCTCGGTCTTCCCGGCTCGGCCACTTGGGCACTCGGTCTTCTTGTCGGTATCAACCTTCTATTCTCAGGTTGGAGTTATGTTTTCCTGGCACTGGCGGGACGGCGCGAGCACGACAAGGTCGCTCACGCCCACTGACATCGGTGCCATGAAGGCGTAGCGGAGTCTCCGATGGAAAAGCTGGCTTTGTTTCCCGTACTGGCCCTCGGCGCAGGCCTGGTTCTCAACGCCGTGACCTCCAGCGGAATAGACTCCCAGGCGCAGGCGCAGCAGGTGGCCGAAGTGACGGCCGCCCCCGTCGCAAACAGCGAAATTCCTGCCGACATCATCGCCGTGCAAATTCGCAAGCAAGGCTATGAGTGCAAGGAACCGGCGCGCGCACAGCGCGATCAAAGCGCTTCGCGCGCCGACTTGCCGGTGTGGATTCTCACCTGCAAGAACGCCACGTACCGCGTGCGCCTCGTCGGCAACATGGCCGATCA
>DASRYA010000022.1:0-4010 GCA_035687305.1 Hyphomicrobium sp. | reverse complement strand
CGATCAGGCCGAAGGCGGCATTGGTCTGCGCGCCGCAGCCGGCGGGATCGCCTGGCAGGCCTTCTCTATCCGGCCATCGGTCGACGTTGCCTATGCCCGGCTCGGCGGCGATGTCGCCTTCCCCGTGGGCCTGGAGCTGCTCGGCACGCCCATCGCGGCCCGTGCCACCGACATCGGCCGCGACGTGCTGCGCGTCGGCGCACAGCTCACCGCCGTCCGCTTCGACGAGGCGGTGACGGGCTTCGTCGGCTACGATGGCCGCTTCCAGGAGGCCGCCCGCAACAACACGTTCTCCGGCGGCTTGATCGTGCGCTTCTGACCGACAAGAAACGCCCGCGCCTCGCTTCCGGAGGCGCCGACCTGTGGCCAGTTCATCCACGCGATTTCCAAAGGCAAGTCATGCGCTCCACGATCCTCCGATGGAATGCACTCGCGGCGTTGCCGCTTTTGATCGCTACCCCCGGCGTAGCGCAAGAACAGTTCATGGATGCAGAGTTCAACGCCCAGTGGGGGTTGGCCGCGGTGGGCGCCCAACATGCGCTGGCGAAGGGCCTCACCGGTGCCGGCGTCGTGGTTGGCATCGTTGACGGCGTCGTCCAGCTCGACCATCCAGAATTCGCGGGCCGCGTGTTCTCCTACCAGTACAATCCCGGCGGCGATCCGCCCGATCACCACGGCACGCACGTCGCCGGTATCGCGAGCGCCGGTCGTAACGGCTTTGGCATGGAAGGCGTCGCACCCGATTCACTCATTTCTTCAATCAACGCGTTCATCGGTGCCACCCCGCTCGAGCAACACGACAACGCGGCAATCGGATATCAAGGCGCACTCGATGCAGGAGTGCGCATCTTCAACAACTCGTGGGGTCCGCACTTCTCGCCCATCACGAACTATGACCGCGCAAGCGCTGCAGCTTGGGTCGGTGATGATCTCATGGCCGCGTTCAGCGACGCGGTGAGCCGCGGTGCAGTGCTGGTGTTCGCCACCGGTAACGACTATGCCGACCAGCCCGGAATTCCTTCCGGCCTGCCGTACCTCTTCCCCGAATTCAAAAGCAACTGGATCGACGTCACCGCCGTCGACAAGACGCTCCAGCGCGCCGGCTACGCGGACGCCTGCGGCGTGGCGGCCACCTGGTGCATCGCCGCCCCGGGAAGCGATATCTACTCGACGGTCCCAACCGACGCCTACAGCACCATGGGCGGTACATCGATGGCAGCGCCGATGGTCACCGGCGCGGTCGCGATCGCAAAACAGATGTTCCCCAACGCGAACGGCTCTGAGATCGCGGGCCTCGTGCTTCGGACCGCAACCGACATCGGCGATCCCGGCCTCGACGCGGAATTCGGCTGGGGCCTGCTCAATGTCGGCAACCTCGCAGCGACCACCGACAGCGCCACCGGCTCCGTCTTCACGAACGCCGCCTTCGGCCGCTTCGCCGCCGCCGACACGGTGATGACGACGCTGTGGGATCGCAGCGCGCAACGCATCATGCATGGGACGGGCGCGGGATCGGCACCGGTCGCTATCGCACAGGGACCAGCGCCGCTGCCCGGAGCCATGGCGCTCGGCGGACCGGGTGCGGCTTCTCCCGCCTATGCCGATGATGCATCCGTCATCTATGCGCGCGGGCCCGCAGTCTGGGCGCAGGGCCTCGTCGGCCATGCCAGCATCGATGCCAGCGCCAGCGCCGCCAAGGCCGGTGTCGATGTCGGCGGCGTCATCGGCGGCTATGAGCTGCTCGACGATGGCCCCTGGCACGCGGGCATCGCCATCGCCTACACACACTCCGACCTCGGCGGCGCGGACAACGCCACCGCCGAGGGCTGGCACGGCTTCGCCTATGGCACCTGGGAGCAGGCCGGCTGGTTCATCGACGGCCTCGTCGGCGGCAACTGGTTCGACAACAGCTATCGCCGCTCCAACATCGCAGGCGCATCCGGCACCGTGCTCGGCCAGCAGGGGCTCACCGGCGCATCGGGCAACGACACGCGTGGCTTCGCGGGGCGCCTGACGGCGGGACGCGTCTACGGCCTCGGCGCGCACGCGGTGATGCCCTACGTCTACGCCTCCTGGCTACACCAGCGAACCGGCGGGGCATCAGAGGCCGGCGCCGACATTTTCTCCCTCGCCATCAATACCTCGACCATCGATCAGGCCGAAGGCGGCATTGGTCTGCGCGCCGCAGCCGGCGGGATCGCCTGGCAGGCCTTCTCTATCCGGCCATCGGTCGACGTCGCCTATGCCCGGCTCGGTGGCGATGTCGCCTTCCCCGTGGGCCTGGAGTTGCTCGGCACGCCCATCGCGGCCCGCGCCACCGACATCGGCCGCGACGTGCTGCGCGTCGGCGCGCAGCTCACCGCCGTCCGCTTCGACGAGGCGGTGACGGGCTTCGTCGGCTACGATGGTCGCTTCCAGGAGGCCGCCCGCAACAACACGTTCTCCGGCGGCTTGATCGTGCGCTTCTGACCGACATGCGCACCAGCTCGGTGCTCGAAGTCGCGGCCGTGCGACGCGCTATGGCTCATAAATAGTAAAAGCGCCGCCCGAAGGCGACGCAATCACTTCCGTCAGCGCGATAAAACGCCAATTGCGGAAAACTGAAACTAATTCAGCAACTACTTTTTCTTCGCCGCCGCCTTAGGCTTCGCGACTGCCGTCTTCGCCTTGGCGCGCTGGACGACTGCGGTCTTTGCCTTGGCAGAAGCCGGCGCCACGAATTCCCCCGTGGCGCGGGCTTTGCCGGCGCTCTTGGTGGAAGCTTTAGCCATGTCGAACCTCATCGATCTGGATTTCGAACGTAAGCGTCGCAACCACGCGCAATACAACGAGCAGCACGAACCCGAGATGTGGTGCTGCGAATGCGGCTGTATCACATTCTATCATTGGTCCAGCGGAGCCATTCAGTGCGCCGCGTGCAAAGTTGTGCAGAACGGCCTCGACGCACCTTCCCTGCCCACCGGGTGATCCCGAACGCGCCCGATTGGCTTATGGAACATAAAGGGGTCATAAGCGGAACATTGTGTTGACGCACGGCACCTCCCGCTCTATATCAGTAGGCAGATTGTGCAGGGTCGCCCAATGTCACGCACCATGTCAGATGCCGGGTTCTCGGCGCCGATCTCCCGCGAGATTTGGGATCTCAAATACCGTCTGAAAAGCGCCGACGGCACGCCGGTCGATGCCTCGCTGGACGAGACCTTCTGGCGCGTCGCCCGCGCCGCCGCTGCCCCTGAGAGAGGCGGCAAGAAAGTGCGCGAGCGGTGGGCGCAGCGCTTCCATGCTGCAATGTCCGACCTCGGCTTCCTTCCCGCAGGCCGCATCCTCGCAGGCGCCGGCACGGGGCGCACCGTAACGCTCTTCAACTGCTTCGTGCTCGGCCGCATCGACGATAACCTCGGCGCCATCTTCGAGGGCGTGAAAGAAGCGGCGCTCACGATGCAGCAGGGCGGCGGCATCGGGCACGACTTCTCGACCTTGCGCCCCAAGGGCGCGCCCGTCGCTTCCATCGGTGCGGACGCCTCCGGCCCCGTGAGCTTCATGGAGGTGTGGGACGCCATGTGCCGCACCATCATGTCCGCGGGCAGCCGTCGCGGCGCCATGATGGCTACCCTGCGCTGCGACCATCCCGATATCGAAGCCTTCATCGACGCCAAGGCCGACGCGCGCAAGCTGCGCAATTTCAATCTGTCGGTGCTCGTCACCGACGCGTTTATGGCCGCCGTGCGCGATGACCTCCCGTGGGATCTGCGCTTCGAGGGCAAGGTTTACCGTACGCTCTCGGCCCGCGCGCTGTGGGACCGCATCACCCGCTCCACCTACGACTACGCCGAGCCGGGCGTCGTCTTCATCGACCGCATCAACGCGCGCAACAACCTCCGATATTGCGAGGAGATCCACGCGACCAATCCGTGCGGTGAACAGCCCTTGCCCCCCTATGGCGCGTGCCTGCTCGGCTCGATCAACCTGTCGCGCTTCGTCGAGGCGCCCTTCACCGAGCACGCCCGGAT
>DASRYA010000021.1:0-18665 GCA_035687305.1 Hyphomicrobium sp. | reverse complement strand
CAGATGTCGAAGCAGCAGGCCGAGCGCGGCCAGCAGATGCAGAAGAAGCTCAACGAGCTGGGCGACATCATCGGCCGTCAGCAGCGCCTGATGGACGAGACCTACGGCGAGAAGCGCCGCCAGCGCGAGCGCCCGAACGGAACGATGCCCGGCGAGAACGGCCGCCAGCAAAGCCAGGGTCAGCAGGGTCAGGGCATGCGCGGTCAGCAGGGCCAGGGCAACGACCGCCAGGCGGGACAGCGCGGCCAGCAGGGACAGCAAGGCCAGCGCGGAGACGGCCAGGGTCAGCAGCAGGGCCAGCAGGGACAAGGCCAGCAGGGCCAGGAAGGCAAGGGCGGCCTCAGCGAGCAGCAGCAGGCTCTGAAGGAAGAGCTCGAGCGGCTGCGCCGGGAGCTCGATGAGCTCGGCATGGGCCGGGACGAGTTCAACCGTGCGCGCGATTCGATGGAGAATGCGCAGCGCTCGCTGGAGGAAGGCAACAACGACACCGCCGTCTCCGATCAGTCCGAAGCGCTCGACCAGATGCGCCAGGGTGCGCAGAAGATGGCCGAGGGCATGTCCAAGGACGGCGCTTCCCGCTACGGTCAGAACGGTGACCAGCCACGGGATCCGCTTGGCCGCCCGCAGCGTTTCCAGGGGCCTGACGCCGGTAACTCGGTGAAGGTGCCGGACGAGATCGACATGCAACGGGCACGGGAGATCCTGGAGGAGCTACGCCGCCGGCTCGCGCAGCCGGCCCGGCCGACGCAGGAGCTCGACTACTACGAGCGGCTGCTGCGCCGCTTCTGATCCTGGCGTTCACCAACCGCGCACATTGCGGCCCCCGATCCCGATTTCGCCACGGCGATGCGGGATGACAGCACCATGCCAAAGACGCTCCGGGCTCTTTTTGTGATCGTGACGCTGGCGCTGCCGGTGCGGGCTGCGTTCGCCGCCGATATCTGTGGCGCCGGTCACATGCGCTCGAGCCTCGCCGACGGCGGCCAGAAGCTCGTTCTCAACTGGACCGGCCGCATCGATGGCGGGATGGCCCGCGCGCTATCCCATGCGTTCGAGATCCACGGACGGGAGGTGACCGCGGTGGCGCTGTCGCTCAGCTCCTGCGGCGGAAGCATCGACGAGATGATCGCCGCCCTGGGCGAGCTCGATCGCATCAAGCGCACGCACCGGCTCGTCACCGTCGTTGATCAGGGCGCGACGTGCGCCTCGGCCTGCATTCCGATGTTCCTCGCCGGGGAGGTGCGCCGCGCCGCGATGAGCAGCCTCTGGTTCTTCCACCGGTCGTGGCGCGAGAGCGTCACCGGCGGCGTCGACGAAGTGCGAACCCAGGTATCCGACCGCAGCTTCCTCACGCGCTATCTCGAGCAGTATTACGTCCCCGCCGGCGTCTCGCGTGAATGGCTGACGCATCTCGTCGAAATGATCGCGAGCAGCGGCGGCTACTGGCAGACGGGCCGTGATCTTTGGGAGGCTCGCAACGGCATGATCACCGAGACCATCGGTGACGTGATGCCGGAGCAGATCCGTCCGATCTACCTTGCACCCGCTCCCGGCTGCACCGCGATGTGCCGCGGCTGAGCGCCCGCACGCGGCCTTAGACCGGCCGGCTCACACCATCAGCGCGCCGGCGCGATCCGCACCGCAAGCCCGCCCACCACCTGATGGCTCACCACCTCGGTTGCGATGTGACCGCCCGGCGGCGGATTGCCGGCCAACCAGCGCTGCGCCTGGCGGAAGAGATCGAGCGGCAGCCAGCTCCCGTCGACTTCGCTCAAGGGCGCGTTGTAATCCGCGTAGGTGAACTTGTATTCGACGAAGAACGACATCTTCGCGAGCCGTATCTCCACACCCAGCAGCGCCTGACCCGCGGGGCCGGCGTAGTTGTATTCATAGGTGCGCGGGTGTGCGCTGTTGGCGAGTTCGAATTCCGTATGCGGTAGCAGCACGCCACCGCCGAGCCCGGCGTAGGGGCTGATGCGCGCACCGATACCCGGCAGCCGCACGAACCCGTTCAGCAGCAGCATGTTGTGGCCGTGCGAGAATTCGAGCTTGCTGACGATATCCCTGATGCGCGCCCGCGCGGGAAGCTCTTTCCCATCGATCGTGCCCTTGAAGCCCGCTTCGTCGTCGAGCGGCGCGATCGCCTTCGAATGGATGAAATCGAGACCCGTGCCGAAGCCGCCGCCGGAGAACCACTGCGCAACGCGCGCGCCGTAATAGATCGGGCTCTTGAAGGGAGCGGTGTACCAGTCGACCTTGTCGATGGTGAAATCCGTAGCGCCCTCGGTGAGCGGGTTCGTCACGTGCGCGGGGCTCGGGTAATTGTAGGGCGCGCCGGTAAAGGCGCCGATCACCGTCTCGCGGCCGAGCGCGATCGATGGGCTGCCGCTTGCCCCGCTGCTCTTTGCCGATTCCGCACCGCCATCGATCTGCGCCTGCTCGAAGACGCCGGCGGCGGCCTGCGCGACAAGGAGCACCGCCGCGGCAATCGCCCCGACCGCACCGAGGTGCTGCCGGTCCGGCGCGCGCGCAACTTCGCCCGTCCAGCCGAGCGTGAGTAGGTGTGCCATCGGTTGTCCCCCGAACGTTCCCTCGGTGCCGCATATGCCTAGACCATGATTGCTTCGGACCCAATCAGTCCGAAGCGCCGATCATCGGCCTAATCGAATGGCTGGAGCCGCATCGCGATTCGAAGAAAAGCGATCGTGCTCTAGCGTGTCGGCGTGCTTCCACTTCCAAGCGGCAGTGTTTCGGCGGCAACCCTAAGCGACGGCGGGCGGCCCGCCAATCTCCGCCTGCAGAGGTCGTGTGTGCTCCGTTGCCGCGGCAGTTTTGACGGAACTCAAGACGACGACCGCGGCCCGGAAAGCCGTTCCAGCATCCGGTAAACGGCCGTGATCTGCGGAGCCTCCCGCGTGAGGTATTCGGGGCCGGTATACCCCCACCAGTCCCAGCAGCCCTGTGGATTGAGCGGCGTCGCCGCTGTCTGCGGGAACAATACGATGAGGTTATTGGTGTCCGCCCAGCGGGCGTAGCCGGAATCGCGCGCGAAGGCGTCGCCGACGAAGGTCCGGTTCTGCCCGCAGCCGTGAAAGGCGATGTGCACGCGGCAGCCGGCGTTGGCACGGCAGGCCTCGGGGATATAGGCAACCCCGTCGTCGCTCAGGCCATGGTTGGAGAGATCCTTGGTGAACTCGTCCTGATCGAAGACGACAAACGCGCCGCCCGCGCGCTCGGCGGGCGTGTTGAGCTCGCCGTAAATGTGCCTCAGCAGCGCGCCCGCCTGATCGTAGTCGCAGTCGACGATGTACGGCTTGCCGGTATAATCGCACGCCGGCCCGCGGTCGGCCGTGACGAACGCGTGTCCCGCCGGGATGTCGGAGACATAGAGAATCTGCGCCGCAGGCACGCCGATGTCCTCGTAGAACTTCTGCGCGGCCGCGACGATGGCGGGAGATACGGTGGTATCGTTCTTGCCGGTGAAGAGATAGACGCGGTCGCCTTTGACATCGGCAATGGGATCGATCCGCCCCTGTTCGGCGAGATGCTCCGCGCGGCGGGCGAGTTGTGCCGGGTCCGGCACGCCGAACGCCTGCAGCGCGTTCAGCATGCAGCCGTTGATCGCCTTCGTGAGATTGAGAAGCGCGGTGCCTGGGCCTGGAATGAGATCGGCGTAGAGGCTTTCCGAGCAGCCGTAGGGGCCGCCCGCGATGACCGCGGCGCCCACGACGTCCTTCGCATGCGCCATCTCGAATTGGCCGGCCATATACGCGCCGGACGAGATGCCGGAGACGGACGTTGCATCGCGCTTTGCTTCGAGTGCGGGCAGCGAGGTAGCGTGTTGCTCGCCGCACCCCGAAAGGGCGGCCAGTAGCGCCAACAGAATGGCCGGTAACAATCGTTTCGCCATCACGCTTCCGTCGTTGCAGCTCTTAGCGATAGCAGACTAACGCGTCTGCTCCCCAACCGCCATCGCCGCAAGCTCGGGAGCTTTGAGACGCACCGTGACCCGATCCACGCGGCCCTTGGCATCGACAACCGACAGTTTGACGAACCCGTTGCCGTCCGGCTGCCAGACGACCTGCCGCTGGCGCGGGTCGGAGGTGATCGGCGCACCGTTGACGAGCCACGTCAGCGGCAGCACGCCGCCGCTGGCTTTGAGCAGCAGCGGATCGCCCGCTTCCGTTTCCACCTCGGAGCGGTCAGGCGGGAATGAGATCACGACGCGAGGCTCGAGAAACGGTCCCGCTTCCGGCTCCGCGCCGCCCTCGCGAAAACGCTTCAGCGGCGGAGGTAGCTCGGAGCCCGTGACGCGCAGCGCGCCGGCTGGCGCTCCCGCCAGTGGCGTGCGCCGGTCGCCAAGGCGCGCGAACGCATCGAAGAGGATCGGCGCCGCGGCGAGGCGTCCCGTCAGTCCCGGCGTCGAAGCCGCATCCGGGCGACCGACCCATACCGCAACCGTATATTTGCCGTCGAAGCCGACCGCCCAGGCGTCCCGATATCCGTAGGACGTGCCGGTCTTATAGGCGAAGCGCCCGGCCCGCGCGTTGAGCGGCGGCGGGGCGTCCTTCAAGATATCGCTGACGTACCAGGACGCGAGCGGCGAGAGGAGACGCTCCCGCACCGGCTGTTTCCCGTGAAGCAATGCCTTTGCCGCCGCGGAGACGTCCGCGCGCCGGTGCACGAGCGGAACCGCATCTCCGCCGCGGGCGAGGTCGGCGTAGAGGGCCGTCACGTCCCGCAGCGTGAGGCCGACGCCGCCGAGCGCCATCGCGAGGGTCGGCTGGCCCTTGTCGGGGAAGAGCGTTTCAACGCCCACCTTGCGGAAGCGCCCGGCGAGCTTTCCCGGCCCGACCGCCGACAGCACCTTCACCGCCGGTATGTTGAGCGACTGGGCGAGCGCATTGCGGATCGTGACCGTGCCGTGAAAATCTTCATCGAAATTCTTCGGCGCGTACGAGCCGAAGCGCACCGGCCGGTCCTCGATCAGCGTTTCGGGGTGCGCGAGGCCCGCTTCGAACGCGAGTCCATAGATGAAAGGCTTGAGCGTCGAGCCGGGCGAACGGACGGCGCTCACCATATCGATGGCGCCAGCGCGCGAACGTTCCAGATAACCGGCGGAGCCGACGTGCGCGATCACCTCACCGGTCGTGTGGTCGACGGCGAGGATGGCCGCGGAGAGTTTCTGTCCGAGGAGGCGCGTCTGCTCCTCTGCGAGAGCTTCCAGCGCGCTCTGCACGCCGCGGTCGATCGTGAGCCGATGCACGGAAAGCGCCGGGTTCGCGCGCACCTCCGCTTCGGAGAGGTGCGGCGCGAGTTGCGGGAAGGGGCGGCGGGCGTTCGGCACCCGCTCATGGCTCGCGCGCTCGGCTTCCGCCGCCGTGATGACGCCTTCCTCCACCGCGCGCTGCAGGACGCGATCGCGGGCGATGCGCGCCGCGCGGTGGTTGCGATCGGGGCGCCGCCATTCGGGGGACTGCGGGAGCGCGACGAGCAGCGCCGCCTCGCCGACGGAAAGCCGCCGCGGCTCCTTGCCGAAATAGGCGAGCGAGGCCGCGCGCACGCCCTCGATGTTGCCACCGAAGGGCGCGAGCCGCAGATAGAGCGTGAGGATCTGCTGTTTTGTCAGATGCCGTTCGAGGCGCAGCGCACCGATGATCTGGCGCACCTTGGCGGAGCCCGAGCGCTCATAGCGGCCCTCTACAAGTCGAGCCACCTGCATGGTCAGCGTCGATGCGCCCGATACGATGCGCCGGTGGCGCGCAAGCTGCCAGGCCGCGCGGGCGAGCGAGCGCAAATCGATGCCGCCGTGCTCGTAGAATCGCTTGTCTTCGAACGCCATCAGCATCGCGAGATAGCGCTCGTCGACGTCGGCCACCTCGACCGGCAGCCGCCAGCGCCCATCCGCCGTCGTGAAGGCGCGCAGGAGCTGATCGTTGCGGTCGACGACGATAGTCGAGACTTTCTCCGTGGCCGCGAGATCGGGCGGCGCCATGCGGCTCACGGCACCGAGGAAGATCGCGAGGGCCGCCACGCAGAGCGCCGCAGTCGCCGCCGCGGTAATCGCGACCGTGCGCCCGCGCGCCAGACGGCTCCAGGGACGGATCCAGCGCCCGGTGCGCGAGAGAAAACCGGGCGTCGGAAGATTTGCTTGGGCCGGAGCGTCTGCCATCGCGTGCGCGTAACTCGCCTGATCTGTTATCGCCACCCGCCCCGCACCCTTCGGGTTGGCGAAGGATGCGGGGTGAGGCGCTTCTACTATTTGCTGGGTGTGACGGTGAGTTTGCCCGCTCCGGTTCGTGCATACCGTTCAGGGCGGTACATGTCCTCGACCGTTGCCGCCGGATGAACGAAGGTGCCCGGGGTCACTGCCCGCACGAGGTATGCAACCGTCGCCGTGTTGACCGGACCGCTAGCGCCCGCCTGCCCATCCGGCGTCGCTTCGCCGTTGTCGTTCTGCGCCTGCTCTCCGTTGGCGGAGAAGTTGAAGGCCGTCACGAAGCGGTCGTCGCGGAACTCCGAATGTTCCGGCTGCACGGTCGTCTTCAGCCAGTCGAGCGCCTTCACGTCGCCGGAATCGACGAGCCGCGGGTTGTCGATCTCGAAGCCCGCGGGCAGGTGGTCGACGAGCAGCACGCGGCCGCCCGCCTCCTGTCCGGTGACTTTGAGCACCGCCACGAGCCGCTCGTTCTGTGCGATGGCGGATGCTCCGCCGCTGGCACTCTTGAGGTCGACCGGCGTGCCGTCGAGCTTGAAGTACTGCCGCTCGATGGCGAAGCCCTTGGAGACAGCCGGCTCCGGCGTGAGTGCCGACCCGAGCACCGTCACGACGGCGTCGACCGGAGCTGCGCCGTCGTTCGTCACCGTGAGCGGCGAGGCGATCACGTCCTCGGCGGAAAGCGACCGCGTCACCGCGCCGACGGCGGGAGCGCCGTTGACGATCAGCTTGAGGTCGTTGCCTTCCTCGGCCAGCGCGTTCGCCGCCAGGAGCATCCACGCCTGCTCCTGCGTCGAGGTGTGGGTGCGGCCGGAGTAAGCTTTCGCGACGACGTCGATCAGCTTCGGTGCTTCCACATTGCTCACGCGCGTCTCGGAGGCCAGCGTGATCAAGGCAGCGCCGTCGCGCAGCCCCGAGCCGTAGTCGGCGCGATAGCCGCCAAGGCCCGTTGCTTCCGGCAGATCGAGCGCATCGAGCGCAGACGCGAACGCCGTCTCGGCACGCGGCTTGTCGCCCATCATCGCCAGCGCCGCACCGAGCTGCGCCTTGGCAAGCGGCGTCGAGAAGCGGTCGAGGCGCGTGTCGGCGTAGTAGCGAAGATCGCCGATGGGCGCACGGCCGTTGCGCGCGAGAACATAGAGCGCATAAGCCCGGTCCTCGCCGCCCTTCTTGAAGTCCTCCGCGTAGGCGATGAAGTTCTGCAGCCGGTCGAGCGCGCGGTTGAAGCTCTGCGCGTTGACGTCAAAGCCCTGCTCCTTGGCGCGCGTCAGGAAGTCGGTGACGTAGCCCGTGAGCCACAGGTCCGTCGCCGCCGGACCCCACGTGCCGAACGCTCCGCCGCTGTCCTGCATGTCGAAGACGCGATCGACCGCCTTCTGCACGCGCTCTTTCAGCTCCTTGTCCGGCGCGATGCCGAGCCCCGAAGCAACGGCGTTGGCGTAGAGCAGCGGCAGCGCACGGCTCACCGTTTGCTCGGCGCATCCATAAGGATAGCGATCGAGAGCCGTCAGAAGCGCCGGGATGTCGAAGCGCGCGATCGGGCCGACGCTGATGGAAACGCGCGTCCGGTTGGCGATCATGTCGCGCACGAGATCCGGCCCGAGCGAGATGCTGCCGCCCGGCTTCAGCGAAGCGATGGTCGTGCGCTTGATGTCGCCCGCCGGCGGTTTCACGTCGAACGTGAGGTGGCGCTTGACATCGATGCCGCCGGGGCCTGTCACGCGAACGTCATAGTCGACGAGGCCGACGGCAGTTGGCTTCACGGCGATGCGCTCGGCGCGCCGCTCTCCCTCCTTGAGGTCGAGGTTCGCCGTGTGCACGGTTTTGTCGCCGCTGATGAGCTCGACCCCATACGCGGCCCCAGGGCCTTCCACGTTGTGCACGGCGATGTCGAGGCGTGCCTCGTCGCCGAGCGTCAGGAAGCGCGGGCCCGATGCCGTCAGCGCAACGGCATCGCGCACGATCACGTCCTGCTGTCCGTGGCCCAGCTTATCGCCGCTCCACGCGACCGCCATCACGCGCACCGTGCCGTTGAAGTCCGGGATGTCGAAGCTCACCGTTGCGGTGCCGTCCTCGCCGACGCGCACGATGCCCGAGAATTCGGCCACCGTCGCTTCGACCGGCGGGCTGCCCTGCATGCCCATGTCCGCGCCGCCGTCGCCGCCCGAGCGCAGCGAGCCGCGCTCGGCGCGCATGCCGTCGATGAGGCGGCCGTAGAAGTCGCGGATTTCAAGACCCATGCGCCGCTGGGCGTAGAACCAGTTCTCCGGCGCGGGCGTAGAGAAGCGCGTCAGGTTGAGGATGCCGAGATCGACCGCGGCGAGCGTGACGTAGGCTTCCTCGCCCGCCTTGAGGCCTGTGAGCTTCACCGGCACGGAGAGTTCTGTGCCCGACTTGACCTTCTCCGGCGCGCCGAGCGAGACGTTGAGTGTCTTTTCCGACTGGTCGAGGCCGAGCCAGGCGACACCGACGGCACGGCTCGGCATGCGCTTCAGGCTCTCGTCGAGAGGCCGGTAGAGCATCGCCGTAACGTACGCACCGGGACCCCAGTCGCTGCCGACCGCAACGTCCACTTCGCCGCTGCCGTTGGGTACGTCGATCTCCTGCATGGAGAGCAGACCGCCGGCGAGGACGGAGACGAGCGCCTTGCCGCCGAGCTTGCTCGCAATGCGCAGCTTCGCCGTATCGCCCGGCTTATAGCTGGCACGGTCGAGCGCGACGTCGAGGATCTCCGGGCTTTCCGCATCGCTCGCCGCGGAATACCAGCCCGCATTGAACGTCATGCTCGCGGCGGGCCCGTCCGGATCGGCGGAAGCCACCTCGAGCTTGTAGCGGCCCCAGTCGACCTTGCCGTCGATCTTTGCGAACGCCCCATCGGCACTGGCCGATAGCGTGCCGTCCGCCACTTTGCGGGTGAGCGTGACGGCTTCGTAATTCCATTGTCCGTCGCGGCGATACCACTGCCAGTTGGTGTCGAGGCGGCTCAGCGTCCAGGTGAGGCCGTCGGCAGCGACGCGCTTGCCTTCCGCGTCGAGCACCACGACCTCGAACGACGCGGTCTGCGCCTCGTCGAGCTCATTGCCCTTGAAGAGCGGTTTCACGCCGATGCGCGGCTGCCCGAGATCGACGGGGATGGTGATGCTGCGCTCTATGGTGCGCCCGCCGCTTTCGCGCAGACGCAGGATCACGTTCGCTTCCATCGGCTTGGCCGTGCGCTGAACGGCCGGCAGCGACACCGGGACCTCCGCGATGCCGTCCTTGTCGGTCGTGACCGCCGTATCGAGCGGCTTGCGCACCGGGTCGACACGCTCGTCCGCCAGACCGAACTGGAAGCCCGGATAGCCGGGCAGATCCTTCGGTGAAGCGCGCACGACGATGTCGCCCTCGATCGCGAGATCGGCGGCCGGCGGGCCATAGAGATAGCGGCCCGCGGCCTTGATCGATTGCGTCTGGGACGGCGTGAGCGCAGCCGTTGGCGCTTCGAGTTTCAGGTCGAGCCGCTCGGGAACGAAGTCTTCGACGAGGAACGAGACCTGCGTGATCGCGTCCTTCTGCGGATCGGTGTGCAGTTTCGCGCGCCACGTGCCGGTCATTGCGGAAGGGGCGAGCGGCAGCGTGATGTCGCGGCCGCCGAGACCGCGGTCCTTCAGCGTATAGCGCGCATGTTCCACGCCATCGGGGCGCGAGACGATCAGCGTGACGGGCAGGCTCACGGCCTTCCCTGCAGCATCGCGCACGAGGGCCGCAATGTGCACATCCTCACCCGGGCGATAGACGCCGCGCTCGGTATAGACGAACCCATCCAGCGGCCCCGGTGCTTCGCGGCCTTTCACGCCGCGGTCGGTGAGATCGAACGCGCCGGAGGTGAGATCGAGGAACGCGTATTCGCCGTTCGCGCTTTCGGCGACGAGCAGCGCGGGCTGCAGGCCGCCCTCACCGCGCGAGAGCCCGGCTTCGAAGCGCGCATAGCCGCGCGCGTCCGTCTTCGCCGTTCCGAGCACCTCGTTGTTGCGGGCGATCAGCTTCACGTTGACGTCGGCCGAGGGATTGGCTTCCGCCAGAGAGCGCACGAATGCGTGCACGCCGTCCTCGCCCGAGAAGGCCGTGAGGCCGAGGTCGGAGACGATGAACCACTGTGTCGCCTCCGCGCCGTAGGAATCATCGCCGCGCGCCTTCTGTGAGGGGCGAGCGATGGCGACGTAAACGCCCGGCTTCAGCGTGCCGACCGCGTCGGTCACCGGCAGTGCCGTCGTCATCTCCTCGTTGAGCTTTTGCGGCACGTCCATCGAGCCGGTGAAGACCTTCTCGCCCGATTGCGCGCGGATCTGATCCACCTCGTAGCGCTGCAGCTGGCGCTGGAAATCGCCGCTCTCGAGTGCGCCGACGAGATTGCGATCGCCGATGCGGTAGACTTCAACCTCGACCTTCGCGGTGTTCACCGTGACGAGCGGAATGCCCTGCTGGCCGCGGCTCGGCAGTACGTACGACCGGCCCGAGAAGCGCACGAACGGCTTGCGGTCCGGCACGTAGACGGCGATGTCGATGTTCTTGCGCAGCTCCTCGTCGACGGCGGAAGGCAAGCCGGCGCGCACCTGCACGCGGTAGCGCTGGCCGTGCGCTAGGCCGTCGATGCAGAGCTGGCTGTCCTCCGCGGCGACGGACTGCGGGTCGCGGCCGTCCACCGAGACGAACTTCGAGAAGTCGACCTCGCTGCGCGCCAGACTCTCGGAAAACTGCAGGCAGAGGCGTGGCGCGGCGGTTTCGGCGTCGGCCTTGTAGTCCGTCATGCGGAAGCCGTGCTCGGCGCGCAGCTTGTCGTAGCTCTCGCGCACCGCGCCGTTGTCGGCGAGCGCGAGGCTCGCTTTCAGGGCATCGATGGCGGGGCGATAGTAGGAGCGGCGCTGGAGCGCATCGCCGAGCACGGCGAGGGCACGCGCCTTCTGCGGATTGTCCTTGGCGCGCTCGTAGGCGATGTAAGCGGCGCCCGATGCATTCACCGGCAGATCGTAGCGCTCGCTCTCTTTCTCGGGGTCCGGCGGAATGGCGAGCAGGGCGCGCGCGAGGCCGATCCAGGATTCGACGTCCATGCCATCGACGGCGACCGCGCCGGCATAGCTGCGCGAAGCGGCACGCGGGTCGGTGCGCATCGCGCGCTCGGCCTCGCGGCGCAGGTCTGCGGCGTGCTTGCCGGTCATTTTCCAGTTCGCTTTGAGGTAGTCCTCGTAGCGCTTGCCGTCGTCCTTGACGCCCTGGTGGGCGAAGGCGACGGCTTTTGGTGGCGAGGCTTGCTGCGCCATCGCGGGCGCGAGCGGCAGCAGAAATGAGAATGCGAGGAGTAGGCGGGCGAGGAAAGGCATATTGGCCACCCTGAAGGTCTGAGCCGGAACGGTCCGAGAGCGATTATCGTAAAATCGGCGGGCGCGTTGAAGGGAGCAGGGCCCAATGTCCATAGGGTGACGGCAAGGACCGATTTACCGGCATTTTCCCTCCGTTGCGTGCCCTTATACCTTGCCCCCGAACGCAAGCGGGACCGGCGCGATTGCGCCAGTCCCGCAGAACGCGAAACGTGAATGGTGGCGACTACTGGCGGTGCAGATCGTCGGGAATCTTCTCGGCCGCCGTGGCGATGTTCGGCATCTTCGTCAGCGTCACGATGGAAGGCATGGCGACGAGCGGCGCCGCGATGCGCCACAGGCTTTCGAACGAGCGGATGGCGTGTGCGCCGGTCTGGGCGCAATCGTGCGCATACTGCTCGAAAGCATCGCGCTTGCCGGGCTCCCGGCGCATGCAGTCGCCGAGCCAGGTGCGCGTGGGCGTGAGGACGAGCTGCTCGTGGGCGGCGAGAAGGCGGCTGTCGCGGGCGATGCGGCACTCGCTCGGCAGGGCGAAGGGAGCAGCAAGGTGCGCGCCGTTGATCTGATCGATCTCGCTGAAGATGGTGCGGAGACGAATGCCCATGGAGGAAATGCGGTCGGCGTGGGCGCGCAGAGCCTGGGCGACCGGGCTCTCGGGGGAGCGGGCAATCAGCAGATAGCAAGCGTCGGTTGCGTGCATTCCCGTGGCGGCGCGGGCGTCGAGATCGTCCGCGATGAAGGCGGTCAGTCTGGAAATTTTCTCTGCGATGGAGAGGCCATGCAGTGGTGATGGTGCCTCAGTCGACATGACCGTGATCCCCCGTGTTGCCCCGGCGAAGGCCGCGCGAAATGTGCTGCCAGGGTTTGTTGCTGTTGCCCGGCATTAAGCTGCCATTTGGGTTAAACAAGTGTTGCTCGGTGCTTCGGCAAGTCGCTTTCATGCATGCTCCGACAACGGCTTAGTCCACCATCTTTCGCAGGACCCAAGGCAGCTCGAAGTCCGCAAGATGCATTTCCTGTGGAACAGATTGGCGATCGTCCGCCGGCGTCCGATCGCGCCGCCGCGTGCAGCGGAAATTCTTTCTGCCACCTTCTGCCGCGCCCCGATTTCTGTCGGCCGCCTAGCCGACCCTGCGCAGTGCGCGTCCCGATTCGACGCCAACTATCCGTGCGGGCGGAGACGGAAGACGGGGGAAGAAGACGGCGAGCGATGTGCGGCGGCTGCTGCGAAGCCGGCCGTGAGGCGCTGCCGATCACGAAAGCGCTCTTGCGGCGGATGCGGAATGCGTAAGGGTGTCGGCGCGGCGAGCCCGGTGCACGGAGCAGAACGCTGGAAACGAATAGCATGGCCGCTCGCACGGGAATGAGCGCAAACACGCTCGTGGCCCGCAATAGCTAGCCATTGTTTATGGCGATATTGGCCCCGAGGAATGGCGCAACGGCGTAGCCCGCCGGGCCATCCACGTGTGAGTTAGAAGCCGCCCGTCAGAAGGTGTGCACCAGCATGAACAGGCCGATGCCGACCGCCGGCCCTAAAACGGTCGCAACCACGAGCATCATGAAAGACTTCGCAACCATAACACTACCCCGCAACAAACGCCGCCCGACAACGCGCAGCGCCCAGTCTCAAGCCCCAGTGCCTCCGGAAACCCCCTCAAATTTCCGGTGACTTCCCGATTTTACATGAGAAGAAATCAGTTGACACGCCCTGTTTGCGGGATTCGAAGCCCGCAGGTTCGCACCTGCGAAAGCTTTGGAACGCGCGGTCCATTTATCCACAGGCCGACAACCGAGAAAATGCGAATAGTCCGGGCTATTTAGTCGACAGTTTCGCGCAATTTGGTTGAGCGAAGCCTAAACGCCTCGCTCATCTGTTCTTGCTACGGCAACCTGTGGAAGCGTGGCGTCCGCGCACTATTCACCGCTTGCCCGCGGCGCCCGCCGCAGCCCGCGCAGGCGGGTCGAACAGGCGCAGCTGGCGCTCGTCCTGGCCCTTCGTCTCGCGGGAAAGCTGCTCGATGCGGTCGAACGGCACCTGCTCCGCCATGATGAGGGAGCGCTGCGCCTTCATCGAGCGCACCAGGCCTTCCTGCACGAGGTGGAACTCACCCACCGTCTGACCGGGAAGCACCGCCGCGGGATCGAGGCCGGACTCGCTCTGGAACGCCGCCTTGAGCTTGCGCAGGGCGGTATCCTCGCGCACGCGGCCGATGAACCAGCTCGTGATCTGGTCGCGGCTCTTGTAGTCGAGGTCGCCCGGCGACTGGGTCGCCAGCATGATGCCGAGGCCGGCCGAGCGCGCGCGCTTCAGAAGGCTCTGCAGCGGCTCGGCGGTCGCGGGCTTGGAGTTGGCCGGAATATAGAGGTCCGCTTCGTCGAACATGACGACGGCCTGCAGCTCATCGTTCGGGTTGCGCTGGCAGAAGCGCAGGGCTTCGGACAGGAACTGGGACACCCAGAAGAGGATGTTCTCGTTGTCGCCCAGGAAGCCCGTGTAGATGATCGACAGCCGCGTGCGTCCCTCGCGGGCGTGCGGGCCGATGCCGAGCAGGGATTCCATGCTCAGCGATTCACCGCCCGCTTCGAACAGCGCCGCGTTGCGATGGCGAAGGCTGTCGAGCTGAGCGACCAGGTCGCGACGCAGCTTGCCCGACGGGTCCATGCGCTGCGTGAGGTCCGAAAGCTCCGGATCCTCGTCCTCGAGCAGACTGATGAGGTCCGAAAGCGTCACCTCGCGGCTGTGGCGCGATCCGAGGATGCGCAGCGCCACCGACAGGGTTCCCGACTGCTTCTGATGCGTCGCCGAGTTCTTCAGATGCAGCATCTCGCCGAGTGCCGCCGCCGATAGATTGGCGAGCAGTTGCTGCTCGTGCTCGGGAAGCTCGTTGATGCCATTGGGCAGCAGCGTGATCGAGATCGGGCGTCCCGAGGAGCGGCCCGGCGTGAAGACGGCGACGTCGATGGCGTCAGCCAGCTTCTCGCGCTCGCCGCGGCGCTCGGAGAACTCCTCGTCGTTCTCGCGCCAGACGTCGGGGTTCGCGTAGGAGCACAGGTCGCCCTTGCGGTCCAAGAGAACCGCCGGGATGCCACGCAGCAGAAGCTGCTCGATGATGGAAAGCGCGAGCGTGGTCTTACCCGATCCGGAGCCGCCGAGCACCGCCGCGTGACGCTTCAAAACGTTCTTGTTGAGCGTGACGGGCCGGCCGCCTGCGCGCAACTCGCGCCCGCCATAGATGCTGTCGCCGTCGCTGTTCTCATCGAGGATGACGGACAGCGGAAGCTGCTCCTCCTCGGCCTCCGGCGGAGCCGCATCGGCGCCATCGGATGCGGTCACCTCGCCAAGGGCACTGACGAGACTGCGCCCGCTGGCGGCAGCCCGTGCGCCGTTGGCCGCAGCTTCGACCTCCACCGCAGCCGTCTTCGGCAACACCCGGCCGAGCAGATCGAGCCGCAGGAGCTGGATCATCACGGTGAGGTTCGAGAGCAGCTTTGCGCCCGCGAGCCAGGCGGCAAAACCCGGGTCCTGGCGATGGTGCGTGTGGAACTCGCGCACCATCATCATGCGCTCCCACTCGGCGATGGGCACCGTGAGCGGTCGCCCGCCGTTTTCGCGGAACTTGCGCACCGCCTGGGCGGTCTGGTTCTTGCGGTTGGGCGGGAAATCGGACGCGCGCAGCATGAAGCACTGCTTGGTGCCCATGTTGGCGAGCACCCGGTCGAGCTGGCGCTTCAGCCCGCCACCCTGCGTCGGCCGGTTACACACGAACACGCGCCCGTCGGTGGCAAAGCCCGCGCTGTGCTTCAGCGTGAAATCGATGGCGGAGATGTCTTCGCCGAGATCGACGCGCTCGACGTTGAGCTGCACCGTGCCGTTCCATTCATCGCGCGCGAGCGGAAGCGCGCCGGCGAGAACTTCGAGCAGCTCGCCCTCATCGGACGGAATCTCGGCTTCCGAGGCGCTCTGGAAGCGCTCCCACGTGTCGCGATAGTCGACGGTCGGCGCCGCCATTGCGACTTGAGCGTCCTCGGCAATGCCGAGGCCGAGCGCCGCGGCGAGCCGCGAAATGAAGCCGCTGCTCCGCTCCGGCTCGCGGCCTTCCACCGGCTCGGCGCTGTCTTCGGGTTCTTCCGCTTCCGGTGACGTCTTGCTGCGCAGACGATTGTGCGCGTGCTCCAGCAGGCGCCGCGTGGAAAGGCCCGCGAATTCCTCGTAGAACTGCGGGCCGAAATAGGCCGACGGATCGGGATATTCCGCGCCGCTCTCGCCCGATTCGGCGAGGTGCGCGAGCCGCTTGGCGATGATGAGACGCGCCTCTTCCGGCGTGCGGCTGTCGAGCAGCGCCACGGGACCGGCCTTCTCGATGCGGTCGATGTAGGATTGGGCGAGGACCCCGCGCACCTGGCCGTAGAAATCTTCCAGGCACGAGATGATCAGAATGGCGTTCGGCACCCGGTTGGCGATCTGGATGAGATCGCGCACCGCGCGCTGGAAGCGCTCCTCGGCATCGGAGAAGAAGCGCAGGTCTTCCACCTGGTCGACGCAGAAGACGAGCGCGGCGCGATCGATGCTCCACATCAGCGCGCCGAGCGCCGCCATGATCTCGAACGCGCGGTCTTCGCCGTCGTTGGGATCGAGTGCCGCGACGGCCTGGTGGGCAAGCTCGGTCAGCGGGCGCCCGTGCAGATACTGGCGGATGCGCTGGTCGATGCGCGGGTCCTTGCGCTCGAGATAGAGGAGGGCGCGCACCACGTTGATATCGAGCTCGAGCTCGGCGTACTTCGGCGCGGCAACGATATCGTCGGCGACCTTCAGCACGAGCTTGGCGAGGCGCGCTTCATCGAGGCTCGCTTCGCGCAGGTTCTGCAAATCCTTCGGATCGACCGCTGCGTCATCGAGCATGCGCGCGGTGAGCCGCGCGAGCGCGCTCTCGCCCGAAGTATCGGGGTCGTAGGTCTTCTCCAGCGAATGGACGAGGCGGCGCAGGTAATAGTCGGCGTAGTTGGCGACGTCCGGCGTCATCTGCGCGTAGCCGAAATAGGCCGAGCCGTCGCGGTGGGCCTTGGTGCGCAGGGCGCGCAAAAGATGGGTCTTCCCGGCGCCGGACTGGCCATGGAACAAAAGGATCCGGTCCTGCGTGCCGGGGCCCTTGCCCGCGATGATGCCCGACAGGAGATCGTTGAACTTGCGGCGCGCCTTCGCGTGCACCTCGGCCACGTCGACCGGGTCCGCCCGCCAGATGTCGTCCTCCCACGTGATCGAATGCTCGAACGCGGAGAATAGCCGGTCCGGTGCTGGCTGCGGGGAGGCTTCTTTAAGCTGCATCAGTCGACGGCCCTCAACGTCCTAGTGTCCCGAATCCGAAGTTCGCAGGAGTTTGAGGCTTGGCGGTGAGCGAACGCCGGAATCAGAAGGGACACCGGAATCATAGCTTTGCCAGCGTCGTTCCGATCGTGAAATTCGCTGGGTTCTCTGATGCGTTTGACGGCGAATTCCTCGATCATCACGCTAGTCCTCGACTCGCACGTAGTGCCAGACGGTGTTCTTGTAGAGGATCGCGGAATCCTCGAACTCCTTGATGTTGTTTTTGTTCTTCAGGTCGGCTCCGGACAGCACCAGCTGGCCTGCCCGGTGGGCGCCGGCCAGCATGTCCTTGAACTCGATCTCGGAAAGCCCCCATTCGGGGTGAGAGGTGCGAATCGCGTCCCACACCTTTGAGATAAACGCCTTGCGGGCCCCTGGCCAGCCCTCGGCGCTGGTGCGTGCCGCCATAAGCACACCGGCAGAAAATTGCGCCAGTCCAGGGCGCTGCGGCATCGCTTCAGGTTGCGGTGTGAGCGCGGGAGTGGGTGGCGAAAGTGATTCGCTTGCAATGCGCAAGGGCGGTTTGGCGGGGAAAGCAGGCAAATCCGGCACGCCGCCCGCCGCCATCCGGCGCAGCACCGCGAGGCGAAGTGCATCGACATCATGCCGTGTGCTGCCCGTCTGATCGGCGCACAGCGCCGCGATGAGGCGCGCATCCGTGGGTAGCTCCCGCGGTTTCTTCAGGAGTTGCCCGGCAAGCACGCGCCCAGCCTTGGCCGAAAGCGCCGAGCCCTTGCCGAGGCCGCCCTTCACGTTGTCGCCGAACGCGCGCTCCAAGGCGACGAGGGCAAGCCCTGCCCGCAGCTTGGAAGGAGAAAGAGCCTGGCGCATGGCGAGGCCGAAGGTGTGCTGGACGATGAGCGCGCTGAGGCCGTCGCGGCGTGAAAGCGCAGCGCGCAGGGCCGGCTTTTTGCCATCGACGCCGAGGGCGCGGGAAACGAGCCAGACGTCGCGCTGATCCGTCCAGGTCCGCGCCGGCGCTTCTTCCTCGCCGAAGAAGCGGGCAACGGCCGCTTCGCCCGCCTCGGTAAGCCGCAGCTTGCTGCGGGCCTCGCGTACCAGTCCTCCGACCATCAGCCGGGCAAGGGTGGTGTCCGCCGTCGTTCGCCACTGCGCCGCGCTCAGCCGCGGAGCGAAGAGAGGCGCGAGATCGCGCACCACCTGTGCCCGGCTGGCTCCGCCCGAGCAGGCAATGCGCGAAAGGATGAGATCGTCGATGGGGCCGGCCGCGCCGTCATTCTCCGGCGACGCCTGGGCACTCTTGCTCAGCGCCGACATGCAACGCGTCTCCTCATGCCATGCATGGCCATACGCGCGAATCAGCGGCCCGCTCGCAGCGAATTGTGTGGGAGTTTGCCGCCTCTTCAAGGGGGCCGTCGCGCTTGAGCGGCGAAAAGTTGCATCGGCGCACAGGCTTTTCTGCCGCTCGCCCGGCTTTCGCCCCACAGGGGTCAAATTGGCGACACCAAAATGGAGCGTGATCCTTCCGGGTGCTTCGCGGGGAAGCCAGCAACGCAAGCGAGGGAAGAACCTCACGAATTCGGATTGAGGCGCGCCAGTGCCCCGCTTCCGGACGTGTGGTTGCAACCCATTAGCATTAACGCCGAGTTAACGGGTTTACGCGATGATTGGTAGTTGGTCCGCAACCGTCCACGCGGGGGTAGCTCGTATGTATCGCGTCGCGCTATGCGCAGCCGCTGCTGTTGTTCTCGCTGCTTGCAGCCTCGGCTCC
>DASRYA010000020.1:0-7287 GCA_035687305.1 Hyphomicrobium sp. | reverse complement strand
AACGTCGTAATCGGCCCAGTCGCCGGTGGCCTTCTGGCCTTCCTTGGAGGTCACGATCACCTTGCCCCGCGCCTCGATGCGCGAGATCTGCGCAGGGGCGGCGTTCCCGCCCGGGGCGGGCTGCTCGGCGAGCCCCGCTGCGCCGGTATAGAAAGTCCGCAGCTCAGCCGTCCGCACGACGAAGTCGCCCTGCACCGCATGGACGTCGCCGTGGAAGACAGCCTGCTTGGCGCGATCGTCGACGTCGAGGCGCGCGGCCTCGACGTTGATCGGGGCGTTGGGATTGGTCTTGAAGATGCCCACGGCGCCGGTTGCTGCCGCTGCGCCTTGTTGGGCGCCGTCCGCGAGCTGTTTCAGCTTATCCTTGGCGCTCTGCGCAGCATTTTCCTCGCCGCGGTAGAATTCCGTCCAGATGCGGCCCGCCTGCCCGGCAACGGGAGGCGAAGAAAGCTGCGTGCGTCCGGAGGCACGATCAACGAAGAGGCGTTCGCCTTTCAACTGATTGCGGCCCTGCACTGCAACGACCTTACCCGTAAGCAGGATCGTATCGGCCTGCTGGTCGACGGTGACGCGGTCGGCGCTTGCGCGGCGGTCGGCGCCCGACGCCATTTTCACGTTGCCGTTTACGACGGCCACTTGGCTCACGGCGTCGTATTCGAGGCTCGCGCCGGTGACACGGTCGTTCGGCTCGCGCGTCATCACTACGGGCGACCTGGAAACGATGCGCTGGATCTTCGTGCCCGTCCCGGGCGCTGCCATGCTTTCAGCGCCGCCGGCGTCGCCGCCTTCGTAGGTTACCTCCAGCGCAGCGGTTTCGAGCATCGCCCCGGCCTGCTGTGCTTTCACGTTGCCGGTGAATGTCGCGATTTTGCCGGTGTCGTCGATGTCGAGCCGGTTTGCGTTGATGTCGATGGGTCCGTCGCCGCCGCCGATCAACGGCGCGGCTGCGGCCTTAACGGGGGCGGGATCGGCGCTTTCCTTCGCTCCTTCCTTCTTCTCGGGAACGAGGTGCGCGCGCACGTCATCGATGAAGGCGATCTCGCGGCTCTTGTTGAGGATGCGCATCTCGTTGGAGCGGATCGTGCCCGTCGGCATTTCGACGAACACCGGCTCCTTGGAGAAGATGACGTTGTCGTTGGTGAGAATGGTGGCGCGGGACAGCTTCGCCTTCAGGCCGCTCTCGGCCACGATATCGATGCCGCCGGAAAGCTCGAGGCGATTGCCCTTGGTATCGTATTCGCCCTCAAGGGCGGTGAGCCGCGTTTTCGATTTCTTGGCGTCGATCAGATCGCCGGTAATGCCGTTGAGACGGACGAAATCGGTGTTGACGAGGTCCTGCACGGCGGTTTTCGCGTGCACGGTGTAGCGGCCGCCGTCTTTGTTGTAGCCCTCGTAGCTGGGGTTATCCATCGTGAGGTTTTCGGGGATGATCCGCGGCACCTCGAGGCGCGGCAGATTCGCGACCATTCCCGTAGTGTCGAGGATCAACAAGAAATAGAGCCCGACAACGCCCGCCGCCGCGCCGGGGAGGGTGAGGCGCAGGAACTTGACGAAGCGTGTGTGGCGGCGCGCACGTGCCAGGTTGCGCACCCTGTCGGCGGCGGTCGAACCGGCGAAGGGATTCGTTTTCGTCCACGTCTCGCCGGGGGCGAAATTGGTCGTCGTTGCCATGCGCTCGTTTCGAGGCTGCCGGCCCGCGGCCGTTGTCCGGTAAATCGCCGTCAAATGGGGTTATATTGGGACCGCCCGGGGGCGGCAAAGCCGGGAATTCGTTTGCCCACTGCCGGCGTGATGGCATTTGCAGGTGTGCGTAAACGCGCGGATGCGGCGCAGCGAAGGGCTGCGCGCAAATAATGCTAGCCATTACAGGCAGTTATACAGCTTCTCAATGGGCGAAGATGTCGTCGTCGCCGAAGCCGGCAAGGTCCAGCTTGGCCCGCGTCGGAAGGAAGCCGAAGGCGGCGTCGGCGAAGCCGCGGCGGCCTTCGCGCTCCAGCATGGCGTCGAGCTTCGCTTTGACCGCGTGCAGATGCAATACGTCGGAGGCGGCGTAGGCGAGCTGCTGCGGGGTGAGTTCGCGCGCCGCCCAGTCGGAGCTTTGCTGCTGCTTCGACAACTCGACCCCGGTGAGTTCTCCCACGAGGTCCTTGAGCCCATGGCGGTCGGTATAGGTGCGCACCAGCTTGGAGGCGATCTTGGTGCAGTAGATCGGGGCGGTGACGACGCCTAGGTAGCGCTCCAGAACGGCGATATCGAAGCGGGCAAAGTGGAAGATCTTGAGAACCGCCGGGTCCGTCAGCAGCGCCTTGAGATTGGGCGCCGAATAGTCGCTACCGTCGAATTGCACGAGGTGGGCGCTGCCGTCTCCCGCCGAAAGCTGGACGAGGCACAGGCGGTCGCGATTGACGTTGAGACCCAGCGTTTCGGTGTCGATGGCGACACTGGAGCCGAAGCCTAGTCCTGCGGGGAGATCGCCCCGGTGCAGCGTGACGGAGGTCTTGGCCATCGTTGTAGAGCCCTTGCGTTGCCGGCCTGCGAAAAGAGAGCTGCCCGGTTTACCGACGATTGGTTTTGCTTCGGTTCACCTATCGAATCCCGGCCCACCTAAGCAAGGGCGCCGGCCGCTTTTAGGGATTTGGCCGCTCCCGTGAAGTGACGCAATAACCAAGCGGTGCGCCGTTTCTGGCCCTCGCCGGGCGCCACCTGCTAGCAAGCGGAGCATAGGCTTCAGGGATAATTTCCGTGTTCAGACAGCGCCGCTCCCATTCCGCCCATCTGTGCCTTGCAACTCTCATCGCATGGGGTTCGGCAGGAGCGGTGAACACCGCTGCTGCACAGGAACTCGATGCGCTCTTCCTCGGCGGCTACTGGTGCAACACCCGCACCGATGCGAAAACCGAGAACGTTCCCCGCAACCGCATCTTTCTGCGCAGCCGCCGCATCAGCGGCACGCCGGAGACCGAGTTCACGGAACGCCTGATCGATATCACCGGCGATGTGCGCGGACAGCGCATCGTTCTCGCACAGCGTCTCAAGAATGCCGATGGGAGCGACTGCACGACCGATTGCGTCACGGCGCAACGGATCGTGCATAAGGATCTGCTCGAAGTGGGTGACTGGAACTCGAACACCGGTGTCTTCAAGTCCGTCTCGCCGCGGGAATACGTACACCGCTGCGAAGGCTGACGGGGCACGGCGATAAAGCGCGCGTTGCTCGATATGCTCCGAGGGTTGGCGTGCTTTGCGCTGCCAGGCCGAGCGCTGTCGACGAGTGGCGGGTGATTGCCACCGCGCTCATCCGCACAGGTCGGAAAGCCGCAGGCGAAATGCCATGCACGGCCCTGCGAGTTTAATGCAGAACAACGTTGGCGGGCTTCGCCGGTGGGATATTCGACGTTGATCGAACCCTGCCGAAACAGAGCGGAGATCGCACACGATGACCGTATCCGGCACGCCCGTCCCCGGGCAGATGCGAGCGCTTTGGCTTTCAACGCTATCGTTTACTGCTTGCTTCGCCGTCTGGACCGTATTCTCCATCATCGGAATCCAGATCAAGGACAAGTTCGGGCTCAACGAGACCCAATTCGGCCTTCTCGTCGGCACTCCAATTCTCACGGGATCTTTGATCCGGATAGCGCTCGGCGTCTGGGCGGACCAATACGGTGGCCGTCGCATCTTTGCGCTGGTGATGCTCGCCGCAGCCATCGCGACATGGCTTCTCACCTATGCGACGACCTATCCTCAGATGCTGGTTGCGGCGCTCGGCGTCGGTATCGCGGGCGGTGCATTCTCCGTGGGTGTCGCTTACGTGTCGCACTGGTACCCGCCCGAGAAGCAGGGGACCGCGCTCGGCATTTTCGGCGCCGGTAACGTCGGTGCCGCCGTCACCAAATTCCTCGCGCCCTTCGTGCTGGTGGCCTACGGCTGGGAGAGCGTGGCCAAGACGTGGGCCGTTGCCCTGGCGATCATGGCCGTCATCTTCTGGTTCTCTACCAGCGAAGATCCGGTTCAGCGCGAGCGGGCGATCAGCGGCAAGAAGCCGAAGAGTGCGTGGCTCGAGCTCACGCCACTCAAGAACGTCCAGGTTTGGCGTTTCGGGCTCTACTACTTTTTTGTCTTCGGGGCCTTCGTGGCGCTGGCCCTGTGGCTGCCGCGCTATCTGATCAGCGTCTACGGCGTCAGCATCGCCACGGCGGGCATGATCGGCGCTGCCTATTCCGTGCCCGCAAGCGTTTTCCGCGCATACGGCGGGCACCTCTCCGACAAGTACGGCGCGCGGCGCGTGCTGTACTGGACGTTCCTCGTGTCGGTCGCGTGCACCTTCATTCTCTCCTATCCGCCGACCGAATACGTCGTGCGCGGTATCAGAGGCCCCATCGCTTTCGAGTTCGAGATCGGGGTCGCGGCCTTCACGGTCATCGTGTTCGTGCTCGGCTTCTTTATGAGCCTCGGTAAGGCCGCCGTTTTCAAGCACATCCCGGTCTACTATCCGGACAATGTCGGCGCCGTTGGCGGGCTTGTCGGGATGATCGGCGGGCTGGGCGGTTTCGTGCTGCCGATTGCGTTCGGCATGCTCAACGATCTCATCGGCGTCTCGACGAGCTGCTTCATGCTGCTCTTCCTGCTCGTCGTCATGGCGCTGGCCTGGATGCACTTCTCGGTCCGGAACATGGAGCGGCAGAAGGCCGTGTCCAGCAAGGTGGCACGGCCGCTGTTGGCGACGACGTATCGGATCCCGGATCCGGTCAACGTCGGTGCTGCTGAAGGTTCGCCCGGGTAGTCTGGGGCCTATGGCCGATGCGCCGCGCAATGCAACGGCACTCGCGATATGGAACGGACGAGCGCACCGCTATGCACGCGTCGCAAAAATTAAGCGAAGGCAGCGTCGCGCCGCGGTGCTGCCTTCGCTTTTAGACGGGGCGGCATCAGCGTCTGGCGAGTGGCGACGACGATGGTCTGGTTTGATGAGACCGATGATTCACGCTTCGGCCTGGTAGGAGGTCCGAAGCGATCATGGTCTAAGGCCGATGCTCGCGATGCGTGCACGGAGAGCGGCCAGCGCGGGTCTCCTTCGTGCGAAGTCCAGTCTCGAGGATGAAGGTCATAGCCGCCAGACCCGGGTCGCTGTGCGCCTGGCATTTGCCGATAAGGGTGATCCACGCTTCATCCGCCGCGGTGTTGGCAAACACGCGCACGCTGGAGGCGACATATTCGCTGACAGGCATCCCGGCGGCGGCAGCAGCGGCCGAGATACGCGCGAGCAAGTCGGTATCCCGGATTGCACCGATGGCTTTGGTGGCGATTTCGGGATCATCCATGCTTCGGATCAGGTCACCGAGCATCATGACAGCCTCGCTTCCTTCTCGCGCCGATGCTGGCCAGGATCGAGCTGAATTCCGTCGATCCGCGCGTGCCCAACGAGCATCTGGACGTAGAGCGCACGGGCCTGGTTGATCGCCGCCGCCCGCAGGTATTCAGCGATAGGGCCCTTTGCCAGCTCGAAAGGGACTTCCTCGCCGGCGATGCAACGGTCGAGGCGTATGATGTGGAAGCCGTAGCGCGTCTCGACGGGCGCCCGTGTCATCTCGCCGGGCGCAAGCCGCATCAGGGCGCTCTCGAACTCGGGTGTTGTCTGACCCGCTACGATCTGGCCGAGCCGGCCTCCTTCGACGCTGGACGGGCACGCAGAATGGGCCTGCGCGATCGCGGCAAAGCGCTCCGGCTCGCGCGATAGCGTGGCGATGAGGGCTTCGGCGTCGCGACGCTTGGTTTCGAACGATGCCCGGTCATGGCGCGAGGCCGAGAGCAGGATGTGCGCTACCTCGTAAATCGTCGGCGCGCGGAATTTGTCGCGGTTGCGATCGTAGTAGCGGCGGCAGTCCGCGTCGGTGGGCTCCGGCGTGACGATGGTGCGCGCGATCAATTCGCGGATCATCGCCTCTTCCGGCGTCTCGCTGCGCCCTTCATCGTCGCATTCCGGCGCAGCTGCGATGCCGAGACGGTCGGCCTCCTGCAGCAGCAGCTCGCGCACGACAAGGGACCTGGCTGCGGCTTGCCATGCCGCCACGGGAGAACGGGCCGGATGGTTCTGGGTCTCGAAGGCAATAGCCTCATGGGGGATCACCACGCCGTTGACGGTTACCGTCGGGCGTGGCGCATTCGCCAAGTCTGTGTGCAGCGAGCATCCCATGGGCCTACTCCGCGGCTTGAATTCTATTGAGCGGGACAGCGGCTCCGCCGCCCCGCCTGCGGACGATCTGATAGCCGCGCCGTCCGAGATACCAAATGGGCGCGCTCCAGATGTGGACCAGCCGGGTGAAGGGAAAGACCAGGAAGATGGTCATGCCCAGGAACAGGTGCGCTTTGAAGATTGGGGCAGCGTCAGCGATCAGGCTGGAGACGCCCGGTTGAAGGGTGAGGATGCCTTGCGCCCAGGTCATGAAGCGTACCATCTCCGCGCCGTTGAGGTGGTGAAGCGAGATGGGGATGGTCAGGAGCCCGAGCGTGAGCTGCGCGTAAAGCAGCAGCAGCACGGCGATGTCGCCGAACGAGGACGTCTTGCGAATGCGGGAATCGAACAGCCGGCGATGTACGAGCAGCGTGATGCCGACAAAGCAGGCCACGCCCGCGAGGCCACCGACGATGATGGCCATCCACTGCTTGAACTCATGCGAGATGCCGATGGCGTCGAAGATCCAAATGGGCGTGAGCAATCCGACGAAATGACCGAAGAAGATGATGAGGATGCCGACGTGGAACAGGTTAGATCCCAATGTCAGCTGCCGGTGCCGTAGAAGCTGGCTCGAGCCGGAGCGCCACGAATACTGCTCGCGGTCGAAGCGCAGCCAGCTCCCGACGAGAAACACAGTGAGGCACAGGTAGGGATACCAGCCGAAGACGATGTGGTTGAGGGTCTCGTGCATGACGTTCTCCTCAGGCTTGCGGTTCGGCTGGACGCTGTGCGCGTGCACCGGCGACGCCGGGTGCAGGCCTGCGGCCGGCACGGATGCGGGAGATCAGCTCGTCCTTGCAGCCGCTGCCACCGCCGGCACCGAACGAGACGGGCTGATCCTCCCACGCAGCATCGAGCGCCGCCAAGTCGGTGGCGTCGGCGTCGGGCTCCTGCAGGAGTGCCGAGACGTCATCGCTCTTGGGGGCGGATGCGGCGAGCGCGACGAGGGCGCGAAATACAGCCTCGTACGGCGCGCGGCGTTTGGCGAGACGCTCGGCGAGCGCTGCAAAAATGTGTGCCGGCTGAGCGAGCATGCTCCGGACTTCGTCCTCCGG
>DASRYA010000019.1:0-7099 GCA_035687305.1 Hyphomicrobium sp. | reverse complement strand
CCGGCCCTCAAAAGGCCACGCTCCTTTAATCGCTTAATCCTGCTGTGCCGTGTGCGTTGCGGGGACCGGAGCATGTGCCGCATATACCCGGGGCATGGGGCTCATCTGACGAAGCGGGGGCGGCAAGTGCGCAGAGCGCAGATCGCATTGGTGCCGGCAGTGCTGTTGAGCGCCGCCGCCGGCTCGCCGCTCCTCGCGCAGCCCCCGGCCGCCACGCCCATCACCGTGGCGGAGACCGCCACGCAGGTGCCCGACGCCTATAAGCTCAACATGCTGATCCGCACGACGCTGATCGCGCTGAGCCAGGCAAACCAGACCGGCAACTATTCCGTGCTGCGCGATCTGGGCACCCCGCAGTTCCAGGCATCCAACACCGACGCGCGCCTCGGCGAGATCTTCGCCACCCTGCGCAACCGCGGGATCGATTTTTCGCCGATCCTCTTTTTCGACCCGAAGCTCGTGCGACCGGCCGCCCTTCAGCCGAACGGTATGCTGCGGATGACCGGCTACATCGACACCCGTCCCGAGCGCGTGTTGTTCGACATGGGCTTCGAGCACATCAACAATCAGTGGCGTCTCTCCGCCATCATCGTCGATATGCAGACGCCGCCCGCGGCCGCTGCGCAGGCGCCGAAAGCCGCGGCAAAGGAAAAGGTGAAGGCCCCGCCTGCCAAGACCCCGCAGGCCGGAACGACACCCGCGAAGGGTAAGGCGCCAGCAAACTGAACAGGTTGTAGTGCGCCAACGACCCCGCCGAAGCGCGGCGGCTCCTGTTCAATTACTCGTCTGAGCAGGTCGCAGGCGTATCAAGCTTTTCATCGTCATATCAACGGATTACGATTGTGCGTTGAGCGGCGCGTGTAACGCGCCCGCCACAGTGCATCCCCAAACTCTAAGTTGTGCTCGTATTTCTCTTGTCGAGCATCCGAGCGCTGAGCTTATCTGCTGAAATTCGGTGGGCGGTGTATTCGCATTTCGATCGTCGCTGCCGATAGTGGATCGAACCGTTTGTTTTGCGTCGGGGGGAAGTCCAGGTTTTTTTCAGGCGATCTATTTTTCAAATCGCCGAACCAATCCCACCGCTCGGACTAACCAGTGGCGACGCCGGATCTTCCGGCGTGAGGGTGTATTTCAGTAGGAGTTTTCGTAATGCGTACTGTTTCCGGGGGGAATGGGTCTAAGAAGCGCCTGATTGCCGGCGCTAGCGCCATCGCTCTCGCAGCGGCGCTGAGCATGGCAGCGCCCGGCGGCGCAACGGCCGCAACATGCGTCACGAGCGTCGATGCGGTGACAGGCAGTGCCGTCGACACCATTAATGGAATCACGGTGCAAACGAGCGCCACCGATCTTGGTCCATCACTCAACGACATACCAGTGCTCGGTCCGTTTTTAACTGGCATCGGCGCTCCCAACTTTACGCTCGTTACCGAAGATCCCCATACGCATGACGTAACGATCCCGGACCTGACCACAAACGGCCATACGCACACCGTCGGATCGAGCAATTCGGGCGCGGGTGACGGCGGTGTAGGGACGAATACGGCTTGCGGACAGAACGCGCAGGCCACGGGCGGTCAGTTCTCCAGCGCCTATGGCGCAAATTCCCAAGCATCTGGTTTTGAATCAACCGCGCTGGGCGGTGCGGCGACGGCTACTGCGCAGTGGACAACGGCTGTCGGCGTGCTCGCCAATGCTTCGGGAGAATATTCGACGGCGCTCGGCGTGCTCGCACAGGCGACCGGCGAGGGCGCCATCGCCATCGGCGCTGATCCTGACGGCGGTGCAGGTCCGTTGACCGGCGCTCAGGCGCAGGGAGATTACTCGACGGTCGTCGGTGTGAACTCGACCGCCGGCGGGACGAACGATGTCATTGTGGGGCGGAATAACCAGACCGGGACAGGCGGCAACAACACGGTCGTTGGCAACAGCATCAATATCATCGGCGGTGAGGACAATACCGTCCTCGGCGTTGGGCATCAGGTTTTAGGCGACAGCAACTTTGTGGCTGGCGACCCGAATATCGTGATCGGCTCCGGCAACTCCGTTACGGGTAACGACAATTTCGTCATCGTCGGTTTCGGCAACCAAGTGACCGGCAACGATAACATTGTCGCCTTCGCACTTGGAAACCAAGTCACCGGCAACGCCAACACCATCGGATTTGGTTTTGAGAACCAAGTTACAGGAAATGGAAACACCATTCTGTTCGGCGCCCAGAACCAAATCACCGGTAACGATAACAACGTCGATGGTAGCGGAAACTTCGTCGGTGGAAACAACAACGACACCACCGGCGACGGCAACGTAGCGGTCGGCAACGCGACATCCGTGAATGGTGACGATGCGATTGCAGTTGGAACGGATGCCACCGTATTCGGCGACGGTAACATCGCTGTTGGCCTTTCGTCGCTGGCCGCCGGCATCAACGTCACGGCGGTCGGCTCTGACGCGGTAGCGGTTGGCGTGAATTCTAGTGCCTATGGCGACGGAGCGACAGCTCTCGGCATCAATACGACTGCAACAGGAGCTGGAGCCAGCGCGTTCTTCAGTGCGAACTCGACCGCGACGGGCGCAGGTGCAAGTACCGATTTTAGCGTCGACTCCACTGCGACAGGCGCCGGGGCGAGTGCTTCTTTAAGCGTCGGCTCGACAGCTACCGGCACGGGTGCGACATCGGACTTTAGCTTAGGCTCGACGGCGACGGGTGCATATGCCAGCACGACGGGAAGCGCCTTCTCGACTGCGACTGGATTCGGAGCCGACGCTGACTTCGAGTTTGGCGCCACGGCGACGGGCGCCTTCTCGACGGCGGCCAACGACTTCGCATCATCATATGGTTTCGGTTCACTCGCTTCGGGAATGGCCTCGACAGCTGTCGGTGCCGGATCGGCTGCGACGGGTGAGGGTTCGATTGCCATCGGTAATGCGACTGCAAGCAACACCGACTCTATTGCCGTCGGTACGGGGGCAGTTTCGACAGGAGTAGGCTCAATTGCGATCGGCCAAGGTGCGCAAGCGCATGGCTCGGTTGCGACCGGTACCAATGCCTACGCATCGAATGGCGGTGCGGCGTACGGCGACCAGAGCGAAGCGTCGGGCTTCCGGAGTACGGCGGTAGGTTATGGCGCGACAGCGACACATTCCAATTCGGCTGCATTTGGCAATGGTGCTACGACAACGCGCGATAACCAACAGGTCTTCGGTACCGCCAGTAACACTTACACTACGCCCGGCATAACCTCCGGAGCGAGTAAATCAGCCCAGGCAGGGCCGCTTGAGGTCGTGACCACGGATGCAAGTGGCAACCTCGCCTCCGACGGCGGCGCCATCTTCAGCGCCCTCAGCGAGCTCAACGGCGGTGTCGCGATCGCGATGGCCATGGTGAACCCCGACCTCGTCGGCAACGAGACCTTCGGTATCGCCGGAAACATCTCCTACTGGAACGAGAACGTCGCTCTCGGCTTCAGCGCGGTGGGTGTGGTCGGTCGCAACCTGTTCGGAACCGGCGAGCGGCTCGCTGTTTCCGGCGCCGTCGGCGTGAGCCTCGAGGAGCAGAGCTTCGGGCGGCGTGGAAGCGAAACGACGGTGGGTGGCCGTGCCGGTGCCCAGCTCACCTGGTGAGCGAGGCGAACGCAAAACCAACGAGTACGAGACAATCACGGGCCATCATCTGGCCCGTGATTTGATTTTAGCCGACAGCGGCACATCTCCACGCTTCAGTGCGCGCGACTTCCTTCGCCATGTCCGCGGCGCGGCCGCCCGCGAATGATCATCCACCCCGTCGCGCGGCCGGGGGCTTTTTTCGAGTTTCAGTCCGATGAAGCATCGGACACGAGGAACCCGTCCGAGGCAAATGCATGCCTAATAGCGAGCCACCCGGACGCGGAATAAAAATCGGCTCAATTTTAATGCGAGCGCCTGCCATCGCGTTCCCGCGGTGCCCGTCGCCAGCACCACACCACGACGCGCAAGCCGCCATCGCGCAACGCGCGCTGCCGACGGCGCGATCAAACCTCGCCGCGCGATGCTTCGCGGAGCAACGGGAGCAGACCGAACTCCGCCAAGGCATCCGCCAATTTTTAGCGTCTCATAAGATAATCCGCCTACGCTGACGGACATCTGCGCCTTGCGTTCGGCGCCAGCCGGGCGTTAGGCTATCTCGGTTCGTCGGTGGACTTGCCCATGGAAAAGGTGCTCGCGGCAGTACTTTCACGGCTCGTGAAACGCGGATCGCTCACCGTCGTCACGGCGCGCGGACGCGAATACACCTACGGTGACGGCTCCGGCGAAGAGGTTCGCATCCGGTTCGTGGATCGCGGCGCCGAGCGCGCCCTTGCGCTCAATCCCGAGCTGCGCCTCGGCGAGCTTTATATGGACGGCCGCATCGTTCTCGAACGCGGCACCATCTACGATTTCCTCACGCTCGTTCTGCGCGATGCCCACACCGAGCAGCGCTCCTGGTCCGTGCGGATGCTCGGCAAGCTGCGCTTCCTCACGCGCCGCACCGCCAGCCGCAACAATCGGTGGCGGGCACGCCGCAACGTGGCCCACCATTACGATCTCGACCATCGCCTCTACGATCTCTTCCTCGACGCCGACAAGCAGTATAGCTGCGCCTATTTCGAGCGCCCCGATTGCACGCTCGAGGAAGCGCAACTGGCCAAGAAGCGTCTCGTCACGGCCAAGCTGCTGGTCGAGCCCGACAGCCGTGTGCTCGACATCGGATGCGGATGGGGAGGTCTCGGTCTTTACCTGAAGCGCGTCGGCGGAGCTCGCCAGGTATTCGGCGTCACTCTCTCCACCGAGCAGCTGGAAATCGCCCGTGAGCGCGCCGTGGAAGCGGACCTGTCGGAGAGCGTGCGCTTCGTCCTGCAGGACTACCGCGCGGTCGAAGGCACTTTCGATCGTATCGTGTCGGTCGGCATGTTCGAGCACGTCGGCCCCCGTTTCTACCCGACGTACTTCAACAAGTGCCGCCAGCTCCTGAAGCCGGATGGCGTCATGGTGCTGCATACCATCGGCCACATGGACGGCCCCTGGTACCCGAACCCGTGGCTCGACAAATACATCTTCCCCGGCGGGCAGCTCCCCGCGCTGTCGGAGATCGTCCCCGCCATCGAGCGCGCTGGGCTCCTCGTCACCGACGTCGAATGCCTGCGCATGCACTACGCCGAGACCCTCGCCAACTGGCGCCAGCGTTTCATGGCGAGGCGCGAGGAGGCGCGGGCGCTCTATGACGAACGCTTCTGCCGCATGTGGGAGTTCTATCTCGCGTGCTGCGAGACAGCGTTCCGCTATCAGAATGTCGGCGTGTTCCAGGTGCAGTGCACGCGCAGCGCGCACGCCTTGCCGTTGACGCGCAACTATATCGCCGAACGCTACGAGGACCTGCGCATGCGCGAAGCCGAGCTCGCCCGCAGCGAGATGGTCCGGCCCGAGACCGTTCCCGCCGCGAAGGAAACGCCCGCGCCCATCCGCGCGGAGGCCGATGGCCGCCAGGGCCGGTCGACGGATCCGGTGCCGTTACGCAAGCAGCAGCACTGAAACACTTTTTTCCCGCTTCGGGCGTCCCCTGAAGGCCGTCCTGCGCTTGGAAAGGCGCGCTGGCTTGGCTATAGTTTCCGCGGCGCGGGAGCGAGCGCCAGGGCGATTGCCGAAGCTTCTCCCGCGCTGCGAGCGATACGGAACCGATGGGCACCGGCCTCGCGAACGCTTCGTCGACTGCGCCGAATGCGGAGGCACAAGGGGGGTCATGGGTTGCCATCCGGCACGGTGGCTGTGGGGGCTCATTCCGGTTGCGATGCTGGGCTGGCTCGCCGTCCACGGCAAGTCGGATGCGATCGAGCGCGACCTCGAGCAGCGTAGCATCGCCGCCTTGTCCACCGCAGGTCAGGATTGGGCGTCCGTAGCCTTCTCGGGGCGCGATGGCCTGCTTGTCGGGCACGCCGTCAGCGAGAGCGATATCGACCTCGCAGCGAGCCGAGTGCGGGCCGTCTGGGGCGTGCGCGTCGTCGATGTGCGCGCCACGGCGTCGGACACGGCGCCACCGTTGCCTCGGCCTTCGCCGACCCGGACGAAGTCGAGGCCGCTGGAAGAGTTCGTGCCAATTCCCGTTGCAGCCGCCGCCGCGCCCGATGCGCCATTGATGGATGGAGGGCCGCGCAGTGCGGTTCCCGTTGCCACCGCCTCGGCAGAACGGGTGCTGGTCGCCTTGCACCATGAGGCGCACGCGGTTCCTGAGGAAGTAACCGCAGCAGATCCTATCCTAGCCGATGACGGGACGCCGGAGCATGTGGCGGCGCATACCGTGCGCGTCACGCCGATGAGCACGGAGAACGCGCCCGAGCCGGTAGCTCCGGAAGAAAAGGTGGACGAGGGAACGGCAGCGCCTGCAGCGGATGCGATGGTAGCCGAGGAAACGTCCACGCCGATGAGCCACGCGGCGGTGGCCGATGGAGCGCCGACGCCTCCCCATAGCCCGCCGCCCACCGAACGCGCAGTAGTAGTTGCCGTCGCCGAGCCATTGCCCGTGCCGCACGACGGCGCTCACGGCGAGGCCCCGGCCCCCGCTGCGCTGTCGCCCGAAACAACGGCGAGCGCGCTTGAACTCCACCACTCCACGCAATCTCCAAATGCGCAGACCACGAATGATGAATCTGAAGCGGCCGCCGCCGTGGAGGCACTGCCTCTGCCATCGCCTCCTCCGCCGGAGCGTAAGCCCATCGCTCCGTCGGTGAGCTCCTGGTCGGGCGAAGCCGGCGCGCAGGCGAAGCTGTCCGGTGCGCCACCTAGCGTCCCGCCGGGCGCCTCTCCGAACGCGCCTAAGGCTGATCCAGAGCAGCCCCCGCGCTTTGAGACGGCAGCGTTACCTGAGGGCAACATCGGCCCGGACGCGCCGTGCACGGAGGACGTTCGCGGCGCGGCACAGCAGGTCGAAGTGCATTTCGCCCGCGGCGATGCACGCCTCGATCGCTCCGGAAAAGCGCTGCTCGACCGTCTCGTCGTAACGCTGGACGCATGCCCGACCGCTGCCCTCCGGATCGCCGGCCATGCCGATGCGACGGGCGTCGCGCGGCGAAATCTGGCACTTTCCAAGCGC
>DASRYA010000018.1:0-7165 GCA_035687305.1 Hyphomicrobium sp. | reverse complement strand
ATGACGCCCGCGTCCGAAATGGCGATCTCGAAGGGGCCAGTGACATTGCGCCCGAGCGGTGTGAGCGAGCCGTCCCACAGGCGCAGCGAGGCGTTGATGTCGAGCGTGGCGGCCAGCTCGCGCGCCAGGGCCTTCGCCGCCGAAAGCTGCTTTTCCGCTTTTGCGCTTCTGTCCTTCGCCATGCCGGATAGCCCCCGCGTTGCTTCTCCACCCGGGGGTGCTCGCATACCTTCCTGCGCCTGTCGAGGGGCGAGGCGTCGAGGCCGACAGCACAAGGTATAAAGGCGCGGATCGGACTAAGCGGCCTGGTGGATCTCGGCGGCGTCCTTCGATTCGAGGATGGCTGCGACGCCCATGCCGCCCGCGGTGCAGATGGAAATGAGCCCGCGGCCATGCTGCTGGGAAAGAAGCTTGGCGAGGTTGGCGATGATGCGCGCGCCGGTCGCCGCGAACGGATGGCCGACCGCGATGGACGAGCCGCGCACGTTGAGCTTGCCGCGATCTATCGCGCCCATGGGCTCGGGCCGCCCCAGCACGTCCCTGCAGTAGTCGGGATCCTCCCACGCCTTCAGCGTCGCCAGCACCTGCGCGGCGAAGGCTTCGTGGATCTCGTAGAAGTCGAAGTCCTGCAGCTTGAGGCCGGCGCGGTCCAGCATGCGCGAAACCGCGATGGTGGGCGCCATCAGGAGGCCATCGCCGCCGACGAAGTCGTTCGCCGCCGTTTGCGAATAGGTGATGTAAGCCAGGATCGGGAGCCCGTGCTTCTTCGCCCAGTCCTCCGAAGCGAAAAGCACCGCCGCGGCGCCATCGGTGAGCGGGGTGGAGTTCGCGGCGGTGAGCGTGCCGCGGGCGGTCTTGTCGAACGACGTCTTCAGCGTGGCGAGCTTTTCAGCGGTCGCGTCGGGGCGGATGTTGTTGTCGCGGAAGACGCCCGCAAACGGCGTGACGAGATCGTCCATATAGCCGGAGCGGTACGCTTCTGCGGCCTTGCGGTGGCTTTCGAGCGCGAAGGCATCCTGCTCGGCGCGGCCGATGTTCCATTCCTGCGCCATCAGCTCGGCGTGCTCACCCATGGAGAGCCCCGTGCGCGGCTCGGCGTTGGCGGGGGCGAGCGGCACCAGCTCCCCGGGGCCGAAGCCCTTGAACACCTTCAGCTTGTCCATGAAGGTCTTCTGCTGCGTGGCCTGCGTCAGGCGCTTTGCGAGCTTCTTGGAGACGACGATCGGCGCGTCGGACGTCGTGTCGGAGCCGACGGCGATGGCGCATTCGATCTCGCCGGTGGCGATCTTGGCGACGCTGCCGAGGCCGCCCTGCAGGCTCGTCCCGCACGCCTGCATCATGGTGATGCCCGGCGTCGAGGGCGCAAGCTGCGTGCCGAGCACCGCTTCGCGCGTCAGGTTGAAATCCTTCGAGTGCGTGATGACCGCGCCGCCGACCACCTCGTCGATGTGCTGGCCTTTGAGGTTGTAGCGGTCGATGAGCGCGTTGAGGGCGCCGGTCATCAGCTCGAGGTTGGAGAGATCGGCATAAAAAGTGTTGGAGCGGCAGAACGGGATGCGCACCCCGCCGATGACCGCCACGCGCCGTAGGAACCGCTGCATATCCGTTTCCCTCTTTCCGCCTATTCAGCCGCCGCCGCGCGCGGCGCGGGATCGGACGATTGCGTCGCCTTGTAGTGCAGCGGGCCGCCCCGGAACGGCGCAAAGCCGGTGCCGAAGATGACGCCGGCATCGACGAGGTCCGCCGTCTCGACGATGCCCTCGTCGAGCGATTTCTGCGCCTCTGCAATCAGCGGCTCGATGAGATCACGGCCGAGCTTTTCCATCTCGGCGCGGTCGAAGACGCGGCCGGTCCGCTCCGGCTTGCCGTCCTTCCACACGTAGAAGCCCTCGCCCGTTTTCTTGCCGAGCTTGCCGGCCGCGACGAGGCGATCGAGCTTGGAACCTTCGGAGGAAAACTTGAGGATGTGCGCGACGTGCGCGCAGACATCGAGCCCCACCGTATCGGCGAGCTCGATCGGGCCCATCGGCATGCCGAATGTACGGGCCGCTTCGTCGATGCGCTCCTTGTCCTCGCCGTGCTCAAGACGCAGCATGGCGCCGAACATGTAGGGCGTCAGCACGCGGTTGACGAGGAAGCCCGGCACGCTCTTGGTGATGAGCGGGAACTTGCCGATGGCGGCAACGAACGCCGCGCCGCGGTTCACATCCTCCTCCCGCGACTGCGGCCCGCGCACGACCTCGACCAGCGGCATCAGCGCGACGGGATTGAAGAAGTGAAGGCCGATGAGGCGGCCGGGATCGGGCAGCCCCGCGGCGATGTCCTCGATGAGCAGCGAGGACGTGTTCGTCGCCAGCACCGCGCCGGGCTTCATCTTCCCTTCGACCTCGGCCAGAACTTTCTGCTTGATGTCGAGCTTCTCGACGATGGCCTCGATGACGATATCGGCGCGGGCGATGCCGTCACCGGCTGCATCCGCGATGAGGCGCGTCTTGGCGGCGTCGCGCTGCGCTTTCGTTTTGAACTTGCGCGCGAACAGTTTGCCCTGCGCGGCGATGCCCTTGGCGATCTGGTCGGACGAGACGTCCTGCAGCGTCACTTCCATTCCATTGGCAACGCACCAGCCGGCGATGTCGGCGCCCATCGTTCCCGCACCGATGACGTGCGCGCGCAGGGGTTTCCAGCCGAGCTTCTTCGGCGCCTGCCCCTTGAGCAGCTCCGACAGCCAGAAGACGCGGCGCAAATTGCGCGATTGATCGGAAACCATGAGCGGCGCGAAGGCGCGGGTTTCCGCCGCCTTCATCGCTTCTTCGTTGCCGCCGTACTGCTCGAAAAGGTCGATCAGCCGGTAAGGCGCGGGATAATGGTCCTCGCGCGCCTTCTTGGCCACCTCGGCGCGCATGCGCTTCACCAGCAGCTCGCGTGCCGGCCACTTGCTCAACAGCTGCGTGGCAAAGCCGGCGGGCTTCGATTTGCGTCCGCGCAACACCGCCTTGCGCGCGGCCCAGGGCAGCGCGCCGCGGCTATCGACGAGCTGGTCGACGAGGCCGATGCGACGGGCTGCGGACGCCGACAGCATCCTGCCGGTCAACATCGCCTGCATACCGGCCATCGCGCCGGCCTGGCGGATCGTTCGCGCCGTGCCGTTGAAGCCGGGGAAGATGCCGAGCTTCACCTCGGGGAAGCCGAGCTTGGTGCCGGGATCGCGCGTCGCGATGCGGTAGTGGCAGGCGAGCGCCAGCTCCAGGCCGCCGCCGAGGCAGAAGCCGTCGATGGCGCATACCACGGGCACGGACAGGCGCTCGATGCGATCGAACAGCCCCGTCACCTGCCGCAGCCGGTCGATGACTTCGGTCTCCGTCGTGAGGTCGGCGAACTCGCGGATGTCCGCGCCAACGATGAACCCGCGCTGCTTCGCGGAGATGATGACGAGCCCGACGATCGATTTATCCCGCGCGCCCTTCTCCACCTCGCCGACGATTTCGTTCAGCTCTTCGAGGGGCCGGCGGCCGAGCGCGTTCTGGCTTTCGCCTTCGCGGTCGAACTCGGCCCAGGCGATGCCCCACTCGTCGACGGAGAAGCGCCAGTCCTTGAGGCCCGGCAGCGGATGGGATTTGGCTTTGAACATCGCTACTCCTAACACCCGATCTGTCGGCGGTTTCCGCGCATCGTCCCTTGAAGGGCTACTCGGCGGCTGCATTTCCGAAGTTGCGTCCGTTCCCGAACACCGGGGCGGCACTCGAACGGTAGTTGGGCTTCAATGCCGCGGCGTCGAAGTTATCGACGGCGATCACACGCGCGGTGAGCGCTTCCAATTCCCGCAACTGCTGACCTTCGCTCTCGGTGACGATGCCCTTGTCGATCGCCTCTCCGATCCAGTCGACGCCGTGGAACCGGCGCAGCGCACCGGAACGTATGGCCCGCTCCAGCTTCTTCTCGGCTTCCTCGGCGGCGACCGTCTTCTTCAGGGTGACCTCGAGAAGGCCGGTCGGATCATCGGAATCCCTGGAGACATAGATATAGCGCGTCAGGCGGTCGCGGATTTCGGGCACGTCCATGACGAGCTTCACGGCGCGGTGGCCCAGCGCATCGGAAGCGGGACGGTAAGGACTGCCGAGCGGGAACGCGACGAGGCGCATGACCCAGCGCACGGACGGCACGGGGAAATTGTCGACGACACCGCGCAGCGCCTCCTGGAAACGGTAGAGCCCGTTCGCGGCGGCGAGATCGACGAACGTGCGGTCGCTCGAAAGCCGGCCGTCGTCCTCGTAGCGCTTCAATACGCATGCGAGCACGTAAAGCTCGGACAGGGCGTCGGCGAGGCGTCCGGAGATTTTCTGCTTCGTCTTGAGGCTGCCGCCGAGCGTTGCCACCGACAAATCGGCCACGAAGGCGAAGCTGCGCGAGGCACGGGCGAGCTGCCGGTACCAGTTGGCGGTGTCGAAGGACTTCTCGGGCGCGGGCGCGAAGATGGCGCCGGTGATGTTGTGGAAGAACGCGCCGCAGCCGTTGGCGAAAGAGAAGGCGACATGCTCGCCCAGCGCGCGGTCGAACGCATCGAGCCCACGCTCGGTGTCGGCATCCTGCGCCGCCTTGATCTCGCGGTAGAGATAGGGATGGGAGCGCAGCGCGCCCTGGGCAAAGGTGATCAGCGTGCGCGTGAGGATGTTTGCGCCTTCCACCGTGATGCCGATGGGAACCATCTGATAGGCCGACTGGAGGTAGTTCGTCGGGCCGTCGCAGATGGCGCGTCCGCCGTGGACATCGAAGGCGTCGTTGACGGCGCGGCGCATGCGCTCGGTGGTCTGATACTTCATCAGCGCGGAGATGACGGACGGGCGCTCGCCGCGGGAGACCATGGCGGCGGTGACGGCGCGCGCCGCCTCGCTCGCATAGGCGGTCTCGACCATGCGCGCCAACGGCTCCTCGACGCCCTCCATGCGGCCGATGGGGAGGCCGAACTGGCGCCGGATGCGCGCATATGCGGACGTGAAGCGGAGCATCGCCTTCGAGCCCGCGGTCGAGACGGACGGTAGCGAGATGGCGCGACCGGCCGACAGGCATTCCATCAGCATGCGCCAGCCCTGGCCGGCCATGGCTTCACCGCCGATGATCCAGTCGATGGGGATCACGACGTCCCGGCCCCATGTCGGACCGTTGGGGAACGCCGCGCCCGCGGGAAGATGCCGGCGGCCGATTTGCACGCCGCGGTGGTTGGTCGGGATCATGGCCACGGTGATGCCGGGCTCGGTGCCCTTGCCCAGCAGGTTCTCGGGATCGAACAGCTTGAACGCGAGGCCGAGCAGCGTCGCCTTCGGCGCCAGGGTGATGTAGCGCTTGTCCCAGGAGACACGGATCGCCGGCTTGCCGTCGGGGCCGCGGAAGACCGTGCCGATGTCGCGCATCGTCGCCGCGTCGGAGCCCGACGTCGGACCGGTGAGCGCAAAGCACGGGATTTCATCGCCGCGGGCGAGCCGCGGGAGGAAATAGCGCTTCTGCTCGTCGGTGCCGTACTTTTCGATGAGCTCGCCCGGGCCGAGGGAGTTCGGGACCATCACGGCGATCACCGCATCGGGTGAGCGCGAGGCGATCTTGCCGATGATGAGCGACTGGGCCTGGGCCGAGAATCCCAGTCCGCCGTGCTCCTTGGAAATGAGCATGCCGAGGAAGCCGCGTGAGCGCACGAAGTCCCAGATCTCCTCCGGGATCTCACGCTGCTCGTGCCGCGATTTCCAGCCATCGATCAGGCGGCACAGCTCCTCCGCCGGGCCGTCGAGGAAGGCCTGCTCCTCCGGCGTCAGCACGACGGGCGCGACGGACCGCAGCTTGTCCCAGTCGGGGGTGCCGGAGAACAGCTCCGCATCGAAACCGACGGTGCCGGCCTCGAGGGCCTCGGTCTCGGTATCGGAGACCTTGGGCAACGTGCCCTTCACGAACTTGAAGAGCGGGGCCGCGACGCGGGTGCGGCGGATCGAAGGTACGCCCAGCGCGGCAAAGGCCGCGGCCAACACCCAGAGGAGCGCACCGACGAGGCCGGTGTGGCCGTGTACGGCGTCCGACTGCCAGACGAGGGCGGCGATCGCGAGGGCGCCTGCCCAGACCCAAATGGACGGCTTGTACATGCCTAGCGCCACGACCGCGGCGAGGAGCAGTACGCAAAACAACAGCTCGACCATACTCTTTAAGCCTCCGCGCATCGCATAGGTTGGGCGCCCCTTGCTGCCGGCAAGCTAGCGTGTGGGCCGTTGCGTTGGCGTTAAGCTCAACGCGGACTTGCCGCGCGTCCCCAATCGGGGCGTAGGGCGCAACAGGTATGTGGCAATTATAGCTCGATATGGCCGAGGACAAGAGCGGGCGCGGCGTCGCTGGGCGGTGCCTCCCCGCGCCCATGGTGTTCTCCCCTGAAGGCGGCCATATGTCGGAGAGGTAACACCTGTCCCCGCCTGGGGATTTTGGCTTTTCACGCCGACGGATCGGGTGGCATTGCCGGGAACGGTGCTGCCGGAGCGCGGGCGGTGGCCAACCTCGTCCTTTTCCAGCTCCGCCGTCCGCGATGCGCGTTCGATGCCCTTCCAGGGATCTGGGCGAGCGCAGCCAAGCGCCTCGTTTTCCATCGCAATACGATATTTCTGCCAACCGGCGTGGCTGAAACCTGCCTGGCAGCTTTTCCAACTTTGCCGCGGCTGGCCAAAGGTCCCCGACTTTGCAAGCTGCGTATGCGGCCGGGATGCATACGGTCGTTTCGATTGGGAATTTCGGTTTCGGCGGAAACTGCTACGGGGGCGGTTTTGCGAATACGGCTTCCGCATGAAACTGCGGTGGCGGCATTATGCGCATGGGGTTCCCGCAAGCCGCGGCGCCGCGCCGGATTGCCGTCGCCCGCGCTTGCGGATACTCTGAATATACCGCTGAAATCGGCGAATTTGAGCGGTCGTAAAAGCGCTCAAATCGCGTTTGCGGCGTTTTGCGAACCTTTCGTGCTGCGGTGCGAAGGGCTCGATCCTTACACTGGGTCGCACCGAATGGGGGGTTTCTAGCCTTGCCGCGGGGTGCCTCTCTGCCCTAACTTCGCCGCGTCGTACTCACTTACAGACCGGGCCTGACGCGCGCATCGCTTCGCGCCCTCGGAGGAATATAATGACCGTATACCCCACACTGGAAATCC
>DASRYA010000017.1:0-52422 GCA_035687305.1 Hyphomicrobium sp. | reverse complement strand
CGCCTCGACGCCGATGTTGATACCGATTGCAACCGGCGCGGCCGCACGCTCCGGGGCGGCCTTCGCACTCGCGCGGCCAGCATAGGAATCCGCCGGCGCGTTGACATGCTTGAGGTCGAGCGCGGCGACCGAGTGCGGCATGCGGTTCGGCACGATGACATCGAGGCGCTTGATGCGTATGTCCCCGTTTGCCTGCAAGGCCGCCAGAGTGCCTTCTACGCTCACGTTGCCATCGACTTCACCGGCCAGAAGCTCGCGGTCGTCGAATTTGAGCCCGTCGAGATCGACCCGCAGACTGACTGCGACCGGGCCGTCAGCCGCCTGTATCACCCGCCCGCCGATCGCGACCGACCCACCCTTGGCCCCAGTGCCCGTTATCCGTTCAATGACGAGCGACGTGCGCGAGAAGCGCCCGCTCCCGGCGATGCCCTGCAGCTTCAGACCGCTCGCCGGATCGCTGACCTCGGCACCCTCGATGTTCAGCATGCCGTCGACATGGGGCTCCTCCGCCGTGCCCGAGACGTCGGCGCCCAGCCGCAGCGTGCCCGAAACGCGCGTGTTGCGCTCGGCCAGCGCGGCATTGGCGAGCGAAAGCGGAATAGTGCCGTCGAGCCGCGCTTTGGTGCTCTTGTCACCGATATGGAACGTGCCTTTGGCTTGCACGGAAAGCGCGGGCACACCCCCCGCCTGCACCGCGCCGTTGACGACGCCATCCTTGAGACGCGCCTGCAGATCGATCGCGAGGGGCGGAATGAACTGCGCGCGCGACGCAGCGGCCGCGGCACCCGACCACTTCACCTTCGCTTCCGCCGCCGGGGATTCCGCCGTGCCGCGCACGTCGATGTTGCCGTCGAGCTGGCCTTCGAGCCCCAGTTCGGGGGCGAACGCGTTGGCGACCGCCGCAGGGAGGCGCTGGAGCGACACCGACAGCGCCATGGCATCGGCACCGGCCTTGCCGGAAACCTGAAGCCGCCCGTTGCCGGATTTGAGCAGCAGACGCTTGATCTCGACATTGCCGCCCGCGACGACGATGTTTGCGGGGGCATCGAGCGAGGTGGTGACACCGCCGAGCGCTGCCTTCATCTCTGCAAGCGTGACCGCTATGGCAGCGCCCTGCTGCTCGACCTTACCACCGGCCGATAGCCGCCCTTCATCGATCTCTGCGCCGATGCGGAAAGCGGTAGCCGTCCCGGCATCGTTTGCTTCGATCCGCAGGTTGCGCACCTTGGACGATCCGGCATCGATCCGCGCGACGCTCGCTTTGCCCTTGAAGCGCAATGCATCGATATAGTCGACGACATCGACGTTCGCGGCAACGTCGCCGATGCGCGTCGTACCGATGCCGATCGACGGCGCCTTCGCCCGAACGCTTATTGCGGGCACGCCCTCTTCAGCGAAGTCGATGCGCGCCGTCACGGCGCCGTCGAGCGGTTGGCCGGCGAGCGGCGCCAAGACGGAGAGCTTGGGCGCATCGATATCCAACTGCCCCGCGACCCGTTCGCCCCTGGGAAGCCGGATGTCGCCGGTGACGCGCGCAGAAGCAACGGCAAGACGCAGGCTCTCCGCGAACGCAGCACCGGCCGCATCCACGCCGATGCGTCCAGCACCCGATATCGCCGCGCCGTCCATGTCTCCCGTCAGCTCGAAAATCCCGCCGTGGGCGGGCAACGTCCCGGCGCCATTGAACGTCAGCACCGGCGAGCGCACGGCGCGTCCGTTGATGCGAAAGTCTTCACCCGCGACGCGCAGATGCGAGGTGAGCGCGCCGTCTTTTCCATCGAGCCGCGCGTCCAAGGACGCCGCGCCCGCGAGGCCCGCGTTGAGCCGCGCAAGATCGGCGACCTTGCCGCGCAGCTCCAGTTGCATCGATCCCGCGCCTGGATCACCGGCACGTTTCCCGCTCGCGCGCACGTCGAGATTGCCGCTCGAAAGCACGAGATCGCGCAGCGCGTACCCGCCCCCTGCATCGATCTCCGCGCTACCCGCGAGGCGCGTCGTTCCTGCAATGAGGCCGTTCAATGCCGGCGTGCCGGCACGCAGCTCCTCCCCCAGACCTTCGAGCGAAATCTGCAGCGGCCCGGCAGCTTTCTTTCGCTCCACGTTGACGCGTACCGTCACGCGGCCCCCTAAGCCCTCGCCCGCCAGCGCCGTCAGAGCATCGAGATCGGGCACATTCAGCTCCGCCGTGGCGGAGAGGCCGCCCGACATGCCGGCAGCGCGGCCGCTGAGCAGCCCTGCCTGCGTCGCAACGCGCACGTCCGACACCTCGAACGCCTCACCCTCACGCTGACCAACCGCACTCATCTCGATCTTCGGCCCGAGCACCGCCGCCAAAGCGGCATCGCGTGGCTGCACACCGTCGGCCACGGCGCTGATCTTCGCGTCCTGCACGTCGAGCATCGCATCCCCGAGCGGGCTCGCCTGCTGCGCGGCTGCGGAAAGCTGCACGGCACCGACGGAGCCGAACTCTGCGCTGACATCACGTACGTCTATCCTGGCCGCCACCTGCCGCTGCGTGCGCCGGTCCGGTAGCGAAACCCGCATGTCGAGTGAGCCCAGCGAGACCATTTCGCCGGAAGCAAGCGGCAGCTGCACCGCCGCGCCATCGGCAGTGGCAACGCGCGCTACGCCCTCGCCGTGCACATAGCGTTGCGTGAGATCGGCGCCGCCGGTCGCTGTAATGCGCAAGGCATCGCTCGCAACCGAAAGCTGTTCGAGGTGAATAATTTCCAGCCCGGACAGCACACCGGCAACGGTGAGCGTCGTCTTGCCCGCCAGCACGCCCGAGAGCACGGCAGGAACGAGGGGACCCAGATAGCCCTCCGAGTTGATGTTGACCCGGTGGCGCTCGCCGTCGCGGTCGACCGTCGCCGAACCTGCGACGAACGTCTGCTCCGCCGCCGCCATCGACCACGCGCCGCGCCAGCGGTCGATCGGCCCCGCCCCGTTGAACGCAAAAGACAAGGCAGGCGCATCCGGCATTTGCAGGAGCCCGGCCAGCACACCCTTCGCCGGCTCGGCCGCGGAAAGGTTGACCTCGAGCACGCCATCGCCCGCGCGATACGCCCCGTCGAAATGCAGTTGGCCGCCCGGCCCGTCGAGCCGCGTCACATCGAGCGCCGCGGTGAGCGCCCTATCGGGTTGAGCGAGATCGGCACGCGCGCGCGCGGTAAAGTTGGCCGGCGTCCCCAGAACGGGTTCGTGCAGCGCCAGCACGCCAATCTCGAAGCGCCGCGCCACGAGCGCGATGAGCGGCGCTCCGCCATTGCCGCTCTTCTGCTGCGCGCCCGCGCCGCCAACGGGCGTGCGGATCACGTCGATGCGCCCCACCGTCAGGTACGCGATCTCGATTTGCCCCGAAATGAGACGCAAAGGCGACCAGGAAAAACGGATGTCGCGGACCGCGAGCCATTCACCGTTGCGGTCGGCGACTGTCACGGCCGCGATGCGCCCATCCGACAACAGCGAACCTTCGAGCGCACCGATGGTAATGCTGCTTTCAGCATCGGAAGCCACGAACGCGCCGAGCCGCAGCGCCAGCGTCTGCCCCGTCGTCGTCATCAGCGCGAGCGCCGACAGCGCGGTGGCAACCGTCACGAATGCAGCAACGGCCAGCGCAGCCCGGGCGGCGTATTTGCCCGCGCGCGCCATCAGAAGGCTTGCCCCAGGCCGACATAGACGCCGAACTTCGGCTGCCCGTCGCGGTGGGTCATCGGTGCAGCGAAGTCGAGACGGATCGGCCCGAAGGCCGTGTAGTAGCGCAGCCCCAGACCTGCGCCGACATAGACCGGCTCGGAGAAGCTGGGGAAACTGTCGGGCGAGATAAGCGCCGCGTCGATGAAGGGGACGAGGCCGAGCGTATCCATCACGCGCCATCTGAGCTCGGCCGAGCCCCCGACCATCGACAGGCCGCCCACCACCTGGCCCGCATAGGTGGGACCGAGACTGCGGTATTCATAGCCACGCACCGATCCGCCGCCACCCGCGAAGAAGCGATAGGTCGCCGGAACCTCCGACAGCGAAGCACCGAAGTCGCTTCCGAAAAGGACGCGCCCCGCCAGCGTCACGCGATCGGCGGCGTCGAGGGACAGGTAGCTCGCCATCGATAGCTCGGTGGCGCCGAAGAACGCCCCCTGGGAAAGCTCCGTCACCGGGTTGAGGCGCAGCATCCCATGCACGCCCTGGCTCGGATCCATGCGATCGTTGCGGCTATCGTAGACCAGCTCGCCGGGCAGCCCGAGCAACGTGTAGTTCGCAGTGCCGAAGGCATCGTCGATCCGCGACTGCGATCCCTCCACCGCAACCGAGCCCGACAGATAGGGATCGAACCGATGCGCAAGGCCGACGCGCGCGTTGCCGCCGAGGCTTTCGTAGGTATCGGGGCGCTCGCGCACCAGCCGGATCTCGCTGAAGAAATCGGTATCGATGTCGAGGATGCCGGGCTTGGTGAAGGTCGCACCGACGTCGAACTGCAGCCCTTCCAATCCATCGCCGCCAATCTGCGAGACCGTGGCGTCGACGCGCAACCGCTCACCCTCGCCGAAGAGGTTGCGGTGTCCCCAGTAGGCTTGCACCTCCGCGCCGTCGATCGTGGAGGCGGAGACGGTCGCACCGAAGAAGCGCGGCTTGCGCTCAACGACCTCCACGGTGATCGGAATGCCGCCACTCTCGTCCGTCTGCTCGCCTTCGATGACGCGCACCGATTCGATACTCTCGAACTTGCGCAACCGCTCGCGGCTCCGTTTCAACTCGCGCGGACTGAAGCGATGCCCCGGCTGCAACGCGGTCTGCTCGACGATGCGGCGGGAATCAAGGTCGACGGAGCCGGTCACGTTGATCCATCCGTAAACGGCAGGATCGCCCGGCGCCACGACGAAGCGGATATCGATCACCTGGCGCGCGTGATCGGCCCGGATGTCCTTCTCGGCGATCTGCGCAAATGGATAGCCGCTCGACCGCCATGCTTCGACGATGCGATCCGCGGCCGCAATGATGATCGCGGATTTTGCCGGCTCACCGGCCGTGAGGCCGTAGCCTTGGGGATCGGCGGACGGGCTCGCTTCCGTCGCGGCGCCCTGCTCGATCGAGATAGCGCCGAAGTGGAACAGAGGGCCCGGGCGCACGCGGATGACGACGGGCACCGGCGAGCCCTCGGTCGTCTCGATCTCGGCGGGTTGCACATCGCCGAGCGGCTGTCCCGCGATGGTGATGGCGACATCCGCCCCGTAGCGGGCCTCGCCATAGAGCGCCGCGATCAGCCGCTCCACGTCGCTCCGTGCACGCGAAACGAGAGCGAACGTGTCCGCCGCACCCTTTTTCGACTGCTCGACGAGCACCGAAGCGGACGAGAGCGCATCCTTCAGCGAGCCATCATCGCCTTCGACCTCGAGGGAAACCGTATACGCCAGCGCCTCGGCGGACGCGGACTGATCCTCGAGGATGGAAACGCCGAACAGCTCCAAGGCTGCGGCCGGCCGCGGCACGGAGCACGCGAGCACAGCCGCCACTCCCAGCCATCCGGCAATCTTGCGGGCACATGGCAATTCGCAGCCTGCGTCTAAAGCTTCTTTCCCGGCCTGAACGTATGCAGGCCGCCTAGCCCAATGGCCGGGGACGCCAGTGCATCGGGGTGATGCTGTGCGCCCGCCAACCATACGAATCTGATCGATGCCACCTTGGATAAGTTGTCCGGCAAAGACAAGTGCTCAAGGCCCTGTCGAAGCAGCAAAAGGCCATGAAAGCGCTCGCGAATCACCACGCGACGGCGTCGAGACGAACGACGGCGCGCACTTCTGCGCAAATCGGCGCGGCAAGAAGGGTTGTAGCATCAGCAGCGGGCGTCGACTTTGAGCGTCGATGGGAAGCAAATCATGCTCCGGACGTCACTCGGCAACGCTGAGCTCGCGTTCGCCGCTGCGATCTCCGCGTCCACCCAGCTCCGCCCGCATCCGTTCGACGTCGAGCGCGCCCTCCCACCGCGAAACGACGATGGTTGCAACGCCATTTCCGACCAGATTCGTCAGCGCGCGCGCTTCCGACATGAAGCGGTCGATGCCAAGGATGATGGCCATCGCATTGACATCGATGGTGTGGGTCGAGGCGAGCGTCGCCGCGAGCACGATGAAGCCTGAACCCGTGACGCCCGCCGCGCCTTTGGACGTCAACAGCAGCACGCCCAGGATGCCCAGTTGCTGCGCCAGCGAAAGCTCCACGTTCGTCGCCTGGGCGAGGAACAGCGTCGCCATCGTGAGGTAGATGCAGGTGCCGTCGAGGTTGAACGAATAACCGGTGGGGATGACGAGCCCCACGATCGATTCTTCGCATCCCACCTTTTTCATCCGCATGATCATCCGCGGCAGCACCGATTCCGACGACGAGGTGCCGAGCACGATCAGCAGCTCGTCTTTTATGTAGCGGATGAAGCGGAAAATGCTGAAGCCGGCCATCCACGCAATCGGCCCCAGCACCAGCACGATGAACAGGATGCACGTCAGATAGAACGCGCCCATCAGGCCGGCGAGCGACCCGAGCGTGGAGAATCCGTATTGGCCGATGGTGAACGCCATCGCCCCGAACGCGCCCACCGGCGCCAGCTTCATGATGAGGCCGACGATCCCGAACAGCACCTGCGAGACCTGTTCGACGAGATCGAGCACCAGCTTGCCGCGCTGCCCGGCTGCCTGCAAAGCGAACGCAAAGAGCAGCGCGAACAGCAGCACCTGCAGGATGTTGCCGTCGACGAAAGCGCTCATCGCCGTACGCGGGATGATGTCGAGCAGGTATTCGACCGTACTCTGGTGATCCGCCTTGTCCACGTAGCTCGCCACGGCCGATGCATCGATCTTGCTCGGATCGATATTCATTCCATGTCCGGGACGCAGCACGTTGGAAACGATGAGACCGAGTGCGAGAGCGAGTGTCGTCACCACCTCGAAATAGATGAGCGCCTTCACGCCAGCGCTGCCGACCGCCCTGAGGTTCGACATCGAAGCGATGCCGTGCACGACGGTGCAGAAGATGACCGGCCCGATGATCATCTTTATGAGCTTGATGAATCCGTCGGCCAGCGGCCGCATTTGCACGCCGAGATCGGGATAGTAGTGGCCGAGCAGAACACCGACGGCGATGGCCATCAGCACCTGGACATACAAATGGGCGTAGAACGGCCTCTTAGCCGTAGCACCTGGCGCATCACCATCGCCAAGCGGCGCCGACAGCAACATCTCCTTGAACTCCCCCAGGATTGCATAGGTTTTTTGAAACTATAGGTCATCCATGCGCCGCGCGCGGAGCATAAATTGATGTGCCGATAAAGATTTAATGCGAATTGCGCCATCGATCAGCGGAGCTTTGCATCACTTCCGCGATCCTGAAGAGTGCTCGCTCCGAGCCTGCCCGCCGTTGCGCATGGCGTGCCCGCGCGGCCGCTGGGAGCCGAGCCGCGCGCGACTGTTGCGTCGCGCTTCTGAGTAGATGCGGATTCCGGAATGGTCGCCCGCTGCGTGGCGCCGAAGTGCACGATCCGCTTGATTGCGGGGCGCACTCCAGGCTTCATCGCGAACGTGCAGAGACCTCCCGATGGTTAACGCTCTAGCCGGAAGGCCGCACCGGAAATATGCCTAGAGACGATGCGCCGAGAAATGCGCCAGTGACCGAATGAACCTGAAAGCCCTCCGCGCCTTCCAGCTGATCGTCGAAGGCGGCTCCCTCACCGCCGCTTCGAAGAGCCTGGGGCTCAGCCAGCCGGCCGTGAGCCGCCTCGTGGCGCTGCTCGAGGACGAGCTGAAGCTCACGCTCTTCAGCCGCTCCGGCCGCGCCCTCCGCGTCACCGACAAGGGCGCCGCGTTCTATGTCGCCACGCGCCATATCCTCCAGGGCCTCGGCGAAATCCCCCGCATCGCCAAGGACATTCAGACCAGCGACAAGCATCTCAAGGTGATCACCACGCCGCGCATCGCCCAGGGTTTGATGTCGCCGGCGATCGAGCGCCTCCTGCGGCTCAATCCGAAGCTGCGCTGCACGGTCGACGTGCTGTCACGCTTCGACATCGATAATCTCGCAGGGTTGCGCCGCTTCGATCTGGCGATCGCATCCCTCCCCGTCACCCACGCGCTCGTCGAGCTCGACAACCACCCGCTGTTCAAGGTCCGCCTCGAGGCGGTCATGCGCAAGGATCATCCCCTCGCCGCCCGGGAGCGGATCACCGCCGCCGATCTCGCCGATGAAAACCTTCTGGGGCTGTGGGAGGATCAGCTCTGGCGCCAGCAGATGAACGATTTCATGCGCTCCAGCGGGAAAACTGCGCAGTATGCCGTCGAAACGCGATCATCGCTCATGGCCTTCCAGCTCGCCATAGATGGCGCCGGCATCGCCGTGTTCGACCGCGTGAGTGCCCGCGGCTTCGACATGCGCGATGTGGTTCTGCGCCCGCTCGAGCCGGAGCGGTGGATCTCGTTCGGCTACGTGCACCACCGCGACCAGAAGCCGGCAAAAAATGCCCAGCTGCTCATCGACTGCGTGCTGCACACGATCGAGGCGTTCCGCGACGCCAGCGCAGCGAACGCGGCCTCCATCGATATCCTCGCGGCACACAAAGTTTAGTCGGGCACGCGTCCGTAAACCGCAACGCGAAATTCTGATGCGTGCTTGTCACACACGGTCGGAAACCAGCGCGCCAGACGCGTTAACCAAGAGCGCGCAACACATTGATATTACGCGATTTTATCGCGACTGTTGCGTATATCGAAATGGATCATGCGGTAATTCGTATCCCGTATCTGCGCCCTTCACCGCACACTCCCTGCAACAGCTGCGCGCGTGCCCAAGCGCGGCGATGAGAAAAGTGCGTACGGGGGAGTTGAGTAATGTCGAGTGTGTACCGCGACGCCGCGTGTGGGCGTCCGGCGATCGCAACTGCGGTCAACTATTGCAAGCTGCGCCTCGGCGTCAGCATTGCGGCTTTGCTGTTCGCCACGTCCTTTTCGGTCTTGCCGGCGCTTGCAGAAGGCGGCGACAGTGGCGGCGTGGACGTACAGGACGTCGACACCTACGCCACTGACGTCGGCGATGGCGATACGGGTGCCACCACCGTTTCCACTTCCTCCATGGGCGCCTACGCTAGCGCCGCAAGCGGCGGCGCGCTCTCCGTCGAGGGGCTGGTCTTCGCGCGCAAGAAGATCGGCAACTTCCCGCTGACGACGCTCCGCAACAATTCGGCGGCCAAATCCTATACGCCCTTCATGAGCTCCGAGATGGAGGGCGAGGACTACACCGTTGGCATGCGCGGCACGCTCCGGGCCAACATTTTCGAGCAGCCGTTCGAGTTCTCGGCCTTCTACCTCAATCCGATCGGTATCGAGAAAACGAAACTCGGCCTGAGCTCCGGCAGCAAGCAGACGGACACGATCTACGACGACGCGCCCGGCTCCGACATCGGCTCCGTCAACTCCGACAATATCTATGGCCTCGTCGCCCACCACGAGACGAAGCTGCTCGGCGCGGAGATCAACATGGTTCGCCCGCTCGGGATTCCGGGCATTACTCTGGGCGCCCGCGCCATCTATTTTGGCGAGCACTTCACCACCACCACCATCGACACGATCAACGACATGCCGGGCGGGTCCTCCTCGGCCCGCGACCATGTCGGCGTTCGCACGGACAACCGCCTTGTCGGCGTGCAGCTCGGGCTGCAGCACATGTTCGATCTCGGCTACGGTCTGAGCATCGGCGGCAGCATCAAAGGCGGTCTCTATAACAACTACGTCGACCGCAATCGCACGTTCCTGTCCGAGAACCGCCCCGACCTGCGCAGCTTCGAGGACTCCCGCAACGCCAACGTGTTCGCGCAGGCGGTGGAGATCAATCCGCGTGTCGAATTCAAGCTGTCCGATAGCGTATATCTGACCGCGGCCGGTACCTTCCTCTGGCTGAACAACGTCAGCACCGCCCTGCCCCATTACGCAACCGTCGAAGATCTCGACGGCGACCGCGACGTACGCGCGAATGGCAGCACCTATTTCTACGGTGGCTCACTCGGCCTGAAGTTTCTGTTCGATGCGCCTTCCTCGCCGGTGAGCGCCTACGGCGCCATCGCCAGCGCCGACGACTGGTATCCCCGAACCCCCGCCGACGTAGAAGATCGCATCGCGGCGCTCGAGGAGTCGACCGCGGAGAAGGGCAACAGGAAAGTCTCGCTGCGTATCTCCGGCTCCATCAACCGCATGTTCATGATGTGGGACGACGGCGCCAAGAAGGACGTCTACATCGTCGACAACACGGCGGCCCGCAGCCGCATCGAGTTCAACGGCGCCGTCAAGATCGCGCGCGGCTGGAGCGCGGGCTATCTGCTTTCGCTGGGCCTCGACGACAGGGCCGCCAATGACGTCAGCCAGATCAGCGTGCAAGGCGACGACCAGATACAGATCCGCCATACGGCCTGGTGGGTGCGCAACAATCAGCTCGGCACCGTCACCATGGGCTACACCTCGCCCGCCACCGACAACATCATCCTGAAGGACGTCGGCGGCATCATGCCCGGCGCGCAGAACATCGCCACCATCGGCGGCAGCTTTGCCGTGCGCCGCGCCGACTCCTACGAAATCGGCGACGGCGCCCTCATCGACATGCGCACGACGCTCAACGATTTCTCCGCCGGTGCCAGCGTCGACACCTTGCGCCGCAACGTGGTCCGCTACGACGCGCCGCGCATCTCCAGCCAGTGGGGCAACATCGACCTCTCGGCCTCCTGGGGCGAGGACGACTTCACCGATTTCGCGGTCGAGTACGGCGTCAACTACAACGACTGGAAATTCCGCTTCGGCGCCGGCTACCTGCACGACACCGATGAGGGCGACCGCCCCAACAGCAGCCGCGACCGCCAGGAATACAAAGGCTCCGCAAGCCTGCTGCACATTCCAACCGGCCTGTTCGGCACCGCCGCCTACGTTCGGCGCGAGTTCAACGGTTTCGATACCTCCAACCAGGCCGTCTTCGGTGAGAACACCGTCGGCATCGTGACCCCGCCCGGCACCAACCGTCCGCCGATCGACTACCTCTATACCGCCGCTGGCATCCGGCGCGGATTCTGGTCGATGGGCGACACCTCCGTCTATGGCGAGTTTGCCCAAGTCGATGACGCCATCCGCGGCTTGCGCGAAGCGGATCTGCGCGAGGTGACGAAGAGCCGTCTCACCATGCTCGGCGCAGCGGTCTCGCAGGACATCACGGACGCAGGAATGGATATCTACGCGGGCTTCCGTTTCTATTCCTTCGACGTCGAAGGTGTGCAGGTGCGCTCCGGGAAGCCGACCGGCCCGAGCCCCGTCCCGCTCACCGATCTCGCCATCGGCTACGCCGGCACCCGTATCAAGTTCTGATCATGACTCTTCTCGAGGCATTGACGCCCATGACGACGCCCGCTTCTAAATCCGCCCTGCATTCCCGCCGGCCGCGGCGCCTGTTCTCCGCGATGTCGATGTCGCTCCGGGTGGCGGCCCTCGGCGCCACGATGCTGAGCGGAGCAGCTCTCTCGCACGCCACCGAAAGGGTCTTCGATCCCGCTCGCGGGGAGCGGATGCCCGTGGGTGAGGGCTCATTCGAGGTCACGGGCGTGCCGCGCGGGCCCGTCACCATCTACACCTACCGGCCGGCATCGGCATCGGCGCGCACTCCGATCTGGGTCGTGATGCCCGGCATGCGCCGCGACGCCCACCGCCACCTGGCCTTCGATTACTATGACACCTGGCAGCCACTCGCGGAACGCTACGGCGCCATCCTGCTGGTCCCTGAGTTCACCGCCGAGAAATGGCCCGGGGTGTGGAGCTATAATTTCGGCAACGTCCGCAGCCAGCACCTCCAGGCCAAACCCTGGAACGAGACGAGCTTCTACGTCGTCGAGCAGGCTTTCCGCATGGCCGCGGGCAGCGTCGGAAGCGCGCGCAGGAAGTTCAGCATTTTCGGCCACGGCGCGGGCGGGCAATTCATCCAGCGCTACGTCCTGCACGCGGGGTGCGGAATGATTGACCGGGCGGTCGCCGCCAACCCCGGCTGGTTCATGCTCCCCGATAGCGAATACCGCTATCCCTTCGGCCTTCGCGGCGCACCCATTCCGAGCGGCACGCTCGCCCGCGGCTTCGCCTGCAACCAGACGCTCCTGCTCGGCACCGCCGACGTCAACTATGGCGGCCTGCGCAACGACCCCGAGGCACGCGCGCAAGGCAAGACACGTTACGCGCGCGGCCATTTCTACTTCGCCCGCTCACGCACGACCGCTGCGCGTCTGGGCGCTCCATTCAACTGGCACCTGCGCGAGGTGCCGGGCGTCGGACACGAGGCCAGCCGCATGGCCCCCGCCGGCGCCGCCATCCTCGCCGGCCACGCGCTGCCGGACGCATGATCGGAGCGAAAGGCCAGCCATATCCGCGCGGCGCGAGGAGACTTAGGATCACTTCCCCGATGGCGATACGCAGCAGCCCGGGCAAAGCGGTACGTGGCGCAACGGCAGGCGGTAAGCTGCTGCGTGCGCTGTTGCTCTGCGCGTCGATCGGTGCCGGCGGAGCGTTGGCGACGGCCTCGCACGGCGCGGACCTTCCGGTTCAGAAGATCGAAAGCGCAACCGTGCGCGACGTCTTCGCGGCCGACCAGACAAACCAGTACGTGCTCGACATCGAGGCAGCCCTCGCGCGTGCCCAAGCGGCGCACGGTGCGATCCCGCAATCCGCCGCCGACGAGATCACCCGCAAGGCCGACGTGCGCTTCGCGCCGCCCGACGAGATAAAGCACGAGCGCAAGATCGTGCAGCATCGCATGGTGGCGCTGCTCAACGTCTGGCGCGCCGCGCTCAGCGAGGACGCACGCCAGTACGTGCACTACGGCGCCACCACCGTCGACATTTACGACACGGCGCTCACGCTGCAGCTGCGCCGCGCAACCGTGATCCTCATCGGCTATCTGCGCCAGATCGAAAGCAGCCTCGTCGTGCGCGCACGCACCAACCGCGATACGGTGATGGCCGGGCGCACGCTCGGTCAGCACGCGCTGCCGATCACGTTCGGCAAGAAGGTCAGCACCTGGATCGGCGAGAACCGCCGCAACATCGAGCGCTTGAAGTCCGTGCTCAGGGAGCTCGACCAGTCGGCGATCCTCAAGGGCGCCGTCGGCACCTACGCCGGCCTCGGCGAACGTGCGCTTGAAATCGAGCGCACCTTTGCCAAGGAGTTGGGGTTGGAGGCGCCCTACCCCGACGATTGGCACGGCACGCGCGGTGTCTATGCGAACTACGCGCTTTCCCTGGCGCTCGTCAGTAAGCTGTTCGCACACATTGGCCAGGAGCTTTTTCTCCTGCAATCGACCGACATCGGCGAAACCGACGAGCCGCGGGATGCAAGCTCCGTCAGCAGCTCGTCGATGGCGCAGAAGGTAAACCCCAACAAGTCCGAGGTGCTGATCCAGAACGGACGCATCATCCCGCGGCTGGCGGAGGTCGTGCTCGACGATGTCGTGAATTTCTTCGAGCGCGATAACACCTCAGGCCCGAATGCAACGCTGGAAGAGATCTCCATCCGCTCCGAGCGGAACCTGATCGTTGCACGGGAGCTGCTGGAGGAGCTGGAGGTCAACCGCGAGGCGATGCGCGCCAACCTCGGTCGCACCCACGGCTTCATCATGGCCCAGCGCGTCGCCTTCGCCCTCTCCCCCGCGCTCGGCAAGGAGGAGGCCGACAAGCTCGTGCACGGCATCATCCACGGCGCTCTGCAAAAGAACATTCCGTTTCGGCCGGCGCTGCTGGCCAACCCGACGGTCGCCCGGCTCTTGTCCCCCAGCGAGATCGACACGCTCTTAGAGCCGGAGGGATACCTGGGCCGGGCACGCGATGAAGTGGACGCCGTCATCGCGCACGCGGAGGCTCTGCGGCGCACCGATCCGCACTGATCATCGCCAACGATAGCAACCTTAATGCAAGCCGCCCGAGACCTCGCTTTTACCCGCCGGATGAATGCCGCATGAATACCCGCTCAATGTCATTTTAGGTACGCTGGAGAAAGTGCAACGAAGCTTGATCGCGCATCACGCATCGATGCTAACCCGCGCTATATCAAAGCGAATCTCAGCACCCCAGCGCACCGCTGCACCCCGATCGTACGCATACGGTCGCGAATGCATGCAATTTCACGGAATTTCTAGATAACCCGGCAACGGACTAACTCCGAGAATGCCCCCGCATGTGCCCGGCTGCGGGCCGGAGTAAGGGACGTCCATGATCCTCGACCTGCCAACCATTTCCGTCACCTCGTGCGCCGCAACGATGGTCGTCGGGCTGGTTTTGTGTTTCGCTTGGTTGCAGGAACGGTCGAGCCCCTTGATCGGCTGGTGGGGTGTATCGCAGCTCGTCATGGCCGCAGGCATCGCCTTCGCTGCCACGTCCTCCTATTCCAACAGCGGCGCGCTCGCGGCCTTCGGCCAGGCGCTCATGATCGTTTCCGTCACCATCATTTGGATGGCAGCGCGCGAGTTTGCCGGCCGGCAGCTCAATCCCGTTTGGCTCGCTGTCTGGCCGTGCGGCTTCATCATTGCAGCCGCCGCGATCCTGAAGTCATTCGACCAGCGGCTCATCACCGTGTGCACGATCATGGCCGTGCTCTACGTGCTCACCGCGATCGAGTTTGCGCGCCAGAAGTCCGAACGGCTCTCCGGCCGCTGGCCTGCGGTGCTGCTGCTCCTCGTCATGGCGGCCGGATATGTCTTCTGGATGCCGCTGGCGCTTCAGATGCCGATCCTTGAGGCCAGCCGCGCCGACGGCAGCCGCTGGCTGCCGACCGCCGTGCTCATTGCCTCGCTGGGGCGCCTCGCCCTCGCCTTCGTGGTGCTGGCCATGGTCAAGGAACGTCAGGAAGCGCGCCAGCGCCGGTTCGCACGCACCGATGCGCTCACGGGCTTGCCGAACCGCCGCGCGCTTTTCGAAGCCGCCGACGCCCTCCTCTTCCGCGCCGGCCGTCATTCGCGCCTCGCCGTGATGGTACTCGACCTCGACCACTTCAAGACGATTAACGACACCTACGGTCACCGCCTCGGAGACCGCGTGCTGCAACGCTTCTCCCACACGCTTGCTGCACAAGCGGGCGAGGGCAGCATCGTCGCCCGTCTCGGCGGCGAGGAGTTCGCGGCAATCCTTCCCGGCGCCGCTCTCGAGACGGCGCACACCAAAGCGGAGCGCGTGCGCAGCGCGTTCGCCGACAGCGCTGCTGTCATCGACGGTCTCCCGGTCGGCGGCACGGTGAGCATCGGCATTGCGGCGCACGAAGGGCCGGATTGTGACATCAGTGCCCTTTTCCACCGCGCGGATGGCGCTCTCTATGTTGCGAAACAATCTGGACGCAATAGAGTGGCGGCCGCCGAACCTGGCGGCGAAGAGGGTCCCGACGCCAGCTGGCTCGAAGAACGTGGGCACTACTTGCCGAAGACGCACGCGACCCGTCGCTATCGTGACAGCGCGGCCTGACGCAGCGGCGCCGGAAAGACGCAGGGTCATCCCTGCTCCTTGCGGGTAAGGTTCGGTCCACACGCGCGGGGAAACCCGCAGCGACCCACCGCCATTGGCGGAACCAGCCTATGAGCAGCCTACGAGGGGAACGCAACATGGATGCTGCGACGCTCTACACCGTTTTATCCGTCATCTCCGGCCCCAACCGGATGATCACGCAGAAATTTCCCACCATGGCCATTTGCAATCAGGCGGCAGCGGATCTGCGTAAGCGCACGTCACTACGCACGACCCACTACTGCGTGAAACGCAAGCCGGATCGCAACGAAAGCCAGGCCGCCGAGCAGATGCGCCGCCGTGCAGCGGCCGCAGCAAAGCAGAAGCGCGCCATGGCGCAGAACCAGGTCAAATCACAGCAACAGGCCCAGGCGACGCCCATGGGCTTGCCGCGCGAGTTCTATTCCGGCACCTCGCCGACGCATAACGAATAAGCGCCTCGCCCGCACAGCTGCGGGCCGCACATCCAGCGGCACATCTGAAGTGCGCGGAATGTGCATAAGTTCTTTCCGCCTCGCGGCCCGGCCGCTACAAAGTGCGCTGGAGCACGCGAGGGGCCAATGTTCAAGCTAGCCGAGAACAGCACGAGCGTCCGCACCGAACTCCTTGCCGGCCTCACCACCTACCTGACGATGGTCTACATCGCTTTCGTCAACCCGGTGGTGCTCGCCGATACCGGCATGGATAAAGGTGCGGTGTTCGTTGCAACGTGCCTTGCAGCCGCCTTCGGCTCGGCGTTGATGGGCCTTTACGCCAACTTCCCCGTAGCCGTCGCGCCCGGCATGGGCCTCAATGCTTACTTCACCTACACGCTGGTGCAGGGAATGGGCATCCCATGGCAGGCGGCGCTTGCCGCCGTGTTGGCTTCGGGCGTGCTCTTCCTCATCGTCAGCGCAACGCCCCTGCGCCGCTGGATCATCAACAGCCTTTCGCCCTCGCTCAAGGTTGCGATCACGGTCGGCATCGGTTTCTTCCTTGTCGTCATCGGCCTCAAGGGTGCGGGTCTCATCGCGCCCGATCCCGCAATGCTGCTGAAGCTCGGCGATCTGAAAACGCCCGCGGTCGCGATTGCCGCCGCCGCGTTCGTGCTGACGGCCGCCCTCGATGCGCGCAAGGTGCACGCCGCCATCCTCATCGGCATCATGGCCGCCTATGTCGCCGGGCTGACGCTCGGCCTTGCAGACTTCACCGGCATCGCGGCCGCGCCCCCGTCGCTCGCCCCGGTGTTCATGCAGATGGATCTTGGGGCGCTCTTCGACGCGGGCATGGGCGTCGTGGTGCTGACGCTCTTCTTCGTCGTGCTTTTCGACAACACCGGAACGCTGATCGGCCTTGCGCGCACCGCCGGCATGACGCGCCCTGACGGAACGGTGCCGGGCCTCGAGCGCGCGCTGATCGCCGATTCGACCTCCGTCATGGCAGGCGCCGCACTCGGCACGTCGACCACCACGAGCTACATCGAAAGTGTGGCCGGCGTGAACGCGGGCGGGCGCACCGGGCTGACGGCCGTCACCGTCGCGGTGCTCTTCCTCGCGACATTGTTCCTGGCACCGCTCGCGGGATCGATCCCCGCCTTCGCCACCGCTCCGGCGCTGGTATTCGTCGGGTGCCTGATGATCTCGGCTATCCGCGACATCGATTTCGAAGATTCCACCGAATACATTCCCGCCGCCATCACCATCATTTCCATGCCGCTGACGTTCTCGATCGCCGATGGCATCGCGTTCGGCTTCATCACCTACGCGGGCATGAAGCTGCTCACGGGGCGATGGTCGCAGCTGCCGATAGCCGTGAACGTGCTGGCGCTGCTATTCGTGCTTCGCTTCGCGCTGCTCTAGAGAGTGCTTCCGGAAAAGTGGGCACCGGTTTTCCGACGAGAAGCACGGGCAAAGAAGTGCTTCCGGAAAAGTGGGAACCGGTTTTCCGACGAGAAGCACGGGCAAAGAAGTGCTTCCGGAAAAGTGGGAACCGGTTTTCCAACGGGAAGCACGAGCAAAGAAGTGCTTCCGGAAACGAAAAGCAGAACGGCGGCAGGTCTTCGAGACGAAGCAGCGGCAGTCGCCATCGACAGCCGGCCGGACTAATAGTCGGCGGGGCCGCGGCGTGGCGGCGGCTGCATCCTCGGTGGCGGACTTTCATAGCCGACCGTGGCATCCTGGCGCCGCACCCGCCGCTCTCCCGCCGGCGGACGGTCTGCCGCTCCGGGATTGAGAATGCGCAATGGCTCGACCTGATCGGCCGATCCCACCGTATTCACCACCGCGGGAGAAGCCGCATCTCCTGGCCCATCGCCGGACATCCGCAACCAGAGGCCGATGACGCCGATGGCTATCGCCGTGGAGGCAAGCGCGACCGCCCAGCGGAGAATGCGCGCCCTCCCCGGCACTGCGGGGCGCCAGTTGACGTCAGGCCCCGTCCGCACACCTCACTCCTCTCAAGGTCGCCGCGATGGATCGCCGCCCGCCGCACGAATGCAAATACCCAACGGCAGAGCCCGCGCCTGCGCCGGCAAAAGGCGCGAGGCACCGCGATAAAGGCAATTGATGTAAGTCAGTAGCGCTCAGTACGCCCAATCGCGTCCACCGGCAACCGGCGGCGGCGATGTCGAGCCCACGCGGGGATCGGCCCGGGGCCGAATAGCCGCAAGCTTTTCCGTCCGGCACCACTGGGCAGCGGCCGGGCCAGTCACCGATGCCCGATTTCCCCAAGGTGCGGCCAATACGCCTCTGTTACAAATGGGTTGTGCGCGCGCCCCCCGGACAGCGACGGTTTTAGCCGTGTTGTCCGTTTTTACAGTCGGGCGCCGCAGTGTTGCCGTTTTGCGGCCCCTCGTCTGGGGCCGGCCTCTGGGACAGGGACGCACGTGAAAAAATTCTTCAAATCGGTATTCGCGATCCTCGTCATCGCCGGCATAACCGCGGCCGCCCTCTACTACACCAAAGGTGGCGACCACGCGCAGCGTGCACGCCGCTGGGCGCGGCCCTCGGGAGCCGTGCCGGTCGTCGCCTCCGAGGCCAAGCTCGCGAACGTCCCGGTCTGGCTCGAAGGCGTCGGCTCGGCGAAGGCGCGCAACCTCGTGACGGTGCGCCCCCAGGTCGACGGCAAGATCCTGTCCATTCACTTCAAGGAAGGCCAGGACGTAAAGGCCGGCGACCTCCTCGCCCAGATCGATCCCGTGACCTACCAGGCGCAGCTCGACCAGGCGATCGCCAAGAAGGCGCTGGACGAGAGCCAGCTTGCCAACGCCCGGCGCGACCTCGAGCGCTACAATCAACTGTCATCGAACGTGATCGCCGCCAAGACGGTCGATACCCAGCGCGCGCTGGTTGCCCAGCTCGAAGCGCAGATCAAGCAGGACAACGCGGCCATCGAGAACGCACGCGCCTTTCTCAACTACGCCACGGTCGTAGCCCCGATTTCCGGCCGCACCGGCATGCGCCTGATCGACGTGGGCAACCTCGTGCGCGCGTCCGATGCGGGCATCGTCGTCATCACGGAGATCCAGCCGATCTCCGTCGTGTTCACCCTGCCGCAGCAGGACCTGCCGGCCATCAACCGCGCGATCGCCCAGCGGGCGCTGAAGGTGGAGGCGCTCGAAACCGACAGCAAGAACGTTCTCGACACCGGCGAGTTGCAGGTAATCGACAACCAGGTCGACCAGCAGACGGGCACGATCCGCCTCAAGGCGGATTTCCCCAACAAGGACCTGCAGCTCTGGCCTGGCCAGTTCGTCAACGTGCGCCTGCTCCTCGATACCCTGGAGCAGGTGGTCGTCGTGCCGACGTCCGCCGTGCAGCGCGGCCCGGAGGGAGCGTTCGTCTATGTGATCGACACGGAGAGCAAGGCGCGCGTTCACAAGGTGGCCATCTCGCAGCAGGATGAGCGCATCGCCGTCGTCACGTCGGGCGTTGCCGCCGACGATCGCGTGATCACCACCGGCTTTGCCCGCCTCAAGGAGGGCGCCGAGGTCAGTGTCGGCGAGCCCGACAACAAGGCCGCTCCAGCCGATAACCCGGCCCCGCAGGCATCGGCGCGGGGCAGCGTGCCGCCCGACGATACCGCTTCGATCAAGACCCTCGCCCCGCCGCCCGCGGTAAGCCCGGCGAATGCCCGCGAGTACAACGGCAAGGGCCGCCGTGGCGAAGGCCGCCGCCGTAAGGATGCGGGCTCCACCGGCGCACCGGGCATGGCGCGATGAACGTCTCGGCCCCATTCATCCTGCGGCCGATCGCGACCTCGCTCCTCGCATTCGCAACGGTTCTCGGCGGCGCCCTCGGATATTTCTGGCTCCCGGTCTCCTCGCTGCCTCAGGTCGACTTCCCGACCATCCAGGTAACGACGCAGCTTCCGGGCGCCAACCCGCAGACGATGTCGACGCTCGTCACCGCGTCGCTCGAACGCGAGTTCGGCAAGATACCCGACCTCGAAACGATGAACTCGATGAGTTCCTTCGGGCTGAGCCAGATCACGCTGCAGTTCAATCTCGACCGGGACATCGATGCCGCCGCGCAGGACGTGCAGTCGGCGATCAATGCCGCCGGCTCGACGCTGCCGCGCAACCTGCCCTATCCGCCCACCTATTCGAAGGTCAATCCGGCAGACGCGGCCGTCGTCACCCTCGCGCTCACCTCCGACACCGTCTCGATGCGCGAGCTGAGCGACCTCGCCGACACCATGATCGCCCAGCGCCTCTCCACCGTGAGCGGCGTCGGCCACGTTTCGGTGGAAGGCGGCATCCGCCCCGCCGTGCGCATCCAGGCGGACGTCTCCCGCCTCGCCGCCTATGGCCTCAGCATTTCCGATGTGAACAGCGCCGTTACCTCGGCCAACGTATCGGGCCCCAAGGGTTCGCTCGATGGAACGCACCAGAGCTATTCCATCGCCGCCAACGACCAGCTCGCCTCCGCCGATGCCTACCGCGAGGTCGTGATCGCCTACCGCAATGGCGCCCCGGTGCGCCTCAAGGACGTCGCTGACGTTACCGAAGGCCTCGAGAACGCCCGCGTCGGCGGCTGGTATCAGGGCATTCCCGCGGTCATCATCGACGTGCAGCGCCAGCCCGGTGCCAACGTCATCGAAACGGTGGAGCGCCTGAAAGCCGAGCTGCCGCGCATCGAGCGCGCGTTGCCGACGAGTGTGAAGCTGACGCTCGTCCACGACCGCACCGAAACCATCCGCGCCTCGGTCCACGACGTGCAGTTCACGCTGGTGCTCAGCGTCGCGCTCATCGTCATGGTGGTATTGGTGTTCCTGCGTTCGGGGCGCGCCACGGTCATCGCCGGCGTTGCGCTGCCCGTCTCCCTCATCGCCACGTTCGCGGTGATGTATTTCTGCGGCTTCTCCCTCGACAACCTGTCGCTCATGGCGCTCACGATCGGCACCGGCTTCGTCGTCGACGACGCCATCGTGATGATCGAGAACATCGTGCGCCACCTGGAGAAAGGGCAGAAGCCGCTGCGCGCCGCCCTCGACGGTGCGCGCGAGATCGGCTTCACCGTCATCTCGCTGACCGTGTCGCTCATCGCGGTCTTCATCCCGCTTCTGTTCATGACGGGCCTCGTCGGGCGGATGTTCCGCGAGTTCGCGCTCACCCTCACCATCGCGGTCACCGTCTCCGCGCTCGTCTCCCTCACGCTGACGCCCATGATGGCGGCAAAGCTGCTGAAGCAGCACCCGGAGAGCCGCGGCAATTTCATCGGCCGCGCCTTCAACTGGATGCTCGATGCGGTCGTCGAAGGCTATCGCCGCAGTCTCGAGGTGGTGCTGCGCCATCAGACGCTGACGCTGCTGGCAACGGTCGCGACCCTGGTCATCACGGTGTGGATGTATATCGCCATCCCCAAGGGCTTCCTGCCGCCGCAGGACACCGGCCTCGTCACCGCAGTGCTGGAAGCCGAGCCGCAGGTCTCGTTCAGCGAGCTGAGCCGCCTGCAGGGCGAGGTGGCGGCGACGGTGCGTAAGGATCCGGCGGTGGCCGGTGTCGTCGGTGTTGCCGGTGTCGGCCAGCTCAACCCGACGCCCAACATCGCGCATCTCAAGATCACGCTGAAGCCGCGGGCGGAGCGGGGCATCCTCGTGCCGGGTGTCGTGGAGCGCCTGCAGAACGCGATTTCCAGCATTCCCGGCGTCACCGTCTATTTCCAGCCGGTGCAGGACGTCCAGATCGCAACACGCGCCAGCCGCGCGCAGTATCAATATACCCTCGTCAGCACCAGCGCCGCCGAGGTCGCCGAATGGACACAGAAGCTCGGCGCCGAGCTCGCGCGCTCCCCCCTTCTGAGCGACGTCAACCTCGAAACCATGAGCACCGGCCTCAGGACGCGCGTCGACGTCGACCGCGAGGTTGCGGGCCGGCTGGGCGTGACGGTGCAGGCGGTGGCCGACGCCCTCAACGATGCCTTCGGCCAGCGGCAGGTCTCCACCATCTACGCGCAGGCGAACCAGTACCGCGTGGTGCTGGAGGCGATGCCGCAATACCGTAGCGATCCTTCGCGCCTCAGCCGGATGTACGTTCCCTCGTCCAATGGCGCGCAGGTGCCGCTCACGGCCATCGCGAAGATCACGCACACCACCGCGCCCCTCGCCGTGAGCCATCAGGATCAGTTCCCGGCTGAGACGATAAGCTTCAACCTCGTCGAAGGCGCAGCACTGAGCGACGCGGTGGACATCATCTCCGCGGCCGAAACCACCATCGGCATGCCCAGCTCCGTGACGGGCAGCTTCTTCGGCGATGCCAGCGAGTTCGCATCCTCGCTTGCGAGCCAGCCCTGGCTGATCCTGGCCGCGGTCGTCACCATCTACATCGTGCTGGGCGTGCTCTATGAAAGCCTCGTCCATCCCTTCACGATTCTGACGACGCTTCCCTCCGCGGGCATCGGCGCGCTGCTGGCATTGATGCTCACGGGCCGCGACCTGTCGCTCGTGGCGCTGATCGGCATCGTGCTGCTGATGGGCATCGTGAAGAAGAACGCGATCATGATGATCGACTTCGCACTCGATGCCGAGCGCGAGCGGGGCCTCAATCCGCGCGACTCCATCGTCGAGGCGGCGCTCCTGCGCTTCCGCCCCATCATGATGACGACGCTCGCCGCGCTCTTCGGCGCACTGCCGCTCGCCATCGAGAACGGCGTCGGCTCGGAGCTGCGCAATCCGCTCGGCATCACCATCGTCGGCGGCCTGCTGCTCAGCCAGCTTCTGACGCTTTACACCACGCCCGTCATTTACCTCGCCATGGAGCGCCTCAAGGCGCGCATCACGGGCAACCCCCTATCGCAGCAGCCGGCCGGCACCGGCCCCGTTGCGGCCGAGTAGCGCCATGAACTTCTCGGCCCCCTTCATCCTTCGGCCTATCGGCACCGCGCTCCTCGCCGCGGGCCTCTTCCTCCTGGGCGCGACCGCCTATTACGACCTTCCCGTCGCCAGCCTCCCCGCCGTCGACTTCCCGACCATTCGCGTGCAGGCGAGCCGGCCCGGCGCCGATCCGCAAACGATGGCCGCCACCATCGCCGCTCCGCTCGAGCGGCGCCTCGGCGAAATAGCCGGCGTCACCGAGCTCACCTCCGTGAGCTCCCAGGGCTCCTCCAGCATTTCCGTGCAGTTCGATCTGTCGCGCGACGTGGATAGCGCCGCGCGCGATGTGCAGGCGGCCCTCAACGCCGCAACCGCCGATCTGCCGGGCGACCTCCCCGACGTTCCGACCTTCCGCAAGTACAATCCATCGGCCGCGCCGGTGCTGATTCTCGCCATGACGTCGGAGGGCCTGTCACCGAGCGACCTCTACGATGCCGCCGATACCATCGTCGCCCAGCGCATCTCGCAGGTGCCGGGCGTCGCGCAGGTGGACGTCAGCGGCGCCGAGCAGCCCGCGATAAGGGTGCGCGTCAATCCCACGCTTCTCGCTTCCATGGGTCTCAGCATGGATGAGGTGCGCAAGGCAATCGCCGCCACCAATGCCATCGAGCCCGTGGGCGTCGTCGACGGCAACGAGCAGGCGATGACCATCGACGTCAACACCCAGCTGCGCGACCCGAAGGACTATGGCGCCATCGTTCTGAAGACGCACGAGGGCAACGTCGTCCGCCTGTCGAGCGTGGCAAGCATCGAGCACGGCACGCGCAACGCGCGCTCCACGGCCCTGTTCGACCGCAGCTCCGCCGTGTTGCTCGTCGTGCGCAAGCAGCCCGACGCGAACGTCCTCGATACCGTCGAGGGCGTGAAGGATCTGCTGCCCAAGGTGCAGCGTTGGATACCCGCGGGCATAGACATTCACGTCCTCACCGATCGCACCCAGACGATCCGCGCCAGCGTGCACGATATGCAGTTCACGCTGCTGCTCTCCATCGCCCTGGTGATGCTGGTGGTGTTCGTATTCTTGAGGCGCACCACGCCCACGTTGGCCGCCGGCATCACCGTACCCCTATCCCTCGCCGGCACCTGCGCGGCAATGTGGGCGCTCGGCTATTCGATCAACAATCTGACGTTGATGGCCTTCGCCATCGCGGTCGGCTTCGTCGTCGACGACGCGATCGTCATGCTGGAGAACGTCTACCGCAACTTGGAAAAAGGCATGGCGCCGATGAAGGCGGCGCTCGTGGGCGCGCGGCAGATCGGCTTCACGGTCATCTCGATCAGCGTCTCGCTCGTCGCCGCGTTCATCCCCGTGCTGTTCATGGGCGGCGTGATGGGCCGCATGCTGCGGGAGTTCTCCGTCACGCTCGTCGTCGCGATTGCCGTATCCGTGGTCATCTCGCTGTCGGTCACGCCGATGATCTGCGCGCACTTCATCAAGGACACCGGCAGCGGCGTTCGCAATCGTTTCGATCGCATCGTCGAGGCAGTTCTGGGCTGGATGGTCGACGCCTATGCGCGCACCCTGCGCATCGCCCTGCGCCACCAGGTGGTGACGCTCTTCTCGCTGCTCTGCGTGATCGTGCTCACCATGCATCTCTATGTGCAGATCCCGAAGGGCATGTTCCCGGAGGACGATACCGGGCTCGTGTTCGGCATGACGGAAGCATCGGCGGATATTTCCTACGAGGCGATGCTCAAGCTGCACATGCAGGTGCTGGACATCGTCCTCGCCGACCCGGCCGTCGAGCATGTCGGCTCATCGCTCGGCGGGGCGGGCCGTGGACCCGGCGGATCGAACAGCAGCCGCATGTTCATCAACCTGAAGCCGCTCGATGAGCGCGGCGGCATGCCGACACAGCGCGTCATCAACCGCATGCGCGGTAAGTTCAGCGCCGTGAAGGGTGTGGAAGTGCGCCTCTTTGCTTCGCGCGACATCCGCGTCGGCGCGCGCCAGGGCAACTCTCAATATCAATATACGCTCTGGGATCCCGACATCGACGAGTTGAACGCGTGGGCGCCCAAAGTATTCGAGCGCATGCGCTCCATTCCAGGCATCGTCGATGTGTCGAGCGACCGCCAGGCGGGCGGATTGCAGCTCGACATCAAGATCGACCGCGATGCCGCCGCACGCATGGGCGTCAAGATCTCCGACATCGACGCGGCGATGAACAACGCCTTCGCCCAGCGCCAGATCTCCACCATCTACGCCCAGCGCAACCAGTATCGCGTCATTCTCGAGGTCGATCCCCGGCTGCAGCGCGATCCTTCGCACCTGAAGCAGATCTATGTCCCGAGTGCCAGCGGCGCCCAGGTGCCGCTGACGGGCCTCATCCGCATCATCGAGAACACCGCGCCCCTGCAGGTCAACCACCAGGGTCCGTTTCCGGCCGTGACGGTGAGCTTCGACATCGCGCCGGGGAACACTCTCGACCAGGCCCTGCGCGACATCGACCGCGCGATGGCCGAGTTGCATACCCCGCCAGGGTTGCGCGGCGAAACGGCGGGCGATGCGCGCGCATTCGCCGAACAATCCTCGCAACAGCCGCTGCTGATCCTCGCCGCCCTGATCGCCGTCTATATCGTGCTCGGCGTGCTCTACGAGAGCCTTGCGCATCCGCTGACGATCATCTCCACCCTGCCGTCGGCGGGCCTGGGCGCGCTGCTGGCGCTCTATGCCGCCGGCATGGAGCTGTCGATGACGGCGCTCATCGGCGTCATCCTGCTCATCGGCATCGTCAAGAAGAACGGGATCATGATGGTCGACTTCGCCCTCGACGGCGAGCGCCACCGCGGCCTCGCCCCGGCAGTCGCGATCTACGAAGCCTGCCTCACCCGCTTCCGTCCCATCCTGATGACCACCATGGCCGCGCTGCTCGGCGCCATCCCGCTCGCCATCGCCGAGGGGCCGGGCTCCGAAATTCGCCGTCCGCTCGGCATCACCATCATCGGCGGTCTATTCGTTTCGCAGATGCTTACGCTCTACACCACGCCGGTCATCTACCTGCTGCTCGATCGCATGCACCGCCGCCTTGGCGGCAGCGCCCCCGCGACCGCCGATGCGGCCGGAGCGGACGCGAGGGCAGCGGACCAGGGCCCCGCCCCCGCCGCGGCGCCTTAAGGCGCCCTCCACCTGGATCCGGTACAGATTGCCGCGCTTCGGCTGTCCTGATACGGGAGGGGCAGCCGGTCCGTCCCCTGTTCACGCGAACCCCTTTCCGGCCTGTAACGAATGCAACCCGCACCGCGAACATTATACGAGGGGCTTGGTGGCTCAGACGAACCGCGAGGAAGAATGGGCGAGCCTGATGCGGGCAGCGCTGGCGGGCGACGAAGATGCCTACCGCAAGCTGCTACATTCGCTGACGCTCAGCCTGCGCGCCGTGGTCCGCCGCGGCTTCTCGCAGGCCGGTGCGCCCCTCGGCGACGTCGAGGATGTAGTCCAGGAGACGCTCCTGGCGCTGCACCTCAAGCGCAACACCTGGGATCCGGCCCAGCCGCTCGGTCCGTGGGTGCGCGCCATCGCCAAGCACAAGCTTATCGACGCGCTGCGCCGTCGCGGCCGCCGTATCCAGGTGCCGATCGAAAGCGTCATCGGCACGCTGGCCATTGATGAGGACCACAGTGGCGTTGACCGCCAGGATGCACGTCGCCTCGTCGACGGCCTTCACGGCCGCCAGAAAGAGGTCGTCCGTGCCCTCAGCCTCGAAGGCCAGTCGATCAGCGAAGTGGCGAAAAGATTGAAGATGAAGGAGGTCGCTGTGCGTGTCGCGCTCCATCGTGGTCTTAAAGCGCTCAGCGCCCTGCACCGGGAAGATGACCAGAAATGAAGACCGATGAGCTGATCAACGCGCTTGCCGCCGATGCGAAAGCCCCCCCGGCGACCATCGGCCTGACAGTATGGCTCGGCGCCGGCATCGCCGCCGTTCTCGCTGCCGCGATGTTCTTTGCGGTTCTGCCGCTGCGCAGCGATATTCAGGAGGTGATCGGCGAGCCCCGCTTCCTCGGCAAATGGATATTCACGCTATCTCTTTTTGCCACTGCCCTCATCGTGACGGTGCATCTCGCCCGCCCGCAAGGCATACCCCGTTCGCTGCTGCTTCTGCTTCTCGTTGCACCGGCCTTCCTTCTCCTGGGCATCGCCGGTGAGTTGATGACCCTCCCCCCGTCCCAGTGGGTGCCGACGATGATCGGCGTAAACTCCAGCGGCTGTATCGTTCTTATTCCGCTGCTTTCCGCGCTGCCCCTCGGCGCGATCATGCTGGCCCTGCGCCGTGGCGCGCCGGACCGCCCGGCGCTCGCGGGCGCCGTGGCCGGGCTCGCCGCCGCCGGAATCGCCGCCACCTTCTATGCAATGTACTGCCGCGACGACAGCCCGCTGTTCCTCGGCCTCTGGTATATTCTCGCCACAGCTCTCGTGGCTATCGTCGGCGCGCTCGTCGGCTCGCGCGTTCTGCGCTGGTAGCAGAACGTCGATCTGCCATCCGCATTGTTGAGCCGCGCTGTCAACAACGCTACGTTGTTACCTGTCAACGACCAACGGACAGGGAGACACGCCGATGACAAGAAGCGAGCTGGAGACGGTTTGGGCGCCACGCCTTCTGGGCGTGTTGCGCATCGTGGCAGCCATCCTCTTCATTGAGCACGGAACGCAGAAACTGTTCGGTTTCCCCGAAGCGGTGCGCGGGCAGCCGGAAATGTTTCAGCTCACCTGGTACGCTGGCGTTCTCGAGACCTTCGGCGGCTTCCTGCTGCTCATCGGCCTTTTCACCCGTCCCGTCGCCTTCGTGCTGAGCGGTCTGATGGCCTTTGCCTATTGGATCGCGCACTTCCCGCAGAGCCCGTTTCCGGTGCTGAACGGCGGCGACGCGGCCATCCTGTTCTGCTTCCTCTTCCTCTACATCGTCGCCGCAGGTCCCGGCGCATTCAGCCTCGATGGCGCCCGCGACGGAAAATAGCTCCCGCCGCCGTTACTATGTCGGGCCCCGACATTCGCCGGGCCCGACGCGGTAAAAATGGCCGCTCCAGACTTCGGACGCCCCGGATTGGGGCGTCCGCAAACCTGCCCGTAACGAGCCCGGGGGCGGCCGATTTACCTTCCCCGGGTAAGCTGAGAGGGGCGCGACTGGTCGCCCGCGGGGCACTCGAGAGCAGATTGGCGAGCGGTAATGCGTCCAAGCTACGTCGTCCTGATCATCCTCTGCGCGATCGCGGCTGCGGCGGCTACGTTCGGTCCCGTCCGCGGCAAGTCCGTGCCGGAGGGCATCGAGGACCTCCTCGCCCATATCGATCGCGGGAGCAAAGCCGTTGCGGCCAAGCTCAGCAGCGGTGAGGCGACGCCCGCCAAGGGCGCGGAAAAGCCGCGGCCTCCCGTTCTCACCGTCAGTCACCCCGTCAGCCGCAAAGTGGTGGAATGGGACGAGTTCACCGGCCGCTTCGATGCCGTCGAAGCCGTCGAGGTGCGCGCCCGCGTCTCCGGCTATCTCACGCAGGTCGAGTTTACCGACGGCGAGGATGTCAAAGAGGGCGACCTCCTCTTCACGATCGATCCCCGCCCCTTCGAGCGCGCGCTCGACCAGGCCAAGGCCCAGCTCAATCAGGCAACCGTGAGCGTCAGCAACGCCAAGCTCGATGTCGAGCGCGGGCGCCCGCTCCTGAAGCGCGATTACATTTCCAAGAAAGCATTCGACGACCGCGAGAACATCCAGCGAGATGCCGAAGCGCTGGTGAAAATTGCCGAGGCGCGGGTCAAGGCGGCCGAGCTGGAGCTCAGCTTCTGCCGCATCACGGCGCCCATCTCCGGCCGCATGAGCCGTACGCTCGTCACGCCGGGCAATTTCGTTAGCGGCGGCGGCTCCGATACCGGCTCGACGATACTGACGACGATCGTCAAGCAGGACCCGATCTACATCTACTTCGACGTCAGCGAGAACAATGCACTGAAGTATCAGCGCCTCTCACAGGCGCAGGGCAAGGGCGCACAGGGCATCATCGGCGCCACCGTCGGCGTCGGGCTGCCCGATGAAACCGGCTTTCCGCACGCGGCCAAGCTCGACTTCCTCGAAAACCGCCTCGATCACGGCACCGGCACCCTGCGCGCCCGCGCCGTGTTGCCCAACAAGGACCGCTTCTTCTCGCCCGGCATGTTCGCGCGTGTGCGCCTGCAGGGCTCGCCCGAATATACCGCGTTGCTCCTGCCCGATGAAGCCGTCGGCACGGATCAGGCCAATCGCTTCGTGTACGTCGTCGGTGACGACAACATTCCCGTTCGCCGCACCGTTGAGCTCGGCCCCATGAACGACGGCCTGCGCATCATCCGCAAGGGCCTCAACACCGACGATTGGGTGATTCTGCGCGGCCAGCAGCGCGTGCGTCCCGGCGATCCGATCGAGCCCCGGCGCATACCGCTCACCGTATCGGACGCGGTCGGTGACACCACCGTCTTACCCACGAAGAAGCGCTGAGGCGGCAAGGGGCCATGCGATTTTCCCGCTTCTTCATAGATCGGCCCATCTTTGCATCGGTCGTCTCGTTGATCATCCTCATCGTGGGATCGATCGCCTACCTCACCCTGCCCGTCGCGCAGTTCCCCGAGATCGTCCCGCCCACCGTCTCGGTCACCACGTCCTATCCCGGCGCGAACGCGGTCACCGTCTCCGACACGGTCGCGTCCGTCATCGAGCAGGAGGTGAACGGCGTCGAGGACATGATCTACATGTACTCGCAGTCGACCGACGACGGAGCGATGTCGCTCAGCGTGACGTTCGAAATCGGCACGGATGTCGATAAGGCGCAGGTGCTGGTGCAGAACCGGGTCTCCGCCGCCGAGCCGCGCCTGCCCGAGGAGGTGCGCCGCAACGGCGTCACCGTCAACAAGCGCTCGCCCGACCTGCTGCTCGTCGTCCACATGATCTCGCCGCACAACACCTACGATGCGGTCTACATCTCCAACTACGCACTCTTGAACGTCCGCGACGAGCTTGCGCGCATCAAGGGCGTCGGCGACGTCACGCTTTTCGGCTCGCGCGAATATTCCATGCGCATCTGGCTCGACCCGGAGCGCATCGCCGAGCGCGGCATGACCGCCGAGGAGGTCCTGTCTGCCCTGCGCGCGCAGAACGTCCAGGTCGCCGGCGGCGCGCTCGGCCAGCCGCCCCAGGCGGATCTCGGCGCGTTCCAGGTCTCGCTGCAGTTGAAGGGCAGGCTGCTACAGCCCTCGGAGTTCGAGAACATCGTCCTCAAGACGGGGACGGATGGCCGTGTCGTGCGGGTGCGCGACGTTGGCCGGGTCGAGCTCGGCGCGCTGCAGTACACGACCTACGGCTACCAGGATGACAATCCGGCCACCGTGCTTGTCGTCACGCAGCAGCCCGGATCGAATGCCATCGACACCACCCACGCCATCAAGGCGGAGATGCAGCGCCTTTCCCAGCGCTTCCCCAAGGATCTCGAATACCGGATCGTCTACAATCCCACGGAGTTCATCGAGGAATCGATCTCGGAGCTTTACGGCACCATCGCCGAAGCCGTGCTTCTGGTCATCATCGTGGTGCTGCTCTTCCTGCAGACGTGGCGCGCCACCATCATTCCCCTCGTGGCGATACCGGTCTCGCTCATAGGTACCTTCGCGATCATGGAGTCCTTAGGGTTCTCCATCAACATGCTGACCCTGTTCGGGCTCGTGCTGGCGGTGGGCATCGTGGTGGACGACGCCATCGTCGTCGTCGAGAACGTCGAGCGCAAATTGGCCGATGGGCTATCGCCCGTGGAGGCGGCACGCGTCACCATGGACGAGGTCGGAACCGCACTTATCGCCATCGCGCTCGTGCTCACGGCCGTGTTCGTGCCCACCGCTTTCATCGGCGGCATCACCGGCCAGTTCTACCGGCAGTTCGCGGTCACCGTCGCAACGGCCACCATCATATCCGCGTTCAACTCGCTCACGTTGAGCCCGGCGCTGTGCGCCATTCTCCTGAAACCGCACGACGACCACGCCGCGGACAGCCTGCTGATGCGGCCCGTGCATGCCGGCTTCAGGCTATTCAACCGCGCGTTCGACAAGCTTTCCGCCATCTACGGCGCGTTCGTGAAACTCGCGATCCGCGGCTCGGCGCTCGTCCTCATCATCTACGCCGCGCTGATCGGTGTCGCCGGTTGGGTACTGTTCCACACCCCCACCGGTTTCATCCCGAAGATGGATCGCGGCATCATCATCGTCTCCATCCAGCTTCCGCAGGGGGCCTCGCTGCCGCGCACCGACGAGGTCGTCCGCCGCGCGAACGTCATGGTCCTCGAGACACCGGGCGTCGCGCACACCTCCTCGTATACCGGCCGCTCTGGATCGACGGGATCCAACGCCAGCAACTCCGGCACCATCTTCGCGATCGTCGACAATGCGCGCGACCGTGCCAAGATCGGGCTGGACATCGATAAGATCGCCGACGACATCCGGGCGCGTCTGAACGAGATCGAGGAATCGAAAACGTCGGTGTTCATTCCCCCGCCTGTCCGCGGCATGGGCGGACAGACCGGCTTCTCCATGCGCCTGCAGAACCGCGCCAACATGACCCCCGCCGAGTTCCAGGAGGTTGCCGACAACTTCATCGCCGCGGCGAACAAGGTCCCCGGCATCACGGGGGTGTTCACCTCCTACTCCACCGGCACGCCGCAGCTCTACGTGGATGTCGATCGCGACAAGGCACAGATGCTGAAGGTACCGCTGGAGGCGGTCTTCGAGGCGCTGCGCGTTTACCTCGGCTCCGCCTACGTCAACGACTTCAACATGTTCGGGCGCACCTTCCGCGTCACCGCGCAGGCCGACGCCAAGTTCCGTGCGGATCCTGAGAACATCTCCCGCATCCGCGTGCGCAACGACGCGGGCCAGATGGTGCCGCTCGGCAACCTCGTCACCTTCCGCAACATCGCCGGCCCCGACCGCGTGCCACGCTACAATCTCTTCCCGACCGTCGAGGTGAACGGCTCCCTGAAGCCGGGCATCAGCACGGGCCAGGGCCTGCACCTCATGGCCGAGCTGGCGAAAAGCGATCTGCCCGAGGGCATCACCTACGAGTGGACGGACCTCTCCTTCCAGGAGGTCAAGGTTGGCAGCACCGGCTATTACATCTTCATCCTGTCGGTGGTGTTCGTATTCCTCGCCCTCGCCGCCCAGTTCGAGAGCTGGTCGCTGCCGCTCGCGATCATCCTCATCGTGCCGATGTGCCTGTTGAGCGCGCTCTTCGGCGTGCGCCTGCACGGCCAGGACATCAACATCCTCACCCAGATCGGCTTCATCGTGCTCCTGGGTCTGGCGGCCAAGAACGCGATCCTCATCGTGGAGTTCGCGCGCCAGCTCGAGGAGCAGGGGAGCGATATCGTATCGGCCGCGGTCGAGGCATGCCGCTTGCGCCTGCGCCCCATCCTGATGACGTCGCTCGCATTTACGCTCGGCGTCGTACCGCTCTACATCGCCACCGGCGCCGGCGCCGAGATGCGCATTGCCCTCGGCACGGGCGTGTTCTGGGGCATGATCGGCGTCACGCTGTTCGGCCTCATCTTCACGCCGGTGTTCTACGTGGTGATCCGGCGCATATCGGAGCGCAGAGCCCGCCGCCGCGCCGGGCTCGCCAACGCGCCCGCCGAATAGCCGCCGGGGCGCGGCGTCACGCGCAGCCGGCCGCCATCAGCGCCGCACGATGAGGTTCGCCGGATCGAGACGATCCTGCCACCCGTGGCGTTCCAGCTCCGGGTCGATGTGCTCTTCCTCCGGCCAGCCGACGCAGAGGTACGCAACGAGCCGCCACTTCGCCGGCACATCCAGGGCGGCCGTCACCACATCGGGCTCGAGAATGGAAATCCAGCCGACACCGAGCCCATGGGCGCGCGCGGCGAGCCACAGCGTCTGCACCGCGCCGACCACGGAATAGCGCAGCGTCTCGGGCATCGTGCGGGTGCCGAGACCCGCCCCCACATCCGTGCCTTCATCGGCGAACACGGCAAGCTGCACCGGCGCCGCGCTGAGCCCTTCCAGCTTCAGGCGTGCATAAAGGCTCCGGCGCTCCCCGCCATAGCTCTGCAGCGCGTCGGCGTTGGCGCGCGCGAACGATGCGCGCACCATGGCACGCCGCTCCGGTGCATCGACCAGCACGAAGCGCCATGGCTGGCTCAATCCCACCGACGGCGCATAGGCGGCAAGCGCGATGAGCGAAGCGATGAGATCGCCATCCACCGGATCGGTGCGGAAGCGGCGCACGTCCCGCCGCCAAAGCACCAGATCGCGCAGGCGCGCGCGGAACGCGTCATCGAAGCGAGGCGGCGTATTGTGTTCGCGCGGGCCCATGCTTCATCATCTATCCGGTGGACGTACGTTCGAAGTCGCGTGAAAGGCGGTGTCGAGATCATCGGGGCTAGGCGAGTAAAGCTGCACCACCACGTTGCACGATGATGCCACGTCGGCTCGGAGCAAGCATCAGTACCGGTCGACAGCTACCTGCCCGCTCCGACGAAGACGCCGACATGATAAGACCGCAGCACGGCTTTGGCATCGGGATCAGGATCAACGCACGAAAGCCGTGCCTCGACGGCCCTGAACCACGCCGGCCATTATACGGCGAAATCCCTTGCGGGGCCGCGGCACCGGTTTGATAAAAGGCGACAGCTCCACCCGTCAACCGAATTGCCCCAACAGTGCCATGGCCGATGCACCGCTGCCCAATCTCACCCTCGTCCTCGGCGGTGCCCGCTCGGGCAAGAGCCGCTACGCCGAGGAGCTGATCGCGCGCACGGAGCCGCCGTGGACCTATGTCGCCACCGCCGAAGCCCACGATGAGGAAATGCGCCAGCGCATCGCCCACCATCAGGCACGCCGGCAGAGCGGCTGGGAAACGCTCGATGCGCCGTTTGAGCTCGCCGGCACGATTGCCGCCCTGACGGCGCCGGCGCTGGTCGACTGCCTGACCCTCTGGCTGAGCAATGTCATGCTCGCGGGGCGTGACATCGAGGAGGAGACGGCGCGCCTCCTCCAAGCGATGCGGCACACGCCGGTGCCGCTCGTCGCCGTCTCGAACGAGGTGGGTATGGGATTGGTACCCGAAACCCCACTGGGCCGCGCCTTCCGCGACGCGCAGGGTCGGCTCAATCAGCGGGTTGCTGCGGTGGCCGACCGCGTCGTCTTTGTGGCGGCCGGCCTGCCGCTAAACCTCAAATGAGCCTTCAGGCGGTGCGCTCGATCGCGTTGCGATCCACGAAGCCCGTGGCCACCGCAAGACGGTGCACAATCAGAAGAGCGGCAAATGCAGCCACCTCGACGGCGCTGACATAGAGCACGACGTCATAGTTGAAGACGCCTTCGCCGCGCGGCAGCGCCAAGGTACCGACGAACAGCGCCGCCTCGTAGGCGAGGAACGCGACCGGCAGCGATGCGAGCAGCATCGCCAAAAGACCGAAAGGCTTGGCGATCGAGACGGCGCCGCGGGCCGCATAGTAGGCAGCGATAGCGCCAACGCCCATGAAGAGGCCCCAGCCGTAGGCCTGCATCTCCATCGGATAGCCGAGGACGGTAAAGCCGTAGACCTGATTGGCCAGCCACACGGCACCGACGAGCCAAACCCCGTCGTTATGCTCGGTATCGAGCGCGGCAAGCGCCGCCAGGGCCGCAAACGGGATCGCACAGGCGAAAACACCCGTGGCCAGCAGCGTCGCCGCCGTCAAAAAGCCGATCCAAAGCAGGCGCTTCGTGCCATTGGCGGAAGTTTCCATCGTCCGATCCCCTTCGCGTGTCATTGTGCGGCTCTACGGCGCGCTCCCGGGCGAAAACTATGCCATCCGCACGGCAATGAGAAGGAGCAAGATCGTCTCGGTCGCCTCCACGCCGGCCCCGAGGCAGTCGCCGGTTATGCCGCCGAGACGATAACGCCAGTAGGCCGCAATGGCCGGGATGACGATGACCGCGCCCAGCAGCACCGGCGCGAGCCAGACGCTCAGCAGCACCAGAACTGCGGCCTCCGCGGCAACGGCCCGCTGATCGATCTCCCAGGAGAAGCGCTCACCCGAGCCCGTAGCGAGCGGCGGCACGGCCAGGCTCCAGACCGCCGCGCCGAGGCGCGCCCATGCGCCGATCAGCATCAGCACGACGAACCCCGCCGCACCCGCGACCTCGGCCAGCAAAATGACCTTGGCTATCAGCTGGATTGCGATGGCCATCACGCCGAACGCCCCGACATGCGGATCGCGCATGATCTGCAACAGCCGCTCCGGCGAGCGGTGCGCCCCCGCAAGGCCATCGGCGACGTCCCCGAGCCCGTCGAGATGGATGCCCCCCGTCACCCAGACCCAGGCAACGAGGCCGAGCAGCGCACCGATCCATGGAGACACCTGCGCGCCTGCCCAGAGTGCGGCGGCGACGGTGGCGCCGACGAGCGCGCCCACCACGGGGAACCAGAGCGCCGAACGCGACAGATCCGCCGGGTCGAAAACGTCGACGCGGGGCGCCGGCAGGCGCGTGAGAAACTGCAGCGCGTGGGAAAAGGAGCGGAGCTGCGCCCGGATGCTCATGGCTGCACCACTTCTACGATCTCCCCCCATAGACCGGCGCGCCCATCACGACCAATCCGCAGCGTGATGCGCGTTCCCGGTTCGATCCGGAATGTCCACAGATTGGCGAACGGAAGAGCGCAAGTTATGGCAATGGCCGCGCGCATGGGTCCGCCATGGGTGACGACAAGCGCCGATCGCGGAGCCGGAGGCGCAAGCAGACGGTCGAGGGCGCGGACGACCCGGCCTTCGAGCATACGCCAATCCTCCCCGCCCGGCGCGCCCGGGGCATCGGCGTCGCGATAGAAGGCGGCAACGGCCTCGGCGGTCGTCCGGTCGGCGTGCAGCTCCTCCAGCGATCGTCCATCCCAGTCGCCGAAGTCGAGTTCGCGCCAGTCGTCATCGATGCGTAGGGCAATGCCACGCTCGGTCGCGAGCGCTTCCGCCGACGTCCGCGTGCGCAGGCGGGGCGAGGCTATGATGCCATCCCAGCTCCGGCCCGCCACCTGTCGGGAAAATTGCGCGGCGCCGCGATCGGAAAGCGGCGGATCGGTGCGCCCGATCAAATGCCCCGGCGTCACGGTCTCGCCGTGGCGGACGAGATCGAGCAGCACGGTCATGGCGCAGGGCCGGAAATCTTCGCCTCGTCGAACGTCGCCATCTTTCCGTGCAGGGCGCACGCGAGCCGCAACACCGGCAGTGCCAGCGCCGCGCCGGAGCCTTCGCCCAGCCGCAGCTTCAGATCGAGGATCGGCTCGGCGCCCAGCGCATCGAGTATGAGGCGATGGCCCCGTTCCGCGGAGCGGTGCGAATAGAGGAGCCACGGCACGCAGGATGGATTGATGCGCACCGCCGCCAGCGCCGCCGCCGTGACGATGAACCCATCGACGAGCACCGGCACGCCCGCCTGCGCCGCGGCGATCAGCGCGCCCACCAGCGCCGCGATCTCGAGGCCCCCGACGCATCGCAGCGCGGCGAGCGCCGAAGGATCTCTGCGGTCGAGCCCATGCAGGCTGAGCGCCGCATCGATGATACGGCCTTTGCGGACGATGGAGTCTTCATCGAGGCCCGTCCCCGCGCCGACGATGTCCTGCGCGCGGGCGCCGAGCAGCGCCGACGCGATCGCAGCCGCCGCGGTCGTGTTGCCGATGCCCATTTCCCCGAGGATGACGAGATCGGCGCCGTCCGCAGTCGCCTGCGCGATAGCGCGCCGGCCCGCGCCGAGCGCGTGGGCGAGTTCCTCCTCATCCATCGCCGGCTCACGGGAAAAATCCCGCGTCCCGCGCCGCATCTTGTCGACGACGACACCGGCGATCTCGGCCCCGGCCAGCGTTCCGACATCGACGACCGTGAGCCCGACGCGCAGCTCCTTCGCGAGCACCGCGATCGCCGCACCGCCGTTGGCGAAGTTGTGCAGCATCTGCACGGTCACGTCGGACGGATAGGCGGAAACCCCCTGCGCAGCGATGCCGTGATCGGCGGCAAAAAGGACGATGGGTGCGTTGTCACCGCACGGCCTGTCGGTTGCCTGCAACGCCGCAAGCCGCACGGCCAGCGCCTCCAGCGCGCCGAGTGAACCGGGCGGCTTGGTCAGTTGCCCCTGGCGCGCCTCCGCGGCCGCGCGGTGTTCCGCCGACGGCTGAGGGCATTGCGATGTCATCCAGTCCGCATCCACGTCCACGCAGGCGCACTCCCTCCCCTGGGCCGGCTCCCGGCCGGCCGGTGCGCACAATGGGGATTGGCTTCGCCACGTCAAGGCGGCGCTACGATGTGCCCCGCGGGCATGGCGGCTGGGCTGACGTCGAGCAACGCACCGCCGTCAGGCGATCAGCGCATGTTCCCGGTTGAGGAATGCATCGACCTGCGAGCCCTCCATGGGGCGCGCGAACAGGTAACCCTGCATCGTATCGCACCCCATCGCCCGCAGAAGCGTGAGCTGCGAACGCGTCTCGACCCCCTCCACCGTCACCTTGATGCCGAGGCTCTGCCCCAGATGCGCGATGGTGCGCACGATAGCCATGTTGTCGGGGTTCGTCTCCATATCGCGGACGAACGAGCGGTCGATCTTGAGCCGGTCGATGGGAAGCTTCTTGAGGTGCGACAGCGAGGCAAAGCCCGTGCCGAAATCGTCGAGCGCGATCTCGATGCCCATGTCGTGCAGCTCCTGGAGCGCGGCTCCGACACCGTGGGCATTCCGCCCAACGAATACGCGCTCGGTCACCTCGATGCACAAACGTTCCGGGCGCACGCCGATCTCCCGCATCTTGCCCGATACATATTCGGCGAATGTGCCCAGCGCGAAATCAGCCGACGTGACGTTGATGGCAACGCGTCCGAAATCGACGCCGTCCCGCTCCCAGGCCGCAGCTTGGCGCAGGGCCCGGTCGATCACCCATTTGCCGACATCCGCCGCGGACTTGGCATCGTCGAAGACCTCCTCGAAAGCCGCCGGCGAGAGTTGGCCGCGATGGGGGTCGTTCCAGCGCAGCAGCGCCTCGAAGCACGTCCGCTGGCCGTTGCCGAAGCCGACGATCGGCTGATAGAGCAGCGCCAGCTCGTCCTCCGCCAGCGCGCGCTGGATGTTGCGGTGAAGCTGATAGGCCGCCTCGAACGAGGCGCGCATCTCCGGCACGTAGAACTGGTAGCGGTCGCGGCCCAGATCCTTCGCCCGGTAGAGCGCGAGATCCGCGTTCTTGAGCAGCTCGCTGGCGCCCTTCGCATCGGCGGGAAACAGGCTCAGTCCCAGACTGATCGTACACCGGTGCTGCACCCCGCTGACGACGATGGGCGGTTTCAGCGCCGTGAACATCGCATCGATGGCGCGGTTGACGCCGAGCGGGTCGTCGTCGATGGAAATCAAGACCGCGAACTCATCGCCGCCGATCCGCGCCACCCAGCCATACTGCATGAGCGCCGATTGCAGGCGCGCGCCGACCTCCTTCAGCAGCTCATCCCCCGCCGCATGGCCGAGGATGTCGTTCGTCTCCTTGAAGCGGTCGACATCCACCAGCCCGACGGCAAATCGCTGGTTCGTTTCGGCCGCGGACGTCAACATCGATTCCAGCTGCTCGTTGAACAGCAGCCGGTTCGGCAGCCCGGTGAGACTATCCTGCTTGGCGAGGCTCCAGAGCTGCTGCTCGAGGCGTTTGCGCTCGCTGATATCCTCGGTGAGCATCATCATGCCGCCGACGCTGGCGTCCTCGAGGTGCCAGGGGCGCACTTCCCAGCGAATGAGGTTCGTCGTGCCGTCTGAGCGCTTGAAAGCCTCCTCGGACCGTGTCTCCGTGGCTCCCTTCAAGATACGCTGATGCTTCTGGCGCCAATGCTCGGGCACCTCCGGAAACACGTCGTAGTGGCTCCGCCCGATCAGCGAGACATCCGCATCGAGGTTGTAGTCACGCACCCAGCGGTCGGTATAGGCGATATAGCGCATGTCGGTATCGAACATCGCCACCGCCGCGGGCGCATGCTTCACGAACGCCTGCAGCGTGGAGTTCGCACGCTTCAGCTCGTTCTCCGCCCGGCGCCGGTCCGTGACATCCACATACGTGTTGAGATGCGCGCCGCCGTGAACGGGCACGCAGCGGATTTCCAGAATACGCCCGGAAAGCTCGTTGCGCTCGTGGGTGACGGGCACCGGGCTCAGCAGCGTCTCCATGCGCGTGCGCACCGCCTCCTCTATCGGAGCGGGCCCATAGTCGCCCCGCTCGGCGCGGAACCGCACCAGGGTTTCGAGCTTCTGCGGCGCGCCGGCGAACCGCTCCTCCGGAAGATCGAGCAGCTCCCAATAGAGCTTGTTGCTGGCCACCAGCACCATATCGCGATCGATCAGCGCAATGCCGCCGGGGAAGTGATCGATCATCGCCCGCAGCGTTTGCGCCTGCTCGCGGATCGCCGTGATATCCGTGCTGATGGTGATGAAACGTTCGATCGCGCCGTTGGGGCCAAAGCGCGGAATAACGATCGACTCGAAGCAAACGAGAGCGCCGCTCTTCGCCTTGTCGCACAGCTCCCCGCGCCAGGTGCGCCCGGACTGCACCGTCTCCCACATGCCTTCGAGAGCCGCGTCGGTGCGAGCGCCGGAGGAGCTGAGCAGTTCGTAGTGCTGGCCCAGCAGCTCCTCCTCGGTATAGCCGAGCATCTCGCAGAAGCGGTCGTTCACCTCCAGCAGGCGGCCCGTGGGGTCGGTGACGGTAATGCAGAAGTGCTCTTCGAGGGCCTGTCTGTAGCCGGCGAGCTTGTCATAGCCCAGCCCAGCCGCGAGCCGGCCCCCCAGGTAGCCGTCTCCCGCTCCGTTATCGCCTGCCAGCAACGTGCGCCAGGCACCTTTTAGTTTTGCCAGCACGCTGACGCTCCGGGGCCCTCACCTGCATCGATTAGAAGCCGCCATTCCTTAAACCCGCCTTTCCCATGCGGTGGATTCCCCCGCCGAGTTGCATTTTTCGGCGAACCGATCGGGTAGATTGTTCCCAATCCGCCGCGATAGGAAATTCCAGGTAACGAAGGAAACCAGCACGGCACGGCAATAAAGACGGCGTTACGCCCTCGCGGTCCCCAAGGTTGTTAACCGTTGGCGCTACTTCGCTGCTTCCTTGATGGGCGCCGCCTGCACGCGCGATCCCTCGGCAAGGTTGACGGGCGGCGCGCGAATGACGACATCGCCCTCCTTCAATCCCTGGTTGACTTCCACCTTGGTTCCGAGGTCGCGGACGATGTTGATCGGCCGCATCCTGACCACACCGTCCTCGAGCACCGCGACGTGCAATCCCTCGCTGTCGAACACCACCGCGTCCGACGGCAGCACGACGAGATTATCCTTGCGTGGGATCTTCAGCTCTACGGTGCAATAGCTTCCCGGCCGCAACACACCGTCGGGGTTCGGCACGTCGATCTCCGTGAGCAGCGTTCGCGTGTCCGGCTGCAGCGCATCGGCAACGCGCGTCACGGTGCCGGGAAACGTAACGCCGGGAAGCTCGGGAATGCGCACGACCGCCTCCACACCCGGTGTCACGCCGATCGCGGCCGACTGCGGAACGTAGACGAACGTGCGGATCACGTCGGTCTGCATCACGGTGAACAGAAAGGTGCCGCTCGTGGCATCCGCCTGCACCAGCGAGCCGACATCCGTGTTCCGCTGTGTCACGACCCCGTCGAATGGCGCCGTCACGGTCTGATAAGCCTTCTCCTGCTGCAGCGTGCGCAGCCGCGCCTCTTGCGCCGATATGCTCTGCTGCGCCGAGTTGACGGCCGCATCGAGCGCCTTGAGGTTCTGCTCGTCGACCGAGCCCTGCTGCCGCGTCGTCCAGCCCTGCGCCACCAGGGGACGGTCCCGGTTCCACGTGATCTGGGCGAGATCCCGGTTCGCCTTCTGCTGTTGCAGATTGGCACGATTGAGGTCGACCGTCGCTCTCGCCTGATCGATCTCGTGATCGAGCTCCGGCGCGGTGATCTGCACGAGCAGGTCGCCTTCCTTGACCTTGTCGCCGATGTCTACTGTCCGCTTATCGATGTACCCGCTGGCCCGGGCAAAAATATTGGCGGTGGTGAATGCCTGCGTCGTGCCCGGAAGCGATACGCTGATGATTTGCCCGGCATCGCGCACCTCGGCCACCTGCACGGTCGGCACGAAGGTGCGATTGCGGTTGGCGGTCTCTTGCGCACTTTGCTGCTTGCGATAGGCATTGTACGCGCCTATGCCGACGGCACCCGCCAGCAGCAGAAGCACGAGCCCTCCGAACACGGCGGCACGCCAGCCGAGTTTCGCGGACCGGGTAGTTTCGGTTTGTTGGTTTCCGTTCTCCGCCATCAACTGTCTCCGCCGAACACACCGTGCGCCGTCTTTCCATCGTTGCCCTTGCGCAGCAGCGCGAAGAGATAAGGAACGACGAGCAGCGTCGCCGGCGTCGCAAACAGGAGCCCGCCGATGACGGCGCGCGCCAGCGCCGCGTTCTGCTCTTCGCCCGGCCCGCCGATTGCCATGGGCAGCATGCCGACGACCATCGCCGCCGCGGTCATGAGCACGGGACGGATACGGGTGTGTCCGGCATCGACCGCTGCCCTGCTGGCAGGCACGCCTTTCAGCTGCTGATCGCGCGCGAACGTCACGAGCAGGATGGAGTTCGCCGATGCGACACCCACCGCCATGATGGCACCCATGAGCGACGGCACGTTGAGCGTGGTGCCGGTGATGAATAGCATCGTGAGTATGCCGCAGAAGGTCGCCGGCAGCGCCAGGATCACGACGAACGGATCGCCGAAGTTCTGGTAGTTCACCACCATCAGCAGATACACGATCACGGCGGCGAAAAGGATGCCGATGCCCAGATCGGCAAACGAGGTCTGCATGCTTTCGATCTGCCCGAGCACCTGGATGGTATTACCGGGCTTCAACTGCTTCTGTAGATCGGTAATGATCTTGCCCATATCGCGCTCGACGCCGCCGAGATCGCGGTCCTGCACGCTGGCGTAGACCTCGTACACCGGCTGGATGTTGGTTTGATTGGAATTGGTCGGCTGGCTGTCACGGCGCAGGGTCGCGACATTGCTCAAAAGCCCGGGGATGGGATTGCCGGGGTCTCCCGTCGTCGCGACCCGCGTCGAGATCGGCGTGTTGTTGAGGTCGTTCAGCGATTTGATCTGCGGCTCCGGCGTCTGCACCACGATATAGTACGGCCGGCCCGTCACCGGATCGTTCCAGAAGTTCGGCGACACCTGCGCCGATGAGCTGAGGCTGATATTCACGTTGTTGATGATGTCTTCGGCTCTCAGCCCCAATTGCGCGGCCCGCGCGCGGTCGATGTCGGCCAGGAACGACGGTGCGTTGGTCTCCTGCTGCAAATGCGCGTCCACGATCCCCGGCACCTGCGATATCCGCCGCCGCAGCTCCTTCGCAACACGCAGATTATTGGCGTGATCGTACCCGACGGTGCGCACGTCGATCTGTGCCGGAAGGCCGAAGTTCAGGATCTGCGTAACCATGTCGGCCGGCTGGAAATAGAACAGGACGTTCGGAAACGCCTTCGCCAGCTCCTGCCGCAGCTTGCGCACGTAGTGGGTCGTGGGCGCGTGGCCTTCCTTCAACGCGACCATGATGACGCCGTCGTTGACGCCGATCGTCGACCCATCCGAAAAGGCGAGATTGTACGCGCGGAACGGGAGCCCGATGTTGTCGACGATGAGATCGCGGTCTTTCTCCGGTATCACCTGCCGGATCTTGTCCTCAACCGCCTGGAATATGCGCTCCGTCGCCTCGATGCGCGTGCCGGCGGGGGCGCGCACGTGCAATTGAATGCGGCCGCCGTCGATATTCGGGTAGAAGTCGCGCCCGACGAGCAAGAACATCACCACGCCGAGCGCCAGGATGAAAACGGCGATGACCGGCACGATGAAGCGGTGCGCGACCAGCACTTCGAGCAGACCGACATAGCTCTGCCGCATGCGCTCGAACCCGCGCTCGAACGCCGCGTGGAAGCGCCCGAACAGCGAGCGTGGCGGACCCTCCGGATGCCGTTCGCTTTGCAGCAGCAGTCCGATCGTGATCGGCGTCAGCGTACGCGAAAGGCCGTACGAGGCGAGCATCGCGAACACCACCGCGAGGCCGAGAGGCGTGAAGAGGTACCGCGCGGGCCCTTCGAGGAACACCACCGAGGTGAACACGCACGCGATCGCGAGCGTCGACACGAGTGTGGGCACCGCGATCTCGGCAGAGCCGTGCAGCGTCGCCTCGGACAGCGGCATGCCGCCCTCGGTCCACAGGCGGTGCGTGTTCTCGATGGTGACCGTCGAGTCGTCCACCAGGATGCCGATGGCGAGCGCCAGTCCGCCGAGCGTCATGGTGTTGAGGGTCTCGCCAAGAAAGAACAGGCACACGATCGAGGACAGGATCGCCAGGGGAATGGAGATCATGACCACGAGCGTCGAACGCCACGAACCCAGGAACAGCAGGATCATCAGCGCGGTGAGCACAGCCGCGATCGCGCCCTCTCGCAGCACGCCTTCGACCGATTGCTTGACGAAGATCGACTGATCGAAGAGCTCGTCGATAACGAGGCCGGCAGGCGCGGACGCGCGGGCGACCTTCAGCGCCGCCCGCACGCCGTTGACCACGTCGAGCGTCGATGCATTGCCGTTCTTGATCACGCTGAGCAGCACCGCGCGTTTGCCATCCCGGCGGACGATGTTCTGCTGCACGGCCCAGCCGTCGCGCACGTAGCCGACATCCCGAAGGAAGACCGTAGCGCCCCCCGCGACGCGGATCGGAATACTGTTGAGCTGTTCGATCGTGGGCGGATTGGTGTTGGAATGCACCACGTACTGCGTGTTGCCGATCTTGGCCGTGCCCGAGGGCAGCGTCAGATTCTGCGCGTTTACCGCATTGACGATGTCATTGGGCGTGAGCCCGCGCGCCAGCAGCTTGTCGGGATCGATGTCGACCATGATCTGCCGGTACTTGCCGCCCGCCGGCGTCGGGAACGTCACGCCGTGTACCGGCGCCAGCTGCTGGCGCAGATTATAGATACCGAAGTCGTAGAGCTGCTGCTCGTTCAGCTTGTCGGACGTGAGCGCGAGCTGCAGCACCGGAACGCTGGAGGCGTTGAACTGCACGATGATCGGCGGTTGGATGCCGGGCGGCAGTAGCGCGCGAATGGAGTTCGTGCCGGCGACGATCTGGGAGATGGCGAGGTCGAGATTGACGTCCGGCTGGAAATAGATCTTCTGCACCGACAGACCGTTGAGGGTCTGCGACTCCATATTCTTGATGCCCGTGACGTTCGAGCTGATGGCGTACTGGCTGTAGGTGCTGACGCGCGATTCCATCTCCGGCGTCGTAAGGCCGGTGTACTGCCAGATCACCGTCACCACGGGAATGTCGATTTCCGGAAAGATGTCCTTCGGCATGGTCCGGATTGCAATGGCGCCGAGGAATACGATGAACGCGGCAAGCACATAGAAGGTGTGCGGATACCGCAGCGCGAAGCGAACCAAACCCATAGGCCGTCTCCAAAAGCGTCCGGGATCCGACGCGTTGGGACAAAAGAATGGGGACCCGAAGCGAGCTCCGGACCCCTCGTGCTACGCTGTGAAATCCAGCGGCACGTGCGCGTCAGGCATCAGCGACAATCCCAGATGCCATGCACCGTCTTGGTATGGCAGTCATCGCCGTTGCCTGCGTGAGCAACGCTGATACCTGCCAGAAGGGCGAACGTGAGGGCGACGTACTTGAGAGACTTCATGGGACCGCTCCATTTGAAAAGCGTTTGCCAAAAGCCCCGCTGCGCGTTTCCCTGGCCCCGTTATCGACTTGTCGAGGCATTGAAGGACGGAAATGTCCAACAAGACACGTGGCTATCGTGCTGCAAACCTTCAACACGTCGACGATGCGGCGTGAGCGCTGCACGATTTTTATGAAAAGCGGAAATTATCCGGCTGCACGATCCTGGCGCCGACCCGCGCAAGAAATGAGATTCAAAAGAACACTAAAAGCCGACACGCACGTAAAATGAAGCCGCCGCGTCCCATAGTTTGCGCGGCACGTTGGGAATGGCGTGTAAAGTTTATCCTGGCTCTTTTCTGCTCGCGATCCATCTCCCGAGCCCGTCGGCAACGAGGCAGGCACCGACGACTGGCATGATCCAGCCGATTAGAAACTCGATGTACGACGAGATCCCCTCGGTGAGATACCCAACGTGCAGTACGGCAACGAGGAAGCCTGCTTCAATCGCAAGCGAACTCCAGAACGGTTGCCGGTCACGCCCTCGAACGTAGGAAAGGATGATCGTGCCAACGATCAGCATATAGAGCATGGCCATGCCACTCGCTCCTTTGCGTGCAGAGCGATCGTGATGCAGCGGCTAAATTGTGAAAAGCGTAAAAGTCTCACGTGAGGCCCGACGCAAGCAGCTAACCACATCCGCGCCGATGCTGCTTGGAAGCACCGATCATGAACAAATCTTTCCCACTCTCGCGGGTGGTGCTCTTTCCCACTCGTTTATAGGATTGATTTTATTGGGGAAGTTTAGCCGATGGTGCCCAGGGCCGGAATCGAACCAGCGACACCGTGATTTTCAGTCACGTGCTCTACCAACTGAGCTACCTGGGCATGGCTTCGGGCGGATGGACCGGAGCCGAAGCTCGGCCCTTATAGTGACGGCACCGGCACCTGTCCAGCGCTTCCAGCCGGTCCGTCCACCAAGCACTCTAAGAGGCTGCCGCACCGGCCAATTCGCCCGATTTCTTCTCGGGACGGCAGCACCTTCGCACCGGCTCGCGAACTGGCAGCGCGCCAATTCGCACCCGCCCGCCTCTATTCCTCGCCGTCACCGCCGGAACGCCGCCCCTCGGCTCCGGTCATGCCCGGAGCCATGGCATCATCGCCATCCTCATCGGCATCGGCCAGCCCACCGGCGATGACATAGCCACCGCCCAGCCAGCGCCCGAGGTCGACGTCGCGGCAACGCGCCGAGCCAAACGGGCGGTAGGCGGTCTCCGTCGGCTCCCCGCAGATGGGGCAGCGGCGGCCCGCGGCTTCTGCTGCTTGCTTCGACTTTTGCGCCATGGTGCGCCTTTCGTCAGATCAGGTTGGATCGAGCTCCGCGGCACGGACCCAGGCGAAGTGGATCGGGAAGCCCTCACCCGCGAGCATCGCCACCACCTCGGTGAGCGGCAGACCGACGACGCTCGTGTAGGAGCCGACGATCTTCTGCACGAAGCTTCCGGCGAGCCCCTGAATGGCATAGCCGCCGGCCTTTCCGCGCCACTCCCTGGAGGCGATATAAGCCTCGATCTCCTCCCGTGAAAGGTGTTTGAACCGCACGCGGGTATCGACGATCTTCTGGCGCAGCCGGTCATCGGGCGTGATGAGGCACACGCTCGTCAGCACCCGGTGCGCGCGCCCCGAAAGGAGCTGCAGGCAGTTCGCCGCCTCCTCGATGTTCGAGGGCTTCATCAGGATGCGCCGTCCCACCGCGACGACGGTATCCGCCGCGAGCACATAGGCCGAGGCGATGTCCTTGTCGTTGGCGATCTGATCGCGCGCGGTTTCCGCCTTCATGCGCGCGATACGCGCCGCATAGGCGCGCGGCATCTCCACGCGCCGCGCCGATTCATCGATCGACGACGGGCGCAGCGCGTCGGGCTCGATGCCCACCTGCGACAGGAGCATCAATCGCCGCGGGCTCGCGCTCGCGAGCACCAGCGTCGGGCGCGCGCCATCACCGGGGTTGGCGGCCCGCGTCTTGGCGAGCTCACGGCGCAGCGTATCGCGGCGCGGATGGTCGGTGCGGCTCAGCGCGGTCAAAAATGCGGCCTTGGCGGACATCGCAGCGTCACCTTGGAGAGGACATGATGGTTTGAAGACGGCTTATGGACGAACGGCCTGGACTGAGCCTGCCTTTGCGCACGTCGGGATCGATCCAGGGGCGCCGGGAAGGCCGATCTTCGGCGATTTACAGTTGCCGAAGCACTGCTACGGGGCATTGCGACATTGCAAAGGCGACGATGGAAAAGCAAGGGGGCAATCGCCGGATCCGCGGCCCCCGCGCAATCCGCCGTTGCCATCGCCGGGCCTTTTCAGGCTAAATCACCGGCGCGACCGGGCCGAAAGGGCTTCCACCATGCTTGCCAAGAGCGCGATTGTCGACCTTCTCGGACGCACATCGCTTTTCGGATCACTGGATGAAGCCGAGCGCCGCGCCGTCGCCGACGAGATGCGCGAGGTGAGCTTCGACCCGAACCAGGTCATCTTCACCCGCGGCGATACCGGCCGCGAGATCTACCTCGTCGTATCGGGACGCGTGCGCATCTCGGTGCTCACCGCGGAAGGGCGCGAGTTGTCGTTCGCCCAAGCCGAGCCCGGGGCCATCTTCGGCGAGATCGCCATGCTCGACGGCGGCCCCCGCTCCGCCGATGCGACAGCGGTCGGCAAGGTGAGCGCCTTGAGCCTTTCCAAACCCGCATTCAAGCGCCTCATGGAAACGCACCCCCACGTTGCAGAGGCCGCCATGCGCTTCCTGTGCACGCGTATCCGCGAGGCCGACCAGCAGCTCGAAGCCATCGCGCTCTATCCGATCGAAGGGCGCCTTGCGCGATTCTTCCTGGCCGCTGCCCGCGCGAAGGAGCCCGACAGCGAGGATGGCCGCGTGACGATCGATCTGCCGATTTCGCAGAGCGAGCTGGCGCTGCTCATCGGCGCCAGCCGGCCGAAGGTCAACACGGCTCTGTCGATGCTGGAGACGAGCGGCGCGCTGGAGCGCAACGGCTCGCGCATCGTCTGCGATCTGGAAGAGCTGGAAGCGATCGCCGGCACCGCGTGAGGATGCATGCAGTCCCCCTTGGGCCGGCCGCCGTCCGAGAACAATCTGGATAGCTCCCCGCCGGAGCGCAGCGGCGCAAGCCATGCGCTTCCATCTTCACCTTTGCAGCGCCTGAAGGCGCGCTTTGCCGCCGCGCTCTCCCCGCTCATCCACAGCGCGCCCGTGCGCCGTCTCCGGGCGCTTGCCGGCAAGCTGGCAGCCGCGGGAACAGCACCCTATCCGCCGGATGTCCGCCGCCGGCTGAAGATTCTCAACGTCATGTGCTACCTGATCGCGGCGACGACGCTGCTCTACGCGATCCAGCAGGCGACGCTCGACTATGCCCAGTATGCGCCGATGGTGCACCTCAATCTCTTCATCGTCGCCGCGGTGCTGCTCGTTCCCTTCGCCCACCGCATCAACGAGATTGCCGGCGGGCTGCTGCTCGTCGGGGTCGAATATGCAGCACTCATCGGCTTTGCCAGCTTCTTCAGCCGCGAGGGTGGCGGCCATCTGCAGTATTTCATCGCCGCGGCGGCAGCGTTCGTCATTTTCGGCCTGCAGCGCCTGTGGCTGGTGATCGGCGTCATCGCGCTCGCCGTCGTGCTGCACCTTTACGTCTGGTACAGCTTCCCCATCGCCGGCCCGGTCACGCCGGATCAGCAGGCGATCATGGATTCCCTTTACACCCAGGGCGCCATCACCACGTTCGCGCTCATCGCCGCGTCCGTCTACTACGCGTTCAGCCTCGCCGAGCAGGCCAAAGCGGAAACGGACGCCGTGCTGCGCAACGTTCTGCCCGACCCCATCGTCGAGCGTCTCAAGGCGAATCCCGGCAGCGTCATCGCCGACGACATCGACAACGCCTCGGTGATGTTCGCCGACATCTCCGGCTTCGTCGCCCTGGCGCGCCGGCTGGGCGCCAACGCAACCGTCGACCTGCTGAGCCGCATCGTCTCGGAGTTCGACAAGCTGGCGGTGCAGCATGGCGTCGAGAAAATCAAAACCATCGGCGATGCGTACATGGTGGTCGCGGGCCTGCCCGATCCCGTCCCCGACCACACGGCGCGGCTTGCCCGCATGGGGCTCGCCATGCTGGAGACCGTGGAGCGGCTTCGCGCCGACAGCGGCCTTTCCATTGCCCTGCGGATCGGAATGGCATCGGGTCCGGTGACCGCGGGCGTCATCGGCACCCGCAAGTTCAGCTACGACGTGTGGGGCGATCCGGTGAACCTCGCCAGCCGCCTCGAAGGGCAATCATCGCCCGGCCGCATTCTCATCTGCCCCGCATGCCGCGCGGCGCTTGGCGATCATTTCCTCTATGAGGCGCGCGGCCCTATCGAGATCAAGGGCATCGGCGCGCAGGAGGCGTGGTTTCTCGTCGGCGAGAAGCCGCGCGTGGGCGTTGCAGAAGCGTCGCAAGTTAGACTGTAGGGCCGCCCTCGAACCCGAACCGCGACTTGATGCGCTCGAAAAGCTGGTCGCGCACATCGCGATAGTCGGCGAGCGTCTGCTCGCGCGTGCCATGCCCCACCATCACGGTCGCGTCGTACGTCGGCCAATATTCGACATCGACGGCCATGGTGCGCGTCAGCTCCAGCGCCTGGTGGTGTGCTTCGGGCGACAGCGAGACGATGAGATCGAATGATGTGTCGTGCAGATCGCGCAGCGTGTTCGGCGTATGGCCGGAGACGTCGATACCGATCTCGTCCATCACGGCGGTGACGAACGAATCGGCCACCCCCGCGCGCACGCCCGCCGACGCAACGTATGCGCGATTGCCGGCGAGGTGGCGCAGGATCGCCGCCGCCATCACCGAGCGCACCGCATTCGTCGTGCAGGCGAAGAGCACTGCGCCAGGCAGCTCCCGGGAGGCTGCCTCCCCCGCCACAGGCCCGGGAGCCGGACGGTCCGCTGTGCCGCTCGCGAAGTCGCGAGACATGGCCGCTACCCCTTCCAGTGTAGCGCGCAGATGAGCGTAAACAGCCGGCGGGCGGTATCGATGTCGACGGTGATCTTGCCGGCGAGACGTTCGAGCAGAGTTCTGCTGCCTTCGTCGTGCAGGCCGCGCCGCCCCATGTCGATTGCCTGGATGCGCGAGGGCGGTGCCGTGCGGATTGCCTCGTAATAGCTTTCACATACGAGGAAATAGTCCTTCATGATGCGCTTCAGCGGCGTCAGCGACAGCATGTGGGTGATGAGCGTCTCGTCGGCCTCGTTGCTGACCGCGAACACCAGACGGTCTTCCAGCATCCCGAGGTTCAGCTTGTATGGACCATCATCACGGCCATCGAGGGCGAACGAGTTTTCCTCCAGGATGTCGAAGATGGCGACCTCGCGCTCGTGCTCGATGTTCGAGTTGGTCGTCGCCGTCGACTTCTCGTCCAGCGTGATCGCCACCAGCCGCGCCCGCGGCAGCTCGGCGCGGGCTTCTTCCTCGCTCATGATTGATGCCCGGTAGCAGGTTGCAGGCGAACCTCGGCGGAGAGCCGATGCGCTTCCAGCCCCTCGGCGCGTGCCAGCGCCATCGCAGGCGGGCCGAGGGCCGCGAGCGCGCCGTGGTTCAGCTTCAGGAGCGAGGTGCGCTTCATGAAATCGAGCACCCCGAGACCGGACGAGAAGCGTGCCGTGCGCGAGGTCGGCAGCACGTGGTTGGAGCCCGCGATATAGTCGCCGATCATCTCCGGCGTGTGCGAGCCGATGAAAATGGCGCCCGCATTGCGGATGCGTTCGCTCAGCCCCTCCGCGTCGGCGGTGGCGATCTCCAGATGCTCCGCCGCGATGCGGTCGGCGAGCGCGGGCGCCTCATCGAGCGAAGACAGCTCGATGATGGCACCGAACTCGTTCCAGCTTGCACCCGCGATGTTCGCGCGCGGCAGGCTCTCCAGCTGGCGAGCGACGGCCGCCTCCACCGCGCGCCCGAATTCAGGATCGTCCGTCATCAGGATCGATTGCGCGGCCGTGTCGTGCTCGGCCTGGGCGAGAAGGTCGGCCGCGATCCAATCGGGGTCGTTGTCGCTGTCGGCGATGATGAGCACCTCCGAAGGCCCCGCGATGCTGTCGATGCCGACGGTCCCGAACACCAGCCGCTTCGCCGCGGCGACATAGGCGTTGCCCGGACCCACGATCTTGGCAACCGGCGCGATCGTCTCCGTGCCGTAGGCGAGCGCGGCGACGGCCTGCGCTCCGCCGATACGGTAGACCTCCTCGATCCCGGCCAGCTCCGCGGCGGCCAGCACGAGCGGGTTGAGCTCGCCGTTGGGCGAGGGCACCACCATGACGATGCGCGGCACGCCGGCGACCTTCGCCGGAATGGCATTCATCAACACGGAGCTGGGATAGGAGGCAAGCCCGCCCGGCACGTAAAGGCCGGCCGATTCCACCGCCGTCCAGCGCCAGCCGAGCTCGACGCCCAGTTCGTCCGTATAGCGCTCGTTGACCGGCAGCTGGCGCTCGTGGTGCTCGGCGATGCGCGCCGCGGCGAGCTCCAGCGCCTCCAGCGTCTCGGCGCTGCACGCTGCACGCGCGCGGGCCATCTCCGCCGCCGTGACGCGCAGGCCGAGGGTGCCGAGATCGACGCGGTCGAATTTGCGCGAAAGATCGATCAGCGCGGCATCTCCACGGGCGCGCACGTCCTCGATGATGCCAGCGACCGCCGCGCCGACGTCGGCCGAGGATTCACGCTTCTCACCGAGGAAAGCTGCGAACGCCGTTTCGAATTGAGGATCGCGGGTATTCAGCCGCTTGGGCATCTCGTCATCGGCCCTTCGGCCGTCTCCTTTGGGAAATTATCGGGCGCTATTCGTCACTTGCGTGCGCTGGTTTCGAGTTGGCGCGCCACGCGGCGCCGAGGTCGCGCAGCTCCGCCTCTATGCACTCGACCTCGAGCTGAAGCGCCGCGCCGCCGGCGAAATGCAGCGTCACCGCGCCCGAGGGCTCCTCGCCCGGCTCGAACGTAACCGCCAGCAGCGACAGCACACTATCCTTCTGGCTCGGATCGAACCCCTGGACCCGGGCCGCCTTCACCCGCTCGAAGCGCACCCCCGACCGCCGCCGCCGGTACGCGTCGGGCCCTTCCTTCACGGCCCCTTCCCAGTCGAAACGGTTGGCAATGGCGGCAAAACGCATGTCCCGGCCCAGGAATGCCATGTCCCCGACGCGCATCACCGCGTCCTGCAGGTGGCACGACAGGACGCGCAGATCCTCCGGATCGAGGGCAATGAGCTTCAATTCCTGCATACGGATAGTGTCCCATGCGCCGCCGGGCATATGGCAACGAGCTACAAAACTTTGATAGCTGCGCTGGTCTGGCGGCGCAACATACCTGTCACGGGGCCCGAGGCTGGCGCCGATCAGCCGCATCGCACTTGTGCCGCCTCCGCGAAGGGGCCTAGATGGCAGGAGAAACGTGAAGCCTGATCGGGTGCGCCATGGACGAGGAACGCTTCAATCTTTCGCTGCGCCGCTTCCTCAAGGAGGTGGGCATCACCTCCCAGCGCGAGATCGAGCGTCTGGTGCGCGAGGGCGCCGCTCCCGAAGGCGCGAAGCTGCGCGTGAAGATGGTGCTCACCGCCGAAGGCACCGATCTCCACCACGAGGTCGACGGCGAGATCGAAACGCGTTGATCGGGCACCCGGGGCGCGCGCCCCTCTGACGGGGCGCAGCCACGCGCGGCCCGCGGACGCTTAACGAGCCGTCAACGCGACCCCCAGAATTCAAATC
>DASRYA010000016.1:0-4575 GCA_035687305.1 Hyphomicrobium sp. | reverse complement strand
GGGTGAGCTGGGCGCAAGCTTCATGATAACGCCTTCGCGGCGCACGCACCCGCGGCTGCTGGCGGCGGTGGATGCCGCAACGGAGGATTTCCCGCGCATCCTGTGGGACGGGCAGGGGGCGAATCCCTATCCCGATTTTCTCGCCCATGGCGAAGCGTTCGTCGTCACCGCCGACAGCGTCAACATGACGGGCGAGGCCGCGGCCACGGGCCGGCCGGTGCTGGTGTTCCATCCCGGCGGGGGCTCGCGCAAGTTTCGCCGTTTCCACGCGGCGCTCGAAGCGCACGGCGCGACGCGCCCGCTTTCCGAACGCGTCGGCGAGATTCCGCGCTGGAACTATGCGCCGCTCAACTCGGCGGAGACGATTGCCCGCGAGATCGAGCGCCGCTGGCGCGCGAGGCGAGGCGAGCGCTGATGCAGCAAGCCTCCGCCGCCCCCGGTGAGATCATCTGCGCAGGCGGAACGCTATCCCTGCCCGAACTTTCGCGCCCCGCGCGGCTGTGGCGCTTTACGGAGCTGGGATTGGTCTTCCTCGCGGCGCCCTTCGCCGTCGACTATCTGGTGCACCAGCGCGGCATTCCGGTGTTCATCGCGCTGATGCCGGTGATGGCGGCCGTCGTGCTGTTCCTCACCATCGATCGCACCTTCTCCTTTCGCCGCGAGCTGACGCGCGGGTTCAGCATCGCCCAGCTCGCATCGATCCTCACCGTGTTCGTGCTCGCCGGCGGGGTGCTCGCCACGTACGTTGCGGAATATCACCCGGCACTGTTCCTGGAGTTTCCCCGCAACCGTCCCGACACGTGGGCGCGCATCATGGTGCTCTATCCGCTGATGTCGGTGGCGGTGCAGGAGCTCGTCTACCGCACGTTCTTCTTCCACCGCTACGGCGTCCTGTTCGGCGGGGCCTGGTGGCTGGCGATCCTCCTCAATGGCGTGCTGTTCGGGGTCGGCCATATCGTGATCGGAACGCCGCTCGCCATTTACGGAACGATGGCCGCGGGCGTTTTATTCGCGTGGCGATATGCGATGACACGGGCATTCTGGGCGGTGTTCATCGAGCATACGCTATGGGGCGCACTGGTTTTTACGGTCGGGCTCGGGCGCTATTTCTTCACTGGCGTCGGCATTCTTTCCTGGCGATAAAGCGCTTCTTGCGCGCCACAGGCTGCGCACACCGGCAAGTGTGGCGTATGCTGCCAGCCGCACGGCTCGTTAGAAACATGGCCTGATATTCCTCCAAGGGGGCGCGCGATGCCGGAGGCGCTACAGGAACTGGCTGGAAGCAGTTGCTGGATTTTCAGCGACGGCAAAGCCGGCAATGATGCGCAGACGCTGGGCGTTGCGAACGCGCTCAGTCTTGCGGTCGAGTTGAAATCCGTCGCGCCGACGGGGGGTCACCGTCTTCTTTCTCCCTGGATCGGCGTTGCTCCGCGCGAGCACTTCGGTGGAGCGGGAAGCCGTTTTGCTCCGCCGTGGCCGAGGATCGCCATGTCCATCGGCCGTCTCACGACGCCCTATATACGCGCGCTGAAACGGCGCGCAGGGCCGGGCACGTTCACGGTCATTCTGCAGGATCCGAAGGTGTCGCTGCGCACCGCCGACCTGTTCTGGGTGCCCGAGCACGACAGGCTGCGCGGCCCCAACGTGGTGACGACATTGACCGCGCCGCACAGCTTTTCGCCCAGCCGCCTCGCTGCGCTGCGCCAATCCATGCCGAAGGCAATCGCAGCGCTCCCCGAGCCGCGCGTTGCCGTGCTCCTCGGCGGTTCGAACGGCGACTATACGTATACGCCCGCCGCGCTACAGCGCTTGACCGACCGGCTGACGGAATTCGGCAGGCTCGGCGCCGGATTTCTGGTGACGCCGTCGCGACGATCGGATCCGGCATTGGTCGCGTGTGCCAAAGCGGCCGTGCAGCCATTTCCGCACATCTTCTGGGACATGGCGGGAGAGAACCCCTATCCGCACTTCCTCGCGTGTGCCGATGTGTTCCTCGCGCCGGCCGACAGCATCAACATGACGGGCGAGCCGTGCGCGACCGGACGGCCGGTGTACGTGTTCCATCCCGATGGAGGATCACCGAAGTTCGCGCGCTTCCATCGCGCCCTGGAGGAATACGGCGCCACGCGGCGCGCAGATGAAATAAACTCTATAGGACAGTGGAATTATAAAGCGCTGAATTCTGCTCCGGCTATCGCGGCGCATATCGCCGAACGGATGAAATTACATTCTTCGCGGGCTGCAAATGCAGCTGAACTGTGTACAAGCGCGCGCCCCTGTGGGCTCGGCAAATCGGCAACGTGATTATACGCGCCCTCCGTGACAGCATTTCAATATGGATTGCTGAGGGAGTGTTGCTATGACCGCTTCTATCAATGCCATTGTCGCTTCTCTTCTTTCGAGTTTTGAGCGGGCGCCCGTACGCCGCCAGCCCTATCCGCACTGGTTCTTACAGAATTGCCTGCCGCCAACCGTCGTCGACGAGATTCTCGCCATGCCGCTCACGGCGGCGGATCTCGGCGGAGTTTCCGGGCGCCGCGAGCTGCACAACAATACGCGGCATTATTTCGATCCGCCGAACAGGGCGAAATACAAATGCGCCGAGGGCGTGGCGAGCGCGCTGCAGGATCAGCGCCTGACATCCGCGATCGAGCGCATCTTCGGCGCCCAGCTTGGCGGCACGTACCTGCGCATCGAGTTCGCCCAGGACGTCGATGGCTTCTGGCTCGAGCCGCACACGGACATCGGCGTCAAGACTTTCACCTTCCTCATCTACCTGTCGAAGGATGCCTCGCACGCCGATCTCGGCACGGACATCTACGACCACGACAAAACCTGGGTCGGGCGTTCGCCCTTCGCGCCGAACGCCGGATTGATCTTCGTGCCCTCCAATGTGACCTACCACGGCTTCGAGCCGCGCAAGATCGACGGCGTGCGCAAATCGCTCGTCATCAATTACGTGACCAACGATTGGCGCGCCCGTGAGCAGCTCGCCTATCCCGAGCAGCCGGTGCTCAGCCTGGAGGAGCCTGCGCTCGTCTAGGATGATGGCGGCGGGGGCACGAGCCGGGGGCATGCGTTAAAGGACGCATGCCCTTTTTCGTTTGCGATCAAAGCGCTATATGCAAGCCAGCGAACGGCGCTCAGCCGTGGGCCGCGGCGCCGTGTCTGGGCCGTTGAGCCCCGCGGGCCGATCGGCTAGAAGCGCCCAAAGCATGAATTCCCCGCATCGCGAACGAGGAGGCCGCCCCCGTGGCGAACCCGCAATACGTCTATCACATGCACAAGCTCTCCAAGGCCTATCCGGGGGGCAAGCAGGTCCTGAAGGACATCTCGCTGTCGTTCCTGCCGGGCGCCAAGATCGGTGTCGTCGGCCTCAACGGCGCGGGTAAGTCGACGCTCCTGAAGATCATGGCCGGCGTCGTCGACGATTACCTCGGCGAGGCCAAGGCGGCGGACGGCATCAAGGTGGGCTACCTGCCGCAGGAGCCGGAGCTCGATCCCACGAAGGACGTGCTGGGCAACGCCATGGAAGGCGTCGGCGAGAAGAAGGCCATCCTCGATCGCTACAACGAGATCGCGGCGAACTACTCCGACGAGACCGCCGACGAGATGACGGCGTTGCAGGACCAGATCGACGCGCTCGATCTCTGGGACCTCGACACGCAGGTGGAGCAGGCGCTCGACGCGTTGCGGTGCCCGCCGGGCGATGCCGACGTGAAGAAGCTGTCGGGTGGCGAGAAGCGCCGCGTGGCGCTCACCCGCCTGCTGCTATCGAAGCCCGACATCCTCCTGCTCGACGAGCCGACCAACCACCTCGACGCGGAAAGCGTCGCGTGGCTGGAACGCTATCTGAAAGAGTATGCGGGCTGCGTGATCCTCGTCACCCACGACCGCTACTTCCTCGACAACCTCACCGATTGGACGCTCGAGCTCGACCGCGGGCAGGGCGTGCCTTGGAAGGGCAACTATTCGAGCTGGCTGGAACAGAAGGCCAAGCGCGCCGAGAGCGAGAAGGCGGCCGAGGAAGGGCGCCAGAAGCAGATCAGCCGCGAGCTGGAGTGGATCCGCTCATCACCCAAGGCACGGCAGGCGAAGTCGAAGGCGCGCATCACCGCTTACGACAAGCTGGTTGAAGAGGCGGGCCGTGAAGAGGTGGGCAAGGCGTCGTTCTCCATTGCCCCCGGTCCGCGCCTCGGCGACATGGTCGTGGAGGTGGACGGCCTCACGAAAGCGTTCGGGGACCGCCTGCTGATCGACGATCTGACGTTCAAGCTGCCGCCGGGCGGCATCGTCGGCGTCATCGGTCCCAACGGCGCCGGCAAGACGACGCTGTTCAAGATGATCACCGGAGCGGAAAAGCCGGACAACGGCTCGATCAAGCTCGGTCCGACGGTGAAGCTCGCCTACGTCGACCAGAGCCGCGATCACCTCGACGACAAGAAAACCGTCTGGGAGGAAATCTCGGGCGGCCTCGACATCATGAAATTCGGCGACAAGCGCGAGATGTCGTCACGCGCCTATTGCGGCTGGTTCAACTTCAAGGGCGCGGATCAGCAGAAGAAGGTGGGGCTG
>DASRYA010000015.1:0-4750 GCA_035687305.1 Hyphomicrobium sp. | reverse complement strand
AGCGGCCAGAATCACGGCCAGCAACGCGGCGAGAATAGCCATCGGTACAACTCGGAAAGCGGTCATCGATTAAGTCTATTTCAGCCGCGAGGACACGAGGATAGCTGCAATCCGGCGTCCGCGCTTTACCGGCGGCCGATTGCTGTTACAGTGGGGGCAAGTGTCATCCAGGAAGACGCCTGATGACGCGGCTCACCGCGGTTGACGTGGCGGGCCGTATGCCAGGCGCTGGGGCTAAAAACTGTGCAGGGCCAACCCGACGAGGGCGCCACGGACGCGCCTCGGTTCTCGAGCGGTAGCGGCGATTTCTCCGCCAGCCTTGGCACACATTTTTCATCCGTCGAGCAATGCAACGGAAGCTCCAGGAACGGGGCATCGATGCCGCGCGCCGGCCAGGAGGCGCGGCCCGACGGGGTCTACGGCGCCCTCGATCTCGGCACCAACAATTGCCGGCTGCTGCTGGCGCGCCCCTCGCGGCGGGGCTTCCGCGTTGTCGATGCGTTCTCGCGGATCATTCGCCTCGGAGAGGGCGTGAGCCAGACTGGGCGCCTTTCCGAGCCGGCGATGGCGCGTACACTCGAGGCGTTGAAAGTCTGTGCCGGCAAGCTTGGCCGCGCGCGCGTGCGCCGGTCGCGTCTCGTCGCCACCGAAGCCTGCCGCATCGCGGAAAATGGCGGCGAGTTTCTCGCGCGCGTGCACGACACGCTCGGGCTCGAGATCGAGATACTGACGCCGGAGGTGGAGGCGCGGCTGGCGGTTTCCGGCTCGGCGGCATTGATCGATGCGAGCTGCGATTATGTGCTGGTGTTCGACATCGGCGGCGGGTCGTCGGAGCTCATCCTTCTCGATCTGGCGCAGCGCAGCCGTCAGCGCGACCGCCGCTTCGCCGGCCGTCTCGATGCGCAGAACTGCATGGTCGCCTGGACGTCGCTGCCGATCGGCGTCGTGACCTTGGCGGAGCGCTTCGGTGGCCGCCATGTCACACCGGCCGACTTCGAGGCGATGGTGGACGAGACGGTGCGCCTGCTCGCCAAGTTCGAGGCGCGCCACAACGTGGCGAGCCGTCTTGCGGGCCGCCGCGTGCACATGCTCGGTACATCGGGTACGGTGACGACCGTTGCCGGCATCCAGCTCGGTCTGCAGCGATACGACCGCAACCGCGTCGACGGATGCTGGCTGAAGGTCGACGAGGTGCGCACCGTCACGAACGATCTGATCGGGCGGAGCTACGAGCAGCGGGTGGCGGAACCTTGCATCGGGCGCGAGCGTGCGGACCTCGTGCTCGCCGGATGTGCTATCTTAGAAGCCATTCTGCGCATGTGGCCGTGCGAGCGCCTTCGCGTCGCCGACCGCGGCCTGCGCGAAGGCATCCTGACGACGCTGATGGTCGAGGACGGCGTGCTGACGCCGCTGCGCCGTCGCCGCCGGCCCGCGTGAAAGACCGGTCAAAGGAACCGTAATGACGACGAAGCGTAGCGGCCCGCAGAAGGGCCCCGGAGGCGGCCAGCGCCAGATGCACGTGCGCCTCAAGAGCGCGCGCAAGCACCGGCCGTCATCGCAACGGTGGCTGGAACGCCAGCTCAACGATCCCTACGTCGCCGCCGCCAAGCGCGAGGGCATGCGCTCCCGCGCGGCCTACAAGCTGAAAGAGATCGACGACAAGTACCGGCTGCTGAAGCCGGGCGCGGTCGTGGTGGACCTCGGCGCGGCGCCGGGTGGATGGAGCCAGGTGGCGGCGGAAAAAGTGCAGTCGCTCGCGGGCAAGGGGCAGGTCGTCGCGATCGACTATCTCGCCATGGAAGCGCTGCCCGGCGTGGAAGCCATCCAGCTCGATTTTACCGTCGAGGGCGCGGAGGAGAAGCTGCGCTCGATGCTGCGCGATGGGCGCGCCGACATCGTGCTGTCGGACATGGCGGCGCCCACGACGGGCCACACGCGGACGGACCATCTGCGCATCATGGGGCTGGCCGAGGCGGCGGCCTATTTCGCCTGTGACGTGCTGCGGCCGGGCGGGGCATTCCTCGCCAAGGTGCTGCAGGGCGGGACGGAGCGCGAGTTGCTCGACCTGTTGAAAAAGCGCTTTGCGAAGGTGCACCACGTCAAGCCGCCGGCAAGCCGGTCGGACTCGGCGGAGCTGTACGTGCTGGCGACTGGGTTCCGGCCGGAATAGCCCCTTCAAGGCTGCGCTGGTGGAAGCTCGCCGAGCGAGCGGATCAGCGCGGCGTTGAAGCGTTGCGGGTCCTCGACCTGCGGCGAATGCCCCAGCTCGGGGAACGTCACGAGCTTCGATCCTTTGATACGCGCGGCGGCAGCGGGAGCCAGTTCCGCATAACGGCCAAGCTTGCTGGCGTCCTCCGGCGAGGCGTGATCCCTGCCGATGGCGGTTGTATCCTTGAGGCCGATGAGCAGCAGCGTCGGCACGGCGATGCGGCCGATCTCGTAGATCACCGGCTGGGACAGCACCATGTCCGAGGTGAGCGCCTGGTTCCAGGCGACGAGATCGCCGTCTTTGCCCGCATACATGGAGGCGAGCATGTCGACCCAGCGGTCGTATGCAGGTTTCCACTTCCCGTCGTAGTAGACCGTCTGCTGATACTTCCTGATGCTATCGCGCGTCGTCTTCAGCTCGCGGGCGTAAAGCTCGTCGACGGTTGGAAGCGCGACGCCCTTTGCTTTCCAATCCTCCAGGCCGATGGGGTTGACGACGACGAGCGCGCCGGTTTCGCCGGGGTACATCAGCGCGTAGCGGATCGCGAGCATGCCGCCCATCGAGTGGCCGATGACGATCGGCTTCTCGATGCCGAGCTTTTCGAGCAGCGCGTGGGTGTTGGCGGCGAGCTGGTGCAGGCTGAACTGATACGCGCGCGGCTTGGCGGAGCGGCAGAAGCCGATCTGGTCGGGTACGACGACGCGGTAGCCGGCGGCGCTCAGCGCGCGGGCGGTGTTTTCCCAGGTCGCGCCGCAGAAGTTCTTGCCATGGAGCAGCACAGCTGTGCGGCCGTTCGGTGCGCCCGTGGGGGCGATGTCCATGTAGGCCATCCACAGATCCTGGCCCTGGGAGCGCAGCTCGAGGCGCTGCACCGGGAACGGATAATCAAAATCCGCAAGATAAGGGTCGGCACGCGGCGCCGTCAGCGGGAGGGCGGCCGCGAGGATGGCGAGCGCCAGGCGGCGGATCGTGGTGAACGGCATCGGTTCCCTTCCTGGCAGCTGCTGTCGAGATCGGGCGGGTGGGCGGGACCTACCGGCTCTGAATATGACAATGAACGTCGAAATGTGACGATCGCGCGGGCCCGCGAAGCAATGCCGCGGTGGTGTTCCAGGGGGAACATCCAGCTTCCTACATACCTTGTCTAAGGAAGGCGCCCAAGGCGGGCGCCACGTTGAAATTTCATGGGTGCACAAGCGGAGGACTTAAGGACTCCGTGAGCATCATAGGGTAATATGCTTTTGCGCTCACATGGGGCTCACGGTATGCGACGTCCGTGTCTCGTTCGGATCGGTCTGGCGGCAATCGCGCTAGCAGTCGCACCCATTGGGATGGCTATTGCCGGAGACGGCGATACGTTCTCGGTTGCGCCTCAGCAAGCGGTCTCGTTCGGCGACGGAGATGGCGACAGCTTCGCCGTCGAGAATATTTCGCGCCACGAAAACGCCGTCACCGTGCTGCTGCGCCCCAAGGGTGAAACCTGTCTGTTCCGATTCGAGGTTGGCGTCGGCCGCAGCGTGCAGCTGCGCTCGGATTCGCCGTCGGGGCAGTCGATGCTCTGCAAGGCGACGCTGCATCCGATCACCACCGACGGCAACGCCGAGTTCGAAGCGGAGTGCAACGAGGAGCCGGTCTCGCAGGAGCGCAAGTGCCCGCCGGACGGCGACACGGCATCGGTCGATACGGTCGACATATATCCCCAGCACTGAAGCTAGCCGCAGCGCTTCGAGCCGCTGACGCTGCGCGTCAGGCCGGCTCTCCGTGGGTGAAGCGGCCGTTCATCATCGTCATGTCGATGCGGGTCGCGGCGACCTCGTGAGGGTCGAGATCGAAGATGTTTTTCTCCAGCACGACGAGATCCGCGAGCTTGCCCGGCTCGATCGAGCCAACGCGGTCCTCCATGCGTAGCTGATAGGCGGCGCCGAGCGTGTTCGCGTGGATGGCCTGAGCAAGATCGAGCCGCTCGGCGGCGGGCTCCAGGACCTGCGCGTCGGGTTTGCCGACCAGCTGGCGCGTCGTTGCGATCTGGATGGAATCGAGCGGCTTGTAGGTGGAGAAATAGCCCGCCGCCGGCCAGTCCGTACCGAAGGAGATGCGTCCGCCCGCTTCCAGCATGGTGCGCGGACGGTAGAGCTTGCTGTGGCGCTCGGGTCCATAGCGCTCGGAGAGGATGCCCATGGTGTCGGGATCGGCCGTCATCCAGTTGGCGGAGAACTGGGCCGTTACGCCCAGCTCCTTGAAGCGCGGCATGTCCGCATCGTCGACATAGACGAGATGCGCGATGGCATTGCGCCGCTCGCGCTTCGGGTTGGCGATCATCGCGGCTTCGATGGCGTCGAGCGCGACGCGCGCGGTGCGCTCGCCGCACGCATGGACGTGGACGTCGACGCCGGCACGGTCCGCTTCCGAGACCATCTGCTTCCACTCGTCCACCGAGAACGGCGAGGCGCCGATGTAGCCCTCGCGGTCCGCGTAAGGCTGCAGCAGCCACGCGGTATAGCCTTCCTGCGTGCCGTCGCCGACGATCTTCAGCACGTTCAC
>DASRYA010000014.1:0-9531 GCA_035687305.1 Hyphomicrobium sp. | reverse complement strand
GGATGCAGGAAATTGCCGGTGCCATCCGAGAGGGCGCGCAGGCTTATCTCAATCGCCAATATACGACGATCGCCATGGTCGGCGCCGTCATCTTCGTGCTCGCCTGGGTATTGCTCGGCTACCTCGTCGCCATCGGCTTCCTGATTGGCGCTGTGCTTTCCGGACTGGCCGGTTACGTAGGCATGAACGTATCGGTGCGCGCGAACGTACGCACCGCGCAGGCCGCCACGCATTCGCTCGGCCGCGGTCTCGATATCGCCTTCAAGTCGGGCGCCGTCACGGGCATGCTGGTTGCCGGCATGGCGCTGCTCGGCGTCGCGGGCTACTACTTCTTCCTCACCGCTGGCCTCGGCCACTCCCCGGATTCGCGCACCGTCACGGACGCGCTCGTCGCGCTGGGCTTCGGCGCTTCGCTCATCTCCATCTTTGCCCGTCTCGGCGGCGGCATCTTCACCAAGGGTGCGGACGTCGGCGGCGATCTCGTCGGCAAGGTTGAAGCGGGTATTCCTGAAGACGATCCGCGCAACCCTGCAACCATCGCCGACAACGTGGGCGACAACGTCGGCGACTGCGCCGGTATGGCGGCCGACCTGTTCGAGACCTACGCCGTGACCGTCGTCGCGACGATGGTGCTCGGCTCGATCTTCTTCGCCGGTCAGCCGAACCTCGAGCTTCTGATGGTCTACCCGCTCGCCATCTGCGCGGCGTGCATCGTCACCTCGATCATCGGCACGTTCTTCGTGAAGCTCGGCACCAACAACTCGATCATGGGCGCCCTCTATCGCGGCTTCCTCGCCAGCGCTGTGCTGTCGGTCGCCGGCCTTTGGGCGGCGACGCATTACGTCCTCGGCGGCTTCGGCGAGGTCGGCACGGCTGCCGGCATGACGATCACCGGCTACAACCTCTTCATCTGCGGTCTCATCGGTCTGGCGGTGACGGGCCTCATCATCTGGATCACCGAGTACTACACCGGCATCGGCTATAAGCCGGTCCGTTCGATCGCCCAGGCCTCCGTGACCGGCCACGGCACGAACGTCATCCAGGGCCTCGCCGTTTCGCTCGAGTCGACCGCTCTGCCCGCCATCGTCATCGTCGGCGGCATCCTTTCGACCTATTCGATTGCCGGCCTCTTCGGCACGGCCATCGCCACGACGACGATGCTCGGCCTCGCGGGCATGGTCGTAGCGCTCGACGCCTTCGGTCCGGTGACGGACAATGCCGGCGGCATCGCCGAGATGTCCGGCCTGCCGAAAGAAGTGCGCCGTTCGACCGACGCGCTCGACGCCGTCGGCAACACGACGAAGGCGGTCACCAAGGGTTATGCCATCGGCTCGGCCGGTCTCGGCGCGCTGGTGCTGTTTGCGGCCTACAGCTACGACCTGCAGCACTTCATCGACGAAGCGAACAGGGCGGGCGCGACGGGCTACTCCTACTTTAAGGACGTGAAGCCCGACTTCTCGCTCTCGAACCCGTATGTGGTCGTCGGCCTGCTGCTCGGCGGTCTCATCCCCTACCTGTTCGGCGGCATCGCCATGACGGCCGTCGGCCGCGCCGGCAGCGCCATCGTGCAGGAGGTTCGCCGCCAGTTCAAAGCCAAGCCCGGTATCATGCAGGGTAAGGACCGCCCCGACTATGCGGCGGCCGTCGACCTGCTGACCCGCGCGGCGATCAAGGAGATGATCATCCCCTCGCTGCTGCCGGTGCTGTCGCCGATCGCACTCTACTTCGCCATCTATGCCATCGCCGGCGGCGGCGCCGCGGGCAAGAGCGCGGCGTTCTCCGCGGTCGGCGCGATGCTGCTGGGTGTGATCGTCAACGGCCTCTTCGTCGCCATCTCGATGACCTCGGGCGGCGGCGCCTGGGACAACGCCAAGAAGGCGATCGAGGACGGCTTCGTCGACAAGGACGGCGTGAAGCACAACAAGGGCTCGGAGGCGCACAAGGCCGCCGTGACCGGTGACACCGTCGGCGATCCCTACAAGGACACCGCCGGCCCCGCCGTGAACCCGGCGATCAAGATCACCAACATCGTCGCGCTGCTGCTGCTCGCGGTGCTGGCGGCGACCGGCTGATCGCTCACCCGTTCGCGAACGAACGAGAAGGGCCCGGCGCGATGCCGGGCCCTTTTTCTTTTGTCGGTGCAGCTGGCGGTCATGCGCGCTACGCGGCAACCGCCTATCCGTTCGCGATCGACTTGAGCAGCGCCTTGGCATCGGCCGCCACCCTGTCGCCTTCGCCTGTCATCTCGGCACGCACGATCGCCCCTTCGACGACGATAAGCGCCAGCCGGCCCGCTTCCGCCGGCCGCGCGATGCCATCCTTGCGCGCCTGCCCGATCAACAGCTCCAGCAGCCCATCCTTGTGGCCCCGCGCGATGGCGCGCTCGCGCGTGGACGTGCGCTCCGTCTCCGCGAGAATGTTGATGAACGCGCAGCCGTGAAAATCCGGTGCTGCAAACCAGGTGCGCAGCACGTCGGCGACGGCCGAGAGATTTGTCCCCGGCTTTGCGGCGCGTGTCTTCAGCGCCGCCTCGAACCACGCCATCCAGCGCCTGTGGCGCTCCTCTAAAAACGCGGCGACGAGATCGGCCTTGGAGGGGAAGTGATTGTAGAAGCTCATCTTGGCGACGCCGGATTCGGCGATAATGCGGTCGATGCCGACGCCGCGCGTGCCGTGCGCATAGAAGAGGCGCAGCGCGCTCTCCAAGATGCGCTCCCGCGCGGATGCAGGCTTTTCGGCTTTGGCGCTGGCCGTCGTCTTCGGCATATCGATCTTTCCGGCGCGATTGACTTGCCAAGATAGACAGATCGGTCTATCAAAATAGACAGAACTGTCTATCTATATGGGGTGTGTCATGGCGGTCAAGGCGGGCTTTCGTCTGGGGATCTACATCTGCAAGGACCTGGAGATCGTCGACTTCGCGGCGCCCTACGGTGTCTTCTCCGTGGCGCGCCGCTTCGACCCCGAGCTCGATGCGTTCTTCATCGCCGAGAGCATGCGCGCCACCCAGGCGCAGGCGGGCTTCACCGTGCTGCCGAACTACAGCTTCGCCGACCAGCCCGACATGGACGCCTTCCTCATCCCCGGCGGCTTTGGCACCCGGCAGGAAGTGAACAACGGCCGCCTGCACGCGTTCATCCGCGCGTTGCCCGAGACGACGCTGCTCGTCTCCGTATGCACCGGCTCGTGGATCTACGGCCGCATGGGCCTGCTCGATGGCCGCGCCGCCACCAACCGCAAGGAGCCCGACCGCCTCGAGGCTTCGAACATGGGCAAGATACCGATCGATCGCCTCGCGGAGATCGCCCCGGCGTGCCGCATCTCGCGTGCGCGCGTCGTCGATAGCGGCCGCATCATCACCGGCGGCGGCATCGCCTCGGGCATGGAGATCGGTTTCCACCTGCTCCGCCGCGCCGGCTACGACGAGACGTTCATCACCGAGGTGGCGCGCGTCATGGAATACGCCAAGGCATACGAAGGCTATCGCGGCGACATCCTCTACGACGACGCGAACGCCAACGCGAGCACCAGCACAGCGCGTTAATCGCCGAAGATCTGCTTCGTGCCGAGGTTGCGGAAGAGCTGCTTGGTGATGCCGTCGTCATTGCCGCCCGGCGCCGGCGTCGTGCGCGAGACGTAGTCGAACACGCGCCCGTCCTTCATGCCGTAGTTGGCGACGCGCTCCACCGTGCCCGCTTCGGAGAAGTAGACGGCGACGACCTGCCGGTCCTGCTCCGTCGGCAGCATGAACGAGGTCTGCGTCGCCGTGCTGGAAATGTAGTAGTAGGCCTGGTTCGTGCCGACGACAGCCGTGGTCGAGGGCGTGCCGAGATTCATGCGCACCTGCTCCTGGCTCATCCCGGGCTGGATCTGCTGCAGGTCGCCTTCATGGAACTGCACGCCATGCTTGATGACGTTGGAATCGCATGCGCCGAGCGCGAGCGCGCCGGCGAGGAGAGCGGCGAGGCTCAATCCCTTCGCGCGCAAGCCGCGCGCTCGCTGCGCTAGTCTCGACAGGCCCATGCGGCGCTGGCGGTCGTTCATCTCTCGGCGCATTATGGTATGTCTTCCCGAGACTGGATTGAATGGGGGCGCGAAGTGCGCTTAGCCTGTGGTCCGGATGATTGCAACGGCATGAGCCTAAAGCGGCGCCGTGTTCCCCCGATTGGTTTTCTTATCCACGTAAGGCCCGGCACCCATGCTGGAATCCCTCAGAACGCGCGCCGAGACCCGCCGTAAGGCAGGCGAGCTTTATGGCGCCGTCGTGGCGCAGGCACGCCGGCCGGAATTCTATACCGACCTGGGTGTGCCCGATACGCCCGTGGGCCGCTATGAAATGGTGGTGCTTCACCTTTTTCTGGTTTTGGAGCGCCTGCGCAGTGCCGGCGGTCGGGGCGCCCCCCTGGACCGGATGCTGGTCGAGGCCTTCATAGCGGATATGGATGATTCCCTGCGCGAACTCGCGACCGGTGACCTTTCCGTCCCGAAGAAGGTGCGCCGCGCCGCCGCGGGCCTCTACGATCGCACGATGGATTACCGCGCAGGGTTGGCCGAGCCATCCGATGCCCCGCTCGCCGCGGCGCTTGCCCGCCACATCCACGATGCGCCCGCAGGCGCCGAGGCGGACGCACGCCTTGTCGCGCTTGCAGCCTACGTACGCCAAAGCGCGCGCGCGTTGGCCGAGGTGAGCCCCGCCGGCGATGGCGTACGCTTTCCCGATCCGCCCCATTCCGCCGGGATTCCGCGATGACGACGCCCGCACTCGACTGGTCCTATCGCACCACGGAAATTCCCGAAGGCGGCCTGCGCGAAAATCGCACCGCCACGGAGGAGGAGCGCGCAGCCCTTGCCGCCGAGTTGGAGATTCTGTCCTGCGAGAAGCTGGCGGTCTCGTTCACCATCCGCGCCATCGGCAAGGGCCACTATCGCCTCGCCGGCCAGTTGAAGGGGCGCGTGACGCAGCCCTGCGTCGTCACGCTCGAGCCCGTTTCCGAGGCCGTCGAGGGAGATTTCGACGTCGAATATTGGCCGCCCGCCAGCATGCCGGAGACGGGCGAGGAGGAGATGGAGGCGCTTGCCGCCGCAGAGATCGAGCCCATCGAGCATGGCCGCATCGATGCCGGGCGGATCGTGTTCGAGACCCTCGCCGCCAGCCTTAACCCTTATCCGCGCAAGCCCGGCGCCGAGTTCGAGGAAACCGAGCCCGAGCCTCCATCGGGCGGCGGCGCAAGCGCTTTCGAGGCCCTGAAAAAACTTAAAGAGGGGCGCTGAGGCGCGATTAACGGCCCACAGGACTGCGGCAGAATAGGGCGAGAATCCGGTTGTCTCGCATCTGCAAAAGAGTATGTTCCGCGAGTTCAGGGGTGGCCCGGCGCGATATTCTCCGCGGCGTCCTACCAGGGGATAATTTGTGAGGCGAGCCGCGCATGTCTCAGCCGCGGACAATTGCGCTTGACGCCATGGGCGGCGACCACGGTCCCGCGGTCGTGGTTCCAGGTGCCGCGCTGTCCTTGGAGCGCTATCCCGCGCTCAGCTACATCTTCTATGGCAATGAAGCGCAGATCCGGGCGGAGCTGGATAAGCTGCCGGCGCTCGCTGCGAAATCGCGCATTGTGCACACCGATCTTTCCGTCGGAATGAGCGACAAGCCGAGCCAGGCGCTGCGGCGCGGCAAGGGCACCAGCCTGTGGCTCGCGATCGACGCCGTGCGCGCCGGCGACGCCGACGTGGCCGTGTCCGCGGGCAACACGGGCGCCTTCATGGCCATGTCGAAGCTGATCCTGCGGCCCATGGCCGGGGTCGAACGCCCCGCCATCGCCGCCATCTGGCCGACGGTGAAGGCCGAGTGCATCGTGCTCGACGTCGGCGCCAACATTGGCGCGTCGGCGCGCGAGCTGTGTCACTTCGCGTTGATGGGCACCGCCATGGCGCGGGCGCTGTTCCACATCGAGCGCCCGACCGTTGGTCTGCTGAACGTCGGCGTAGAGGAGATCAAGGGCGTCGAGGAAGTGCGTCAGGCGCACTCCTGGTTGAAGAGCACGGCCGACCTTCCGCTCGATTACCGCGGCTTTATCGAAGGCGATCAGATCGGGCAGGGCGTCGTCGACGTGGTCGTCGTAGAGGGCTTCGCGGGGAACATCGCCCTCAAGACCGCCGAGGGCACAGCCAAGCAGATTGGTGAATACCTGCGCGCCGCTATGAAGCGTACGCTGCTCTCGAAGCTGGGTGCGCTGCTGGCATCCGGCGGCTTCCGCGTCCTTAAGGAAAAAATGGACCCGCGCCGCGTCAACGGTGGCATGTTCCTTGGCCTCAACGGTATCGCGGTCAAGAGTCACGGGGGCGCCGATGCGCTGGGCTTTGCCAGCGCTGTCGATCTCGCGTACGAGATGGCGCAGAGCCGTCTCATTCCACGGCTTGCCGCCGATCTGACGGCATTCCACCACAAGCTCGAGGCGACCGCCACGGGCTGACATGGCTGCTGCCGGGCGCCTTCGGCCCGCGCGAAGGCCCGTCGAAGCTGGGACAAACCATAAGAAGCAAGGCAGCTCAGTGGCAGTCATCCGTTCAGTGTTTCGCGGTGTCGGTTCCTACCTTCCCAAGCGTGTTCTGACCAACGCCGACTTGGCGAAGATGGTCGACACCAGCGACGAATGGATCGTCGAGCGCACGGGGATCCGGGCCCGCCACATCGCCGCGGACGGCGAGCTGACATCCGATCTCGGCATCGCCGCTGCACGCCAGGCGCTCGTGCGGGCAGGCATCGACCCCGTCGACATCGACCTCGTGATCTGCGCCACCGCAACCCCCGACCGCACCTTTCCCGCGACCGCCGTGCGCATCCAGCAGGGCCTCGGCGTCACCAAAGGCGCCGCGTTCGACGTGCAGGCCGTCTGCTCCGGGTTCGTCTATGCGCTGACGATCGCCGATAATTTCCTCAAGACCGGGCAGTTCAAGCGCGCGATCGTCGTCGGCGCGGAAACCTTCTCGCGCATCCTCGATTGGAAGGACCGCACCACCTGTGTCCTGTTCGGCGATGGCGCCGGCGCCGTCGTGCTCGAAGCCCAGCCCCAGCACGGCGAGCGTGAGGATCGCGGCATACTCGCAACGCGCATCCGCTCCGATGGCCGCTTCGAGGATCTGCTCTATGTCGATGGCGGGCCGAGCTCCACCCAGACCGTCGGCCACCTGCGCATGAACGGACGCGAGGTGTTCCGCCATGCTGTGCAGAAGATCTCCGGCGTGATCGAGGAGACCCTCGTGATGACCGGCTATGCCGCCGACGAGATCGATCTTTATGTGCCGCACCAGGCCAACCAGCGCATCCTCGACGGGGTCCTGAAAAGGCTCGGCGTGCAGGCCGACAAGATCATCGTGACCCTCGACCGCCACGGCAATACGTCCGCCGCATCCATCCCGCTGGCCCTCAATCAGGCGTTCGAGGATCACCGCATTAACGAAGGCTCCCTGGTGCTCATGGAGGCCATGGGAGGCGGCTTTACCTGGGGTGCGGTGCTGGCGCGCTGGTAACACCCCGTTGCATATATCGCACCGCGCCATGTTTCTTTCTTTGATTTCAGCTAGTTGAAATGTGCTCTCGATTGACGATTGCCTCGCCCGCAAGTAGCATCGAAAAAAAGTGAGCGGAGCGGGAGGCAAAATGCCATGGGAGGCAAGACGTTAACGCGTGCAGACCTTGCCGAGGCGGTGGTCCGGAAGGTCGGGTTGCCGCGCAACGAGAGTCAGGAGCTCGTTGAATTGGTGCTGGGGGAGATCTCCGCGAGCTTGGCGCGCGGAGAAGCGGTGAAGCTCTCGTCCTTCGGATCGTTCGGCATTCGCCAGAAGGGCGAACGCATGGGACGCAATCCCAAAACCGGGGATGAAGTGCCGATCACGCCGCGCCGGGTCTTGGTCTTTCGACCGAGCAACATTATGAAAGAGCGCATCAACCAGGGTCACGTGCGCCGCAAGGCAGCCGAGTGAGCAGCCTTCCTCGGCGGTGCGGTGGCGCAGCCGGTGGAGGCGTAATTGACCAAGACGGCCGAGGCTTTTCGCACCATCAGCGAAGTTGCCGACGAGCTCGATGTCCCTAAGCATGTCCTGCGTTTCTGGGAGGGTCGTTTCCCCCAGATCCGGCCGATGAAGCGCGGCGGCGGCCGCCGCTACTATCGGCCCGAGGACATGGCGCTGCTGCGTGGCATCTGCCAGTTGCTGCACGCTGAAGGCTACACCATCAAGGGCGTGCAGAAGATCCTGCGCGAGCAGGGCGTCGAGGCGGTCAAGCGTGTCGGTATGGATACGCAGGCCGTGGCCGAGGTCGTTCCGGTGCCGCCCGCGCCACCGGCCAAGCGCGTCGTACGGGGCAGGGCGTCAGCCGCTGCCGCCGCCAAGAACGAGATGCGCGAGCGCCTGCTGGCCACCATCGCCGAGCTTGAAAACTGTCGCGGCATCCTGATGGGCACCCCGCCGGAAGCGGCACGCCGTCCCGTAGCGAAGGCGCGCCGAAGCGCGCGCGTGTGAGCCGCTTGCGCGTCGCACCGCCGATCGAGCTCTGGTGCGTCGATCTCACCGCGGCCGCACCGGCGTTGCACGCGATCGAGCAGCATACCCCACGGCTCAGCACGGACGACCGCGCCCGCGCGTCGTCCTTCAGCGACGATACCGTTCGCACCGAATGGATGGCGACGCACATTGCGCTGCGCCTTCTCATCGAGCGCTGGGATGGCGCGCGCTGGCGCGGGGCTCCCTACGCCCTCGCTGACCGCGGAAAACCACACCTTCCGGACGCGCCGCTCAGCTTCAGCATTTCCCACGCGCGCGGCGTGGCGCTCATCGGCATTTCGCGTGTCGGCAGTATCGGCGTCGACATCGAGCGCACGCGCACGGTTCGTATCGGCTCGCCCCGGCGCGAGCGTATCGAGGCGGCGGGAGCGGCGCTGAGCACCGAGCCGTTGCCCTCCGAAGGCGAGGGGTGTTTCCTGCAGGCATGGGTGCGGCTCGAAGCGTACGCGAAGGCCGAAGGGTGCGGGATCGGCCGCCTGCTGACGCGCCTCGGAATCCTGGGCTCCGGCACCGCTGGCCGGCCGGATGCGAGCCCGGGGGACAGGGCCGGCCCGGCACCGGTTATTTCGGCAGTCCTGACGGAGCCCCGTGCGAACACCTCATTGAGCGTGCGCGATCTGCAACTCGGCGAAGGCATCTATGCCGCAGTCGCCGTGCCCGAGGGCGCCGCACTGGGTGATATTCCCTGGTTGCCGAGCGACCGGGAGGCTCTTGAGAACCTTATCGATTGAAGAGCCGCTGCCATCGCTTGACCCGCATGGCCGCGCTTGGCAAAAGGAGCGCTTCGGAGCGTGGCGCAGCCTGGTTAGCGCACCAGTCTGGGGGACTGGGGGTCGTGGGTTCAAATCCCGCCGCTCCGACCATTTCACTTACAGCTTTGGCACGATCGCCATTTCACCGCAGCCGCGCGCGCAACCTGCGCATCCCCGGCGGCGAGCCGCACGTGCGGTCGCGACCACGCGCAGGTCACAA
>DASRYA010000013.1:0-38892 GCA_035687305.1 Hyphomicrobium sp. | reverse complement strand
GTCCTGTCTCGCGCAGCGTAACGCCCGCCAGCACGAAGGTGACGATCTTCCACGCGGCGACGAGACAGGCCGCTGTGATGGCGAGGTACCAAACCCGGTCGCCCCATTTCTGCCAGGCAGCTTCCCTGTCTGGACGCGGCGATGTTCTCCGCGGGCGTGCGGGCATCCGATAGGTCCAGCGCCAGGCGGCCGCGAGCGGTGCCGTGGCCTGCGATACGATCTGCGACCGGCGCAGCATCGTCAGAACCCACGATGCAGGAGGCGCCACGCTCGTCTCCTGCTCGAAGCGGAAACGGTCGGCCCAGGCAACGAGCGGCCGGAACAGAAGCTGATCGTAGATCAGGATCACCACGAGCATCGCCGCGATCGCCCAGCCAATGGCGCCGAGGTCGCGCTCGGCGATGGCTTTGGCGATGTAGGAGCCGATGCCCGGCAGCGTCACCGTGGTGTTGCCGACGCTTATCGCCTCCGAGGCGACGACAAAGAACCAGCCGCCCGACATCGACATCATCATGTTCCAGACCAGCGCTGGCATCGCGAACGGCGCCTCGAGCTTCCAGAAGCGCATCCATGGACTGAGCCGGAACGAGTGCGCGGCCTCGGTCAACTCGTTCGGCACGGTGCGCAGCGACTGGTAGAAGCTGAAGGCCATGTTCCAGGCCTGGCTGGTGAAGATGGCGAATACGGCGGCGAGCTCGGCGCCGAGCATTTTTTCGGGCGCCAGCGACATGAAGAAAACCACGGTGACGGATATGAAACCGAGGATCGGCACCGACTGGAGAATGTCGAGCAACGGAATCAGCACGCGCTCTGCTCGCCGGCTCTTGGCGGCTAATGTCGCGTAGGTGAACGTGAAGATGAGGGACAGCACCATTGCCGCCAGCATGCGCAGAGAGGTGCGCATTGCGTACTCGGACAGCGCGGAGGGATGGAGGTCGATGATGCCGATACCCGGCTCGGGCAACGGCTGCATGACGGCGCGGCTCGCCTCGGCGAGGAGGACCAGCGTGCCGAGGACCAGAAGGACCGCGATGAGGTCCCAGTATGTGAACGCGCTCCAACGTTGCGTCGCGCCGGAGGAACGGAGCGGAAACCTCATCCGCGTACCTCCGCAAGCCGGAGCGTCTGGGAGAGTCGGACGGGGCTTTGCACGGCACCGATGCGTGAGGCGCTGGGGTCCGGGATCACGTCCGCTCACTCCCTGATTGCGGCAGGAAGCGCCGGGCCGAGATCGGACTAGGCCCGGATCGTTTGCCGCATGCTGAAAGGTCGACTGCCGTCTGTCATTTCTGGTCCTCTCCGGAGGCCAGTCCAAGCCCTTAGCTATCCGTGTCGCCGCCGGATGGCAACGCCATCACACCGTGTCACGATGGCAGCCAGCGACGCGGAGCCATGTGACTGTTGCAAACTTGAGCAGTGTCTGACGGCCACGGATCAGTGATGATACTCGGGCTCCGCCGCCATCTCCGGGGTGTCGGCATTGCGTGGCCCGCTGGCGAGGCATTCGATGATCATCTGGCGGAGGCGCGTGGGTTGCGCCGGTTTGTAAAGCAGGCGATAGCCGCAGATCTCGACTTCCCGCTCGAGTAAGCGGCTCGAAACGCCCGAAAGTACGATCGCAGGTGCCTCGATATCCAGGTATTGCGCTGCGGTCCGCAGGAGGTTTACTCCGGTTTCTCCCGATTGCAGCAGGTAATCGACAACCATCACCTGGGGCGCCGGCTCGCTGGCGAGCAGGTCCAGTGCGGATTCGGTCGAACTCGCCGCTGAAACGTCACACCCCCAGCTCTCGAGTGTCGCCTGCAGTGCGTTGAGCGCCAGCGGATGGTCGTCGACCACGAGAATCCTTACGCCCGCGAGGTCCATATACGTCCTTTCGTGCTCCAGCATCAGCATGACATTGTGAGGCGCGCCCTGCGGGAGCCTCACAGCAAACATCGTATGCTCGCCGGGCTTCGACGATACGTGCACCGAATGCTTCAACAGACGCGCGGTATGTTCGACGATGGAAAGACCGAGTCCGAGGCCCGCACCGAAACCCAAGCTGCCCCGCTGGTCGGGCCGGCTCGCGCCCCGATAGAACTCGGCAAAGATCTGGTTGATCTCGTGCTCGGGAATACCGATGCCGGTATCCCAAACCTGAATCTCGACATCCTCGCCGCGGCGGCGGCAACCGACGAGCACGCGACCCTGCTTGGTGTTTTTAAGCGCGTTGGATACCAGATTGCTGAGAATACGATAGAGGAGCGTGGGGTCGCTGCGTACAGCAGCCCGTGAATTGACGCAGCGTAGCTCGATGTTTCGTTCCGCGGCCAGCCCCTCGAATTCCCTGTAGAGGCGCACCAGCAGGCGGTCGAGGGGAAAATCCTGGAGCTGCGGTTCGATAACGCCGGACGCCAGCTTCGAAACGTCGAGGATGTTTTCGAACATCTCGCAGAGCGACTCCACGCAGGCGTTGACGTTGGCCACCATCTCCCGCGATTTGTCCGATTTCACATGCTCGGCGAGATTGGAGATGAACAGCGTCATCGCGTGTACGGGCTGCCGCAGATCGTGGCTCGCCGCTGCCAGAAAGCGGGACTTCGAAGCGGTTGCAGCCTCTGCTTCTTCTTTCGCGCGCACGAGATCGGCCTGCGCGCGCTCGCGGGCATTGAGCTCGAACTGAAGCTCCTCCGTGCGCTGGGCAACGCGCACCTCTAGCTGCTCGTTAAGGCGCCGCACCTCGTCTTCGGCGTGCTTCCGTTCGGTGATGTCGAAGAAGGCATTGAGCACTTCGGAGCCGTACTCCAGGCCGACGCGACGCATCGAGAAAAGAACGAGCATGACGGCGCCGGAGGGTGCGCGCAGCCGTGTCTCATAGTTGTAGACATGGCCGTGAAGGCGTACGCAGTCGAGCATCTCGTGATAATCGCGCGGGTCGACGAAGTATTGCTCGATCGATCCGCCCTCGCCATTGCCGTATGGCAACTCCATGGCTTCGTCGAAGCGCGTATTGGCGAAAACCACCGTGCCATCACAGCACCGGGTTATCGCGAGCGGGCAGGGGACGCCGCTGATGATCGCCTGTAGCTGCGCCTCGCCCTTTTTGAGGGAGTCGTAAGCGATCCCGCGTTCGGCAATGATCTGATCCTGCTCATCGAGCGTAGCTTTGAGATTGCTCGTGAGCACATTCAATATGTCTCCCAGCCGCCCGAGCTCGTCGCGGCTGTCGAGCCGTGCTCGGGCGGAAAGATCGCCGGAGACCTGCTGTTCCGCGACAGAGATGAGATGCCGGACGGGCCGGATGACCGTAACGATCATGAAGGCCACCGTGACGAGCACGGAGCCAACCCCTGCGGTGCCCGCGAGCGCGACGATGCTGGCGCGGGCACCCCAGAACGGCCCGAACAGGGCGGGGTCGTCCGTCAGCAGGTTCACCTCGAAGGTTGGACCTCCGAATATGTTAGCTTCCTCGTGTATCGAAAGCCGATCCGTCATGCGCCGGCCGGGACCGACGTCGGTCAGGGCGAGAACCTGATCCTTGCGCGACAGTGCGATTGCGGTGTGCGTCGTTGGCACGAACGCTTCGAGGAATGGACGGGACAGCGTTTGTCCGACGACGACGACGCCGGTGAGCCCATTGACACTGCGCGCAGGCCGGACAGCGACGAGTGCGGGATTTCCCTGATAGGTAGCCACACCGATGATCGGCAATGAGGGCTTTGTTTCCAGGTTGGAGGCTGCAACGGAACGAACGAGGTTCGCGAATTCATCGTAGTCACCGAAATAGCTTGGCGACTGCGCGCGCGCGAAAGCGCGTCCGTCGAGATCGTAGATGTTGAGAATGTCGATGCCGGAATGCCCCAGGAAGTTCATGATCGTGTTGAGGGCATTGTATTGGTCGCCGATCAGCAACCCGTTCTGCACATTGGGATTGTTGGCGAGCAGGTTGGCGACATCGGCGAGCTTGGTACGATTGCCCTTATAGAGCGTGCGCACCTGCCATGCGAGCTCGCCCTTCTTTTGTATGAGATGAGCTTGGTAGTTTTTGTATTCGCCCCGCAGGATCAGGCCGCCCAGTATCGCCGAGATCAGCGTCAGGAGCGTCATCGGTGCCAGAACCTTGAGGGTAAGACCGACGCCAAACGGTCTCCGGCGGGAATTCCATGCGAGCGTTCGGCGCATGTCCTGGCTGCTCATCGCGGGGTGTCTCCGAGGTCGTGGCGAGCATGCCGCATGCTATTTGCCTTCTCCGATGAGCTCCGGCGCGCTCGAGACGAGCTCGACGACCTCGCGAACCGGGTTGTAATAGGAATCATCTTTGACGACGTAGCCGGCAGCGGGCAGTCCCCGCAGCAGAGCCTCGTCCACATTCAAAAGCGCGGTGCGGATCTTCGCCTGCATGGCGGGCGTGATGGCGTTGTTGGTTGCGATACCCAGGTTTGGAATGCTGCCGGTCTTGGCGACAATCTTGAAAACCGGGCCATGCTTCGCCACCGCCTGGCGCAGATTGTAATCCCAGGTGACGCCCGCATCGATGCTGCCGCTGGCGACAGCATCGGTCACACGGGGCTGGCTGCCGAGAAAATATACGCGGCCGAAGAAGTCTTTATAGTCGACACCCTTCCGCAGCATGTAAGCGACGGGATAGACAAAGCCGCTCGTCGATTGGTTGCGGACAAATCCGAAGCGCATGCCGCGCAACGAGGCCAGTCCGGTTATATCGTTTCGGTCTTTACGGGCGATGATGAAACCGTCGTAGGAGGGACTTTTGGTGTTCCCGTAATAGTCCAGGCTCAGCTCCGTTACGAGCATGGTGACGCGCGGATTGCGCTGCTTGGCGAGGACGAATGGAACGGGCGAGATCGAGGCGAGGTCGATGGATTCGTTTGCGAGCAGATCGATCATCTCACCGTAGCCGTTCGCGCCGACGATGACGAATTCCGCGCCGACTGTGCGGCCGAGCCATTCCAAGAGCGGCTTATAAAGCTCGCGAATGTCGTCCTGCGATTGTCCGTGCTGCCATGGTGTGACGCCGAAGCGGTACTGGGGTATCTCGCTGGCGCCAGCTTTTGCGCAAAGGCCGAACGTGAACGTGAAGGCGACGAGGAGAGCGCGCGTACAAAATAGACGTAGCAGCTCCAATAGCCTTTTGGGCCGCGGCATTGGTGCGCGGTGAGGGTCTTCGCGGCTCATCGTCTCGATGCTCATCGGACCTATCCTGGCTTGCCGCTCCTTGGCCTCCTTCGTCGGCACTCCGTGCCGAGCGCTTGAAATCCCCCTAAATGCTCAGCGATCCCCGATGGCCGTTTCGGTGGCGTGCATCCGGTGCGCCACGATCGCCGCCTGTGTTCGATTTGTCATGCCGAGACACTTAAGGATCGCGGCTACGTGCAGCTTGACTGTCCCTTCAGTCATGCCGAGCGCGCGGGCGATGAGCTTGTTGGATTTACCCGCGCCGATTTCGGCGAGCACATCCCGTTGGCGGGCCGTGAGCGATGCAATGCGGCTGCTCAGATCGCCATCGAAGATTTCGGTGCTCTCGGGCGGGCGAACTGCTCCGCCGAGCTCACGCGGCTGCACACAGACGCCGCTCATGATGATCAGCTTTATGGCGCTGAGGATCTCTTCCTTCTTCATCGACTTCGGAATGTAGCCGTACGAGCCGACGCGCATGGCGCGTTCGGCATCCTTTCGCGAATCCGATCCAGATATGACGATGAGAGGTGTTTGCGGGCGCTGCTGGCGCGATTGCTCAATGACGGCGCACCAGTCTCCCATGCCCATGTAGATGTCGAGCAGAATGAGGTCGAGGGGGATCTGCAGATCAGTGACGTACTCCACCACCTGATCGAAGGTTTCGGCGTGGAGGGCGTGCGTGTCGGGCCCAAGTTCGGAAAGGATGCCTGCGAGCGCCTGCCGATAAAGTGGGTGATCGTCAGCAATCAAAATGTTCATCGCCTAACCGTCGCTGCTGCTCCGAATGGCATTTTGCTTTAATTTTCATAGCATACGCGACATGACGTCGCTACAACTCGGGGATGCACTGAGTACGGACTAAGTTAACCATCATCGAGCTGTCTTTCCCCGCGGGAATAGCTGGGGCGGATGTAATTCCCCGAAGCGATAACCGCCGCCCGCACAATGGCGGACGGCGGCTTGGTAGCGCGACGGGAGAACGTCGTATCTTCGCTTACCAATCGATCTGCGCGCGGACGCCCGCGGCAGTTACTTCAGCGCCGTCATTCTTGCCGCCATCGATCTTCGAGTGACCGACGTTGAGCATGAAGCGCACGTAGTCCACGGGATACCAGTTCACGCCGAACAGCCATGTCCTCTGCTCGCCGCACTCCGAGCAGCTGATCGCACCGAAGCTGGCGATCTCGCCCGCCTTGTCGGAAAGGTCGATCACGTCGTAACGGCCGGCAATCTGCCAGGCACCTACGCCGCCCTGGCTGACCGGGTCGAGGACCTTGATACGCGAGAAGGTGCCCTGGCTGTAGTGGCGGTGCTCGCCCGTCAGGAACAAGCTCGCATCCACGTACCAGCCTTCATAGTTCGGCTTGAAACCACCCAGGTGGTGGGGAAGGCGTACGCGGTTCTGCGAATATTCGCCCTGGACCGAGAAAGCACCGGCAACGCCGGCAAATTCGAGTCCCCACATCGTATCGCCCGTACCGATGGCGCCGGTATCTACCAGACGATCCATCAGATGCAGGTCGGCAGCGCGCTGCGAGTAGCGATAATTCCCCGTGTCGCCGTTATCGCGGTGCCGGATGTGGGCGCCGAGATGCAGCACGTGGGTCTTCGTGTTGATCGGAGCGAACGTGCCGCGCGCGGCGAAGGTCGCCCCCTCATCGAATGCCACGTCCTTGGCATTGGCGCTGTAGCCGCCGGCACCGAAGGTCCAGTTGTCCTTCTTGATGCTGAGACCCACACCGATCTGACGCTCGAGATCGAACGCGTCTGTAAAAGCGGCGCGCTCCATGAACGTGGTTACGTTGGAGCTCGTCAGTTCCTCGAGCGAGTTGAAGGTTTTGAACTGGCCGATGGTCACGTGCACCGGAAAGCCGGTGTACGTCATATACGCGTCGGAGATCTCCGCGTTGCCATCATAGAAGAGCGTTTCGAACAGGTAGTTCCACTTACCGAACATCGTGCCCTGTACGCCGAGCATCGCGCGACGAATCTCGGTGGCGTTGACGTTCTCAGCGCCGGTGATCGACTCGTCCTGCGTACCCCAGGTGCCGTCTGCTTGAATACGGCCGCGAACCTTGAACTTGAACTGGCCATCGGTGCTCGAGAACTCAGGCGCGCCCTTCCATTTCACTTTGAGATCGAGCTTGTCCTTATCGTCTCCCGCTACCGCGCCATTGCCAGTTGCAAGCAGCATCGCAAATGCGCTTGCGCCGGCAAACAAACTGCTTTTAAACCCCCCGGTCATTTTCGAATTTCCTTCTTTTGTTGCCTTTAATGGGTGAATTAAACCCTCGTGCAAACGCGTATTGTCACCCGGTTTGGCACAGGTTTTACCCGCACCTCCGATGACCGCATTAGGTTGAGGTTTTCCCAGGGAGGCAACAAAGCAAAGGGCATATATCGTTCGAAATACGGGGCGTATCCGGCCGCGATTTTCGCTACTTTTATTTATATCTTTTGCCCGTTGGACATGTGTGGCGGCTTTATGAAAGCCTGCCTTTGCGACGCTTCATGCGCGGCTGTTTTTAGAAGTCTTCCACCCCACTAGGGGATGAAGAGTTCTGGATATGGCGATGTGCGCAGCAAGCCCGCTTGGGGAAAAATGAAAACACAGGAGGCGCTGAAATATAGGCGCCAACGGCGCAAAAACGCGCAGCGATAAATGCTGCGCATTCATTTCATCTTTGGAGGAACGACCCAAATGAAAATCACGCGAATTCTGCGCGGGTTAGGGGCCGGTGCCATGGTCCTGGCTTCCGTGGGCGCCGCCCACGGCCAGGAGGCGCCTGGCGGCAAGAAGGCACCGAAGCTCGTTGTGTTCATGGCCATCGACGGCTTCCCACAGGAGCAGCTCGTCAAGTATTACGACCTCTACGGCGAGGGCGGCTTCAAGCTGCTGCTGGACAAAGGCGGCTGGTACAGCAACGCGAACTACAGCCACGCCACCACCTACACCGGTGTCGGACACGCTACGCTGCCGTCGTGCGCGCATCCCTATAAGCACGGCATTATCGGTAACGATTGGCTTGATAAGGCGACGGGCGAGCGCGTTTACTCCACCGAGGACAAGCGGCACAACTACATCGGTGAGGAGACCAAGAAGCACCAGGGCACCTCGCCGTTCAACATCAAGGTGACGGCGTTCGGCGACGAGCTGAAGTACTCGAACGGCAAGTCGAAAGTGATTTCCGTTGCCGGTAAGGATCGCAGCGCCATCGGTCTCGCCGGTCAGCACGGTACTGCGTATATGCACAGCACCGCCACCGGACGCTTCATCACGTCCGACTACTACATGAAGGAATATCCGCAGTGGTGGTCGAAGTTCTACGAGAGCAAGCCCCAGGATAAGTACTTCGGGAAAATCTGGGAGCCGCTGCTTTCAGAGGATGCCTACGTGCGGTCCGCTCCGGACGATCGTCCGTGGTCGACGAACTATAAAGGCCTCGGCACGAAGTTCCCGCACCCGATCAGCGGCGGCGCGGACAAGCCTAGCAAGAGCTACTACGACGCCATGATCTGGTCGCCGTACGGCGACCTGCTGATGGCCGACTTCGTGAAGGCGCTCATCGATGGCGAGAAACTCGGCAACAACCCGGGCAACGTTCCCGACGTTCTGCTGCTGAGCTGGACCAGCCACGACTACGTCAACCATCTGTTCGGGCCGGAAAGCCGCCAGTCGCAGGATCAGACGGTGCGCCTCGACGGCGTCCTCGCCGACCTTTTCAAGTATATCGATGAGAAGGTGGGCCTCGACAACGTCGTGATCACGCTCTCGGCCGACCACGGCTTCATGAACATCCCCGAGTTTTCATCGGAGCGTCACCTCGATGCTGGCCGTATCGACCCGGAAGCCATGATCGATGCCGTGAACAAGTCGCTCGGCGAAAAGTTCGGCGAGGGCAAGTACGTCACGACCTGGTGGAACCCCACGCTCTACATCGACTACGGTCTGATCGCCAGCAAGAAGCTGGATAAGGTCGCCGTCGAGAATGCAGCCCAGGAGTTCCTGCGTAGCTATCCCGGCGTCGAGGCGGTCTACACGCGTTCGCAGCTCGAGCGCGGTGAAGTGCCCGACACCAAGATGTCCAAGCAGGTGTATCTCGCTTGGCACAAGGAGTTGAGCGGCGATCTCGTGATCATGAACAGGCCCAACTGGTATCTGTTCGCCAAACCGCTCGCCTATGCCTCCACGCACGGCTCGCCGTGGGCTTATGACACGAACGTTCCGCTTGCCATGTACGGCCCGAACTGGGTGAAGCAGGGCAAGTACGGCGACGCCGAAGTTGTGGATCTCGCACGTACCGTTGCGCACATCCTCAACGTTCGCCCGCCGAACGGCTGCGAGGGACGCGTGCTTTCGGAAGCTCTCCAGTAGTCGAATCCGGCACCGCCGGAGTGCACTGGGAAACCTGAAGCATATCGTCTCTCATCGAGGCCGCCGCGTCACACCTCCCGTCTGGCGCGGCGGCCCACCCGAAACGGTTGTGCGGGCCGCTGGCCCGGATTGGGTAGATCACATGTTCATGCCAGCTGAGCCAAACATGCGCACGTTCGCCGAGATGTCTGAGGCTCCCGACATGATCCGCATGTCCGATGTGAAAGTGGAGTTTCGCGCAGGCGGCCGCAGCTTTACGCTGCTCGACATCCCCAATCTCAATTTCCGGCGCGGCGCGACCTTTGGATTGTCAGGTCCGAGCGGCTCGGGAAAAAGCACGCTCATCAATCTGATATCGGGCCTCATAAGACCGACGTCCGGGACGGTCTGCGTCGATGGCGTGATCATTTCCGATCTGTCGCAACGGCGGCGCGATGCGTTCCGGGCCGAGCGCATCGGGATTGTGTTCCAGAGTTTCAATCTCATTCCGGCACTCACCGCGCGCGACAACGTTGCGCTCGCGATGGGGTTCAGCGGAAAGATCCCACCCCATCAGCGGGCAGAGAAAGCCGCGGAGCTGCTCGACCGCGTAGGCTTGCACAAGCGAATGCTGCACAAGCCGGCGGCGCTTTCCCACGGCGAGATGCAAAGGGTCAGCATCGCCCGCGCCATCGCCAATCGACCGAAATTGCTGCTAGCCGATGAGCCAACGGCGAGTCTCGAGCCGGGACTGACTGTGACGATCATGGATCTGCTGGTGAGCGTTGCGCGCGAAGACGGAGCGACGCTCCTGGTGGCGTCGCACGATCCACAGGTGCTGGCTCGCATGGACGAGCTCGTGGAGCTCCCGTCAGCCAACAGGGCAGGAATCGCGCCATGACGCCGGCTGGTCTAGCAGTTCGATATCTCGTATCGCGCCCCGCGCTCAACCTTCTGACGGCTCTCGGAATTGCCGTTGGCGTTTCGCTCGTGATCGCCGTGGCGACCCTGTCGACGTCGGCGCAAAAAAGCACGCAGGAGATTGCGGGCGGCTATCAGCTGCTGGTGGCCGCGAAGGGCAGTCCCGCACAGTCGGTGTTGTCGACCCTCTTCTTCATGGAGCCGCCGACCGGCAACATCCCGACCGAAATATACGACGAGCTGCGCGCCGATCCCGGTGCGCAGGTGATCGTGCCCTTCAACTTCGGCGACAGCTACCGCGGACATCCGATCGTCGGCACGACGAAAGACTATCGCAGCGTGATCGAGGCGGCGACCGGTCGCCAGCCTGTGACGACCCCACTCAATCGCTGGGCGGAAGCGCCATTCGAGGCTGTGCTGGGTGCCACTGTGGCGCGGCAGACCGGCCTGCGAGTGGGAGATACCTTCACCGCGCTGCATGGGTTCGTCGAGCTGCCGAAGGATCTTTCGGAAGATCACGCGCATAGTCCGTATACCGTCGTCTCCATCCTGGAGCAGGCGCACACGCCGGCGGATAGGGCGATCTTCACGACGCTGGAGTCGATCTGGATCACCCATGCGGAAAATCCGCACCTTATGAATGGCCCGGTGGCAACCCGCGGTGAGGCTGCGCCTCAGGAGGGCACCAACGAGCATCAGCACGAAGAAGAGGCAGCGCACCAGGGCCATGACGAAGCACGGGAGGCGGGGGAGGACACCCATGCCCGCATTACCCCCGTTCGCGGCGCGCGGATCACCTCGCTCCTGGTGCACGGCAGAAGCTACGCGGATGTCGCGCGATTGGTGGCCGCGCTTGGACAGAAAGAGAGCGTCCAGGCGATCTATCCCGGGCGCGTGGCAACCCAGATCATGGGCTACATGCGGACGGGAGAGGCTGTTCTCCTCGCCCTCGCATGGCTATCGATCGTGATTGCTTGCATTGCGGTCATGATATCGCTGCTCGCCGCATCGATCGAACGGCGGCGCCAGATCGCCACGTTGCGCGCTATCGGTGCGCCTCGCAGCGTGATTTTCCGCGTCCTCTTCATAGAGGCGGGCGTTATTTGCATCCTTGGCAGCCTCGCGGGCGCCGCTCTCGGGCGTCTCACCGCCCGTGTGATCGCCGGAAAGATCGAGGCGACGAGCGGATTTCACATCGACCTGCTCGCTCTCGGAACGACTGAGCTCATCACAGTGGTGTCGGCGGTCGGCCTGGGTCTGATTGCGGGGGCGGTGCCGGCCTACCTCGCATGCCGTGAAGACGTCACCAAGCAACTCGCGCCCGCATCCTAGGTGAACATGAAACGCTATCTTTCCATCCTCTCAGCTGCCACGGCGGTCATCATCATGACGAGCGATCCTTCTGAAGCCACCCGTCGTATTCGCTTCGACGATTTTTACATCGGTGAGACGTTTCAAGCGGGCGTCGGACTGCGCCCCAATATTCAGATCAGTGCAAAGATGGAGAATCTCAACGGCCAGCCCGTCGAGATATTCGGGTTCATGGATGGCATTCTGCCCCGTGACGGATCGTATTTCGTGCTGATCAAAGAGCCGTCGTTCCAGTGCCCCTTTCACACGGTGAGTTTCGACTGGGCCGGGTTTATTCCGGTCTTCCTCGCAGGCTCCACGGATTACATCGACGGCGCCGTGCGCGTCACAGGCCGTCTCGAGGTGGGGGCCAAGGAAGACGAGACGGGGATGCTGAGCTACATCCGCATCTATGACGCGAAGGTGCAGAGGGCCCAGTGAGGCCGCGGTAGTACGACCATCTTCCTCATTTCCGAACGGGATGGCGCCGCCTCGGCTGGCCAGGCATCCTCGTGCGCTCGGACGACGCGCGAATGAAGCGCCCGGGAGCCCCCAAACGTCAGGGGGCATTCATCCCACTGCCGTGCAAAAAAAGACCGAAGAGTTCAGGATGTCCTGGGCTCTTCGGTCAGTTGGACGGTTCGTGGATGAAAGCGTATCAGGTTGGTTGCGTGCGTAAGTGCGGAGGAGGTGAAGAAGCGTTACTTGATTTTGGTCGTGTGGAAGCGAGAAACAGGACGAGAGTTTGTTCCGCTTACAGCCTGGAATTGTGCGGACTGCTTTGCGGTATCACACCAGATATTGCCGTAGTAACCGCCGGGGGCGTTAAAGGGCGTGCAATCGCGAACGGTCGTGTGGCTGTGACTATATTTCCGGGCGCGTGCATCGGCGCTTACGGTCCAAGTAATTGCGATGGCCAACCCCGTCAGGGCCGAAATCGCGAGAATTCCCAATTTCATTTCGCTGGCGCTCCCCATTGGCGATTTGTTTCGTTGTTCTGATGAAACAAATACCGAAAGCGAGAAATAAATAAAATATCCATGAGGGCATATGCAGGTTGGGAGTGTCCCGCGTTTAGAATGTATGCGGGGGTGCGAGCGAATATCCATTTGGCCGCAAAGCGGGACGAATATCCATGTTGAAATGGGATGAAGAGGAACGGCCGGCCGCCTGCGCCCGGCGGTGTAGCGCGTCGCGATGCGTGGTTCCCGTTTGGAACGCGCTGGTTGAGGCAAACTATTCGCGGCGAAGGGAAGGCCGTTCACGCGGCGGCAACATTCGGTCGCGGATTGAATTTGCGCTATGCCGCAAAGCTCAGGCGTGCGGGCTCTCGGCGCTAAGGACGCTACGTCTCGCCCTTGTACGGCTTCTCGCCTTCGACGTACGGGCGCACCTCGCGCCAGAGGCGGTGATAGTCGTTGGCGAAGCGACGCTGATCGTCCACATCGTCGGCGAGTCTCGAGGCCTCGCGCAGCCGCTCCATCTCAGCCAAGGCTTTTTCGACCTGTTCTCTCGTCATTGCGAGTGCTCCTCGTGCACGCGTGCCGCAGGAGAACGCGCTTCCATTACAAGCGCGTGACCGATCCACTCCGAACAAAGCACAACAGGTAGTCAGCGCAAGAGGGCAGGGCGTCCCAAGTCGTTCGATTTCGAAAATATCGACGTTTAAGTCTTTTGCGCACATTCGGCGTAAGAGGTCGAAGCGGAACCGCGCGCGCCCGGCCGTGTTCCTCCCGAAGGACTCAACAATCGAGCTCCGACGCTCCGCAGCACATTTTGGATAGATGTCGTGCCGAGAATTTCGACGCGAAGCCGAGGTGAAGAATTGTCATGCGCACCATTGTAGCCGCTGCCATGATCGTTGGACTGGCCATGGGGAGCGCAACCGCCGAGCAAAATCCGGGCGTGGGGCCTGATCCGAAGCTGCCCGAGCCGCAGCATTCGCTGCTGCCGACCGTCAATATCGCGCCGGCGTCGAGCTGGCCGAAGGATGCCAAGCCGCAAGCGGGGACGGGTCTCAATGTCACGTCTTTCGCCGGCGGGCTCGAGCATCCGCGCTGGCTCTATACGCTCCCAAATGGTGACATCCTCGTTGCGGAGACCAACGCGCCGCCGAAGCCGGGAGAGTCTGGCTTGAAGTCGTGGGTGATGGGCCTCGTCATGCGCCGCGCGACCGGCCCGGCAAAAAGTGCCAATCGCATTCGGCTCCTGCGCGATGCCGACGGCGACGGCGTGGCCGAGGTGAATAAGGTGTTCCTGGAGGGTCTCAACTCGCCGTTCGGCATGGCGCTGATCGGAGACAAGTTCTACGTCGCGAACGCCGACGCCATCATGCGCTATCCCTACAAGGATGGCGAAATCACCGGGGCGGGCGAGAAGGTGACGGACCTTCCCGGCGGCCCGCTCAATCATCACTGGACGAAGAACATCATCGCCTCGAAGGACGGCAAGAAGCTGTATGCGACCGTGGGCTCCAACAGCAATGTCGGCGAGAACGGGCTCGACAAGGAGGAGGGCCGCGCGGCGATCTGGGAGGTCGACCTCGACACCGGACAGAAGCGCATCTTCGCATCCGGCCTGCGCAACCCCAACGGCATGGGCTTCGAGCCCACGACCGGCGTACTGTGGACCGTCGTCAATGAGCGCGACGAGCTCGGCAACGATCTCGTGCCGGACTACCTCACGTCGGTGAAGGAAGGCGGGTTCTATGGCTGGCCGTACAGCTATTGGGGCCAGCACGTCGATACGCGGGCGAAGGAGCAGCGTCCCGATCTCGTCGCCAAGGCGATCGTTCCCGACTATGGGTTGGGTTCGCACGTCGCGGCACTCGGGCTCACCTTCTACGACGGCCAGCTACTGCCGCAGGAATACCGCGGCGGCGCGTTCGTCGGTCTGCACGGTTCGTGGAACCGCGAACCCCGCGCTGGGTATAAGGTCATCTACGTGCCGTTCGCCAACGGCCACCCGGCTGGAATGCCAAAGGACGTGCTGACGGGGTTCGTGGATGAAAACGGCTATGCCCGCGGCCGCCCCGTGGGCATGGCCATCGATGGGCGCGGAGCGCTGCTCGTGGCCGATGATGTCGGCGGGCGAGTTTGGCGTGTGACGCCTGCGACTGCGGCCGCGGCGGCATCCCCCGCAAATCCGGCACCCGCGCCGGCACCCAATCCCGCAGCCAATTGAATCGCCGAACAGGCGCTTCTCCTCTACACGCGCCGTGTGCGGTAAGACCGGCCGGCCTGACAGTGACCGTTCGGAGGGATTGTTCGCCACCATCGGCCACGCTAAGCAGGGCATCCGCCCGCTTTCCTGCAATTTTTTCCCGGTGATGAACATGCCGCTGCTTCGCTTTGATCTTATCGAAGGCCGCTCCGACGCTGAGCTGAAGGATCTCCTCGATGCCGCCCACCGCGCGATGCTGGCCGCATTCAAGGTGCCCGAGCGCGACCGCTATCAGATCGTCAACGAGCACAAACCTTCGCGCATGATCATCGAGGATACGGGGCTCGACATTCCGCGGACCGATAAGGTGGTGCTCGTGCAGGTGATCACGCGCCCGCGCGGCAAGAAGGCGAAAAAGCAGTTCTACAAGCTGCTTGTGGAAGAGCTCGAGAAGAGCTGCGGTATCGCGCCCACCGATGTGATGGTTTCGATGGTGGAGAATACCGACGAGGACTGGTCGTTCGGCCTTGGCCGCGCGCAGTTCCTGGAGGGTGACCTCTGAGACGGAACGGTATGCCGTGACGTGGAGCCAATGCGCAGCTTAGCTGCGCTTGGCGGACGTTTTCTGCATCTTCGATTTCGTATGGGCTTTGGGTGCGTGCTCGGCGAGAAGCGAGCGTAGCATGCGCGCCACGCGCACGGCCGGTCCGCTGGAGCAGCACTGGATCGAGATACGCGCTCCTTCGAATAGAAGGAAGACTTCGTCGGCCACCTGCTCGGGCTCGGCGTAGCCGGCCTCGCGGAAAAGCGCGACGAGGCGGTTGCGCTTGCGCATCTTATAATCGTCGATGATCTGTCGCGCGGGATGATCGAACTCGCGCATCTCGACCGCAGCATTCGCAATTGCGCATCCGCGCTCGCCGCAATCGGTTAGTATCCGCTCTACGTATTGCACCCAGCCTTCGATCTGCGCCTGAGGATCGCCGGGGTGCTCCTGGCTTAGCTGATCCCAGATGTCGTCGCCTTCCTTCGCAAGCTCGGTGAGATAGGCGGCGATCAGCTCGTCCTTGGAACCGAAATGGCGATAAAGCGTCATTTTGTTCGTGGACGCGGCTTCGGCGATCGCTTCCACCCCGACCGCGCGGATGCCGTGGCGATAGAAAAGCTCACGCGCCGCAGCGAGGATGCGCTCCCGGGGTGGCGGTAGCGGTAGGACGGCTGGCTGGTTAATTGTGCGGCTGGCCATGGGCTCTTGACATAAGGTGTTACCGGTCAGTATACGAGGGCGTTACCGGTCAGTAACATAGCGTGCGGCTGTTGTCATGCCCCCGGCTTCGCAGCGCACCAAAAATCCACGAGCGTGACATGCAACAAGCCAGCACCGCGAAATCCCAGGCCTCGCCACCTTTCCGTTTTGAGGGAAAAGGGTCCGGCCCGAATATCCTCTGCCTGACCAGCAGCCCGCGCCGGGATACTTCATACTCGAGTCTCGTAGCCATGCGCGTTTTGCGTGAGCTGCGTCAAGTTTATCCCGATGCGAGCGTCACGATTCGTGATCTCGCGCGGTATCCTTTGCCGCATATCGACGAGGATTTTGTGATCGCAACGCGGTCAATTGCGGGCGCCCGCACCGACCGCCAGCGCGAGCAGATCGAGCGTTCGGACGCGCTGATCGACGAGTTGCTCGTCGCCGATACCATCGTTATCGCGGCTTCGATGATCAACTTCGGCATCCCCTCGACCCTCAAGGCGTGGGTCGATCACGTCATTCGCCCCGACCGCACTTTCCGCTATACAGAGCATGGCTCCCAGGGTCTGCTCCGGGGGCGCCGCGCTGTGCTTGTGCTTTCGCGCGGTGGCATCTATTCGGCGGGGCCCTTGCGGGCCTATGAGCACGATGAGAGCTACCTGCGTTCGGTGCTTGGCTTTATCGGCATTACCGACGTGCAGACAATTCTGCTCGAAGGGATGGCGCTCGGCCCGGAATTTGCAGAGCGGGCGGTCGACGCCGCCATGCGGCGTGCCGGGCCCGTTGCCGGGGTGCTCGCCGCCTGAAAATCCCTAAAGTGATCACGCCTCGATTGGTTGTCCCGCGCTTCACCGGCCTCTCTGAGCGAATATCCTGAACGAGCCTTTTTGGGACGCCCGCGTGGGTCCCATAACCACACGGACGGATACACATGTCCTTTGCCCGAATAGTGCGCCTGTCCCTGCCACTGGTGCTGGTTGCCGGCTTTTTGGCGGCATGCGGCGAGCAGAAGGGACCGGCTGCAGGCGCAGCCCCACCGCCGCCGAAGGTTTCGGTGGCCAAGCCCGTGCAGAAGAAGGTGACCGAGCGCGATGAATACGTCGGCCGCTTCGTCGCGTTCGACTACGTCGAAGTGCGCGCGCGCGTGTCGGGCTACCTGGAGAAAATCCACTTCAAGGACGGCCAGCTCGTGAAGCAGGGCGATCCGCTCTTCACCATCGACCCGCGCCCGTTCAAGGCCGCTGTGGCCCAGGCCAAGGCTTCGATCGAGCAGGCGAAGGCCAATCGCGCCTTTGCCGAGAGCGACTTAAAGCGCGGCGAAAGCCTGCGCGCCGGCACCACGATCACCCAGCAGGCGCTCGATCAGCGCATGCAGGCGTCCCGCGTTGCCGCTGCTGCCGTGACGGCACAGCAGGCCGCGCTGGAGCAGGCCGAGCTCGATCTCAGCTTCACCGAGCTCACCGCTCCCATCTCGGGCCGCATCGGCGACCGGCGTGTGTCCGTGGGTAACCTCGTCTCTGGCGGCGCCTCTGGCAGCACGACGCTGCTGGCGACGATTGCGTCCATCGATCCCATCCGGTTCGAGTTCACCATGGATGAAGCGTCCTACCTGCGATATCTGCGTATTGCCGGCGGCGAAGCTTCGAGTGCCGCTGACCGGGGTATGACGTTGCCGGTCCGCCTGAAGCTGATCGATGAGGATAAGTTCAGCCACGAAGGCAAGATCGACTTCGTCGACAACGCGATCGATCGCTCTTCGGGCACCATCCGCGGCCGTGCGCTCTTCGCCAATGGCGATTCGAAGCTGACGCCCGGCATGTTCGGACGCATCCAGATCGCAACGTCGGCGCCGGTTGCGGCGCTGCTCGTCCCCGATGCGGCGATCGCCACCGAGCAGGTGCGCAAGTTCGTCTATGTGCTCGACGCCGACAATGTCGCGCACCCCAAGTACGTGAAGCTCGGACAGCTCGTCGACGGTCTGCGTGTCGTGGAGGGCCTGGAGCCCGACGACACGATTGTCGTCAACGGCCTCATGCGCGTGCGCCCCGGCGTGAAGGTTGCGCCGGAGAATGTCGAGGTCGAGACCGGCAACATCCGCGCCACGTCGTCCATCCGCACAAATTAAGGTAACGACGCGATGCGTCTGTCGCATTTCTTCATCGACCGGCCGATCTTTGCCAGCGTCATCTCGGTGGTGTTCATCATCCTGGGCGCCGTGGCGCTGGGACGGCTGCCGATTGCCCAGTATCCGGAGATCGCTCCGCCGGTGGTGAACGTCACCGGCCAGTATCCGGGCGCGAGCGCCGAGGTCGTTGCTTCGACGGTGGTTTCTCCGCTCGAGCAGCAGATCAACGGCGTGGAGCACATGCTCTACATCTCGTCGAACTCCACCGTCGACGGGCGCTTCACGATTTCGGTCACCTTCGACCTCGGTACCGACCTCGACACCGCGCAGGTGCAGGTGCAGAACCGCGTCGCCATCGCGCAGCCGCGTCTGCCGGCGGATGTGCGCAATATCGGCGTGACCGTTGCCAAGGCCTCGCCCGACCTCATGATGGTCGTGCATTTGTTCTCGCCCGATCAGTCGCGCGACACGCTGTTCATCTCCAACTATGCGAGCGTCAACGTCGTCGACGTGCTGAGCCGCCTCGAGGGCATCGGCTCGATCACCGTATTCGGCAGCCGCGACTACTCGATGCGCGTCTGGCTGGACCCGGACCGCCTGCAATCCCTCGGCCTCACGGCTAACGACGTGACGGTGGCCCTGCAGCGCCAGAACGTGCAGGTCGCGGCCGGCATCCTCAATCAGCCGCCGACCGAGCAGCCCGGCGCCTTCCAGATCTCGGTGCAAACGCTCGGACGATTGGCGGATCCCGACCAGTTCGGCGAGATCATCGTCAAGCAGAGTAACGACGCGGTCGTGCGCCTGAAGGACATCGCGCGCGTCGAATTGGCGGCGCTCGACTACGGCCTCATTTCCTACCTGGATAAGGACCCCGCCGTGGCGCTGGGTATCTTCCAGTTGCCCGGCTCGAACGCGATCGACACCGCCGAGCGCATCAAGGCGACGATGGCGGAGCTGTCGAAGAGCTTCCCGGCAGGCCTCAAGTACGACATCGTCTACAACCCGACCGAATTCATCCAGCAGTCGGTCGACGCCGTCGTCACGACCATTTTCGAGGCGGTGCTGCTCGTCGTGCTCGTCGTGGTGCTGTTCCTGCAGACCTGGCGCGCGGCGATCATTCCCATCGTCGCCATCCCCGTGTCGCTCATCGGCACCTTCTTCCTGATGGCGATGTTCGGGTTTTCGCTGAACAACCTGTCGCTGTTCGGCCTCGTGCTCGCGATCGGTATCGTGGTCGACGACGCGATCGTCGTGGTCGAGAACGTCGAGCGCAACATGGCCGACGGGCTCAGTCCGCGTGAGGCAGCCTACCGCACGATGGAGGAAGTCGGCGGCGCTCTGATCGCGATCGCGCTGGTGCTCACCGCCGTGTTCGTGCCCTCGGCTTTCATCACCGGCATCTCCGGGCAGTTCTACCAGCAGTTCGCGCTCACCATCGCCGGCGCGACGCTCATTTCGCTGGTCGTGTCGTTGACGCTGTCGCCGGCGCTGTGCGCACTGCTGCTCAAGCCCCATACGGGGCACGAGCGCCCGCCCTGGTATATGTGGCCGGTGCACGCGTTCTTCCGTGTCTTCAACTGGAGCTTCGACAAGCTCTCCCACGGCTACGCCTGGACCGTCGGCAAGCTCGTGCGCATGGCAGTGGTGATGCTCGTCGTTTACGCGGGCCTCATCGCCTTCGGCATGAACGAGTTCCGCAAGACCCCCGTGGGCTTCATTCCCGCGGTCGACGGCGGCTATCTCATCACGGTCACGCAGCTGCCGCCCGCATCCTCGCTGGCGCGTACCGATGCGGTGAACAAGCGTATCGTCGAGCTGGCCCTCGATACCCCTGGCGTTGCCCACGCTGCGAACTTCGTCGGGTTCTCCGGCGCAACGCGTACGAACGCGCCGAACGCGGGCGCGATCTTCGTCACCCTGAAGCCGTTCGAGGAACGCGCGAAGGATCCGAACCAATCGGCTGACGCGATCCGCGCGGCGCTTCTGAAGAAGTTCTCCGCGATCCAGGACGGGATGGTCCTCGTCGTTGCTCCCCCGCCCGTGCGCGGCATCGGCAGCGCCGGCGGCTTCCGCATGATGGTGCAGGATCGTGGTGCGGCGGGACCGGCGGCGTTGCAGGAAGCCGTCACGGCCATGATGGTGAAGGCGAACCAGACGCCGGGCTTGCAGCAGGTGTTCACGCTGTTCGAGAACTCGACGCCGCAGCTCTACCTCGATATCGACCGCGTCAAGGCGCAGATGCTGGGCATCAACATCTCCGACGTCTTCAGCGCGCTGCAGACCTATCTCGGCTCGGCTTACGTGAACGACTTCAACTTGCTCGGGCGCACCTTCCGCGTCACCGCGCAGGCCGACAGCGCCTACCGCGTCGACTCCAAGGACATCCTCGCCATCCGCGTGCGCAACGCGGCCGGCGATACGGTGCCCCTCGGCAGCTTCACGACGGTGCATGACATCTCTGCGCCCGCCCGCGTGCCGCGCTACAACCTCTATCCCGCCGCCGAGCTCGACGGCGCGGCGGCGCCCGGCTACTCGCAAGGCCAGGCCATCGAGCTGATGCAAAAGGTGGCCGCGGAAACCTTGCCGCCCGGCTTCGGCTATGAATGGACGGAGCTGGCCTACCAGCAGATCCGCGCCGGCAACACGGCCGCGTTCGCCTTCGCACTTGGCGTCGTATTCGTGTTCCTCGTGCTCGCCGCGCAGTTCGAAAGCCTGACGCTGCCGCTCGCGGTTATCCTCATCGTGCCGATGAGCCTCATCGCGTCGATCACGGGCGTCGTCATGCGCGGCATGGACAACAACATCCTGACGCAGGTCGGCTTCATCGTGCTCATCGGTCTCGCCGCCAAGAACGCCATCCTGATCGTGGAGTTTGCCGCGCAGCTCGAGGACAGCGGTAACAGCAAGCAGGATGCCGCGAAGGAAGCGGCGCGCCTGCGCATGCGGCCCATTCTCATGACGTCGCTCGCGTTCATCCTCGGCGTCGTCCCGCTCGTCTGGGCCGTGGGCGCGGGCGCAGAGCTGCGCCAGGCCCTCGGAACGGCGGTGTTCTCCGGCATGATCGGCGTCACGTTCTTCGGGCTCATCTTCACGCCCGTCTTCTACGTGACCTGCCGCTGGCTGGGCGATCTCTTCTCCCGCCGCCGCCGTCCGGCGGAAACGGAAACCCCGCCGCCGCCGGCCGCGACGGTGCATCCGGCCGAATAAGCAGGGCGCGATAGCCCATTGCGACAAACCCCATTGGGAAAATCCTCATCCCAATGGGGCAGTGTGCCATCATCGCCCTTGGCGAATCGCCACCGATCGAGGGTTTGCGCATGACCACGGCCGCGCAGCAGTTCCAGCGTCCTTCGCGCGATGCGTGGGAGGTCGCGCGCGACTGGCTGGAAGCGTATGGCAAGGCCGCGATCGCAACGGTCATTGCCACGTGGGGCTCCGCGCCCGTTCCGGCCGGCGGCCAGCTCGTGGTCGGGCCCGAGGATCGCTTCGAGGGCTCGGTCTCCGGCGGCTGTGTCGAGGTCGACGTGCTGACTGAAGCCGTCGATGCCATGGCCGACGGAAAGCCGCGCCTGCTGACCTATGGCGTCGCTGAGGAAACCGCCTGGCGCGCGGGCCTGCCGTGTGGCGGCGAGATCAAGGTTCTCATCGAGCCCCTGTCGCGTGCTGATGTCGCGCACATCGAAGCCATCGTCGAAGCGCGCCGCGAGCGCCGCTCAGTCGTCGCCACAGGGCGCCTCGCAGACAACACGCGCCGGCTCTACCGCCAGAGCGATGCGCTTCCGCCCGAGGTCGCGGACGCATTCCGCTCCGGCAATCTTGCGCTGATAGACACGCCGGAAGGGCAAGTGCTGGTGCAGCCGCTACTGCCGCCGCTGCGCGTGATCGTCGCCGGCGCGACGCACATCGGACAGGTATTCGCCGAGCTGGCGCAGCAGGTCGGCTATGCCGTCACGGTCGTGGATCCGCGCCCCGCGTTCGCCAATGCCGACCGGTTCGGCGCAGCTACCATGCTCGCCGAGCGGCCCGAGGCGGCATTCGCGGACCTCGGCCTCGATGCGCGCACGGCCGTGGTGGCGCTCACGCATACCGCGCACATCGACGATGAGGCGCTGATCGCAGCGTTACGCGCGCCGTGCCTTTACATCGGCGCGCTGGGATCCCGTAACACGCACGCCAAGCGCGTGGAGCGGTTGCGCGCCGAAGGCTTCACCGAGCCGGAGATCGCCCGCATCCACGCACCCATCGGCATTGCCATCGGCGCCAAGGGGCCAGCAGAAATCGCCGTCTCCATTCTGGCGCAGATCATCAAGGTCGCGCGCGGTGCCGCCTGACGCGTCCATCGCCGCCGTTGTGCTCGCTGCCGGGGCCTCGCGCCGGTTCGGCGAGGCCAACAAGCTGCTCGCGCCCATCGGCGGCCATCCTTTGATCTCTCGCACCCTCCACGTGCTGAAAGAAGGGGGCGTCGAAGATATCGTCGTCGTCACGGGGTGGGATCGCACGTCGATCGAGGCGGCGCTGGTAGGAACAGACGTGCGCTGCGTTCACAACGACGCTTGGGAGCGCGGGATGGGCGGCTCCATCGCCGCCGGCATCGCCGCTGTACGCCCAGAGACATCGGCATCGTTCATCGTGCCGGGCGACATGGCGTTCCTGGAGCCCGCTTCCATCCGGTCGCTGATAGATGCTTTTCGAGAAGAGGGCGGTGCCCGCATCATCGTGCCGACGACGCGCGCGGGCGCGCAACGCAATCCCGTGCTTTGGCCACGACGCTATTTCGGCGCGTTGCAGGCGCTGGCCCCCGGGGCGGGCGCCAAGGCACTGCTCCAAGCGTCGGCGAGTGAATGCCGAATGGTTGCCATGGACGACGATGAGCTGGCCGACATCGACACCGAGGCGGAGCTGACCACCGCGCGCGAACGTTTCAGTCCGTGACTTGCCAGCCGCCAGCTACGCAGCGGCCGCGAGCCGCTTGAAACCGGCTTCGAGATCGGCACGCAGATCGTCCACATCCTCGAGGCCGATGTGCAGGCGCAGCGTCGGACCTTCCGGCTGCCACTGCGTGGCCGTGCGATAGCTGCGCGCGTCGAACGGGATCACGAGGCTCTCGTATCCGCCCCACGAAAATCCCATGCCGAACAGCTCGAGCCCGTCGAGCATGGCGGCAACGGCCTTGTCGCTGACCGGCTTCAGGACGATCGAGAAAAGGCCGCTCGCGCCGAGGAAGTCACGCTTCCAAAGGGCGTGCTGGGGATGGCTCGGAAGAGCGGGGTGCAGAACGCGCGCAACCTCGGGGCGCCCTTCCAGCCAGCGCGCGATTTCCAGAGCCGAACGCTGATGCTGGGCGAGGCGCGTCGCCATCGTGCGCAGACCGCGCATGCCGAGATACGTCTCCTCCGACCCCGGTGAGATACCGAGCTGATCTTTCGCGATCGCGATGTGCTTGGCAGCGCGCGCATTCGACGTGATCGCGCCCAGCATCGCGTCCGCATGGCCGACGATGTACTTCGTCGCCGCGTGGATCGACACGTCGACGCCATGGTCGAACGGCCGGAAGTAGAGCGGGGTTGCCCAGGTGTTGTCCATCAGGAGCCAGAGGTCGCGCTCGGCGGCCACGCGTGCGATGGCGGGGATGTCCTGCACCTCGAACGTCTGGGAGCCCGGGCTTTCGGTGAAGATGAGCCGCGTGTTGGGCCGCACCAGCTCCGCGATGCCCGCGCCGATCAGTGGGTCGTAGTAGGTCGTCTCCACGCCCAGCCGCGCCAGCATGTAATCGCAGAACTTGCGCGTCGGCTGATAGACGCTGTCGAGCATCAGGATGTGATCGCCCGCCTTGACGAAGGCGAGGATCGCCGCGCTCACAGCCTGATAGCCGGAGCCAGTGAGGGCCGTGGCAGCTCCGCCCTCGATCTCTGTGAGCGCTTCCTCGAGGGCGCTTATGGTCGGGGTGCCGGAGCGACCGTACGTATACGCCTGATCGCGTTTCCACAATTTCTCTACGGTGGGAAAAAGCACCGTCGAGCCACGATAGACCGGCGGATTGACGAAGCCGAAATTGTCGTGCGGGGCGCGCCCTGAATGGACGGCCTTGGTGGCAGGAGCGCGATTGCGCGAGGATTTCTTATCGGAGGACATCTGGCGGGATCCTGGTCGCCGCGGGTTGGGGCCCGTGTGGCGCAACTCGCCGGCCGGGTCAAGGTCTTGACCCGGTCTTCATTCCGCGGGATTGAGCGCATGCGCCACGGCGGCGCAGCCTAATCTTATTCCATCCGTAGCATTGTGTCCCTTGCGCCTTCGGCGTGATCGCCCCACACTGACCAGACGCCATGCATATATTCCAGCAACTTTGCCGCCTATCGGTCGCGGTTCTCGCACTTGGTGCCATCTTCGCCGATGTGGCGCCGGCGCGTGCCCAGACGTCAACGCTCGACACCATCCGTGCGCGCGGCTCGCTGCTGTGCGGCATCGGTGAGGTCCAGCCTGGGTTTTCCCAGGTCGATGCCACGGGCGTGCGCTCGGGGCTGGATGTCGATTTCTGCAAGGCGCTGGCCCTGGCTGTGTTTGGCAACAAGGACGCGGTGAAGTTCTGGCCGCTCAGCCCCAGCGACCGTTTCAAGGCCCTGGCATCGGGGGATGTCGACGTTCTCGCCCGGGGCGCGACGTGGACGTTGACGCGCGATACCGAGCTTGGCGCGCGCTTCGCCGGCGTTCTGTATTATGACGGCCAGGGCTTTCTGACCCGCCGCGGCAATGCGGTGGCCTCGGTCCTGGAGCTCTCCGGCGCCTCGATCTGCGCGCTGCCGGGCGCCATGGGCGAGCAGGGTGTCGCCGAGTTCTTCGGTGTGCAGCGCATGCGCTATCAGATCGTCGCTCAGGACAACTGGGACGACCTCGTGAAGGCCTACGCCGCCGGAAGCTGCACGGTGCTCACGGGCGATATATCGCTGCTGGCGGTCGCACGCAGCAAACTCAAGGTTCCGAACGACCACATCATCCTGCCGGAGCTGATCACGAAAGAGCCGCTGGGTCCGGCCGTGCGCCAGGACGACCCGCAATGGTTCGCCGTCGTGCGCTGGACGCTCATGGCGCTGATCGAAGCCGAGGAGCTGGGCCTCAACTCGGAGAACGTCGATTCGCAGCGCGCGGCGACACAGCCGAGCGTGCGCCGCTTTCTCGGGCTCGAAGCCAATCTGGGCCAGGCGCTGGGCCTGCCGCGCGACTGGGCCTATCTCATCGTCAAGCACGTCGGGAATTACGGTGAAATCTTCGACCGTAATCTCGGAGCCAAGTCGGATTTGAAGCTTTCCCGCGGTCTCAACAACCTATGGACCAAGGGTGGCTTGATGTATTCGATGCCCTTCCGCTGAGGCTGAGCCGCAAGTGCGTCGGGCATTATGCCGTCCGCGCATCACTCGGCGGCGACGACACCCATCGCCCATGGATACGATCCCGCTATGACATGGCCGAACGAGTTCAATGCCGATGACGCCGTGCTGCTCGTCGGCCTTTTCATGGCGTCGGTAATGGTCACGATCATCGCTCTCGGTGTCCGCAGGCGCCGGCGGTTGCGCGCGCGCAGGAACGACGGGGCGCTATCTGGAGCCGCGCCCGTTGCCGCTCTTCCGACGCTCGACGCCGACGCCCTCAACGCGCAGATCCGCGACGCTGAAGCCGCCGGCCAGCTCCAACGGTTGCCCGGCTTGTTCCTGTCCCTTGCGGAGTGGCACATGCTGCGCGGCGAAAAGGCGGCTGCCGCGGAGCTGCTGCGCAAAAGCGTACGCAGCGCCACCGGCGATGACTTGAAGGAGACGCGCGCCAAGGGTCGTGTCGCGCTGGGCGACATTGCCCATGCCGAAGGCGATCTCGCGACCGCCTGCGAGCACTGGCAGATCGCGCGCTCCCTCTATCGGGAGCTGGGCATTGCTGGCCAGCATGACGAGGTGGACGAGCGGATGCAGCGCAACGGCTGCCCCACCGACTGGGTGTTGACCGACTTCTAAGGTGGCGGTGGGCGGCAGCGCGCTACTGCATCAGCACTTCGACCTGCGCAACGTCGCCATCCGCGAGCGTAAAGTCGCGCTTGTAGACACCGCTGTGCGACTTCGCCGTCACCGAATAGGCTCCGGGCGCCAGGATGTGCGTCGGCAGTGCGCCGACGCTGCGTATCACGAGCTGCCCATCCTGGGTCTGCACGCTCCATTGCGTATCGGGTAGCGCCTCGCCGCCAAGACGCGTGACGAGCTTGAACGTGACGCGCGCCGCCGAGTGCGAGACGGTTGCTTCCGTCAGCTTGCCCGCTTCGACGGTGACGTCCGCCTCGACCTTGGCATTCCCATCGCCATAGCGCGAGACGATGCGATAGATGCCGGCGTTGAGCCGGTTGATGACGTTCGGCTTGGCATCCGCGAGAACCCGCACGCGGTTGTCCGACTGGTCGCGCTCGCTCGAAAGAATGTCGTACGCAACTGTATTGAGCGGCGGCTCGGTGCCATCGACCAGCACCTTCACCTTCAGCCCGCCGGCATTCAGCACGAACTTCTCGCTGGAGATCGACCCCGGCGTCACCACGATCTTGCGCGTGATGTCGGCGCGTCCGAAGGCGGCGTTGACGATATATTCGCCCGGCTCGAGGTCGACCGTGGGGCTTGGCTCGCGCCGCGTCATCAGTAGCTTGGCGTGCGCGCGCGGATTGCGGGTTGGGGCGTAGATGCGCCAGACGAGCCCCTGATCGATGCGCTGGCCGTCGACGGTCAGCAAAGCGACGAGATTCACTTGGCCGACAGTAGATGCGCCGTCCGCCGCGGCGCGGGGTACGACGGTGGTGTTGGTTGGAAGCTTCGGCCCCGGCAATGACGTCGAAGGCGCGTGACGTCCCGTGTCGGGCGGGAAGGCGCCGCGCAGCTGATTGAATGAATCATCGAGGCCCTGCGCGCGCAGTGGAGCGTGGCCGCCTGCGATAGGCACGGAAAGCAACAGCGCCAGCACGGCAACAATCGGCCCGGCGGAAAAACCGCGCCGCGCCATGGAGCCGCGCACGCGCTTTCCCGCGCGCGTAAGCGGCGGCAAAAGCCGCAACGCCATTTCGGCAACGGTTCTACGGCCGCTACTCATTGGCCCTTGCAACCCATTGGACATCGCCGTGTTTGGGACAGCCGGCATACGCGAAGGCGCGACACTCACTGTCCGGTGAAATCGAAAATACGGTGCTCGTTGGCCTTCACCTCGATAGCGCTGCGCAGCGGCTTGTCCGAGGTATCGGCGCTGACCATGTAGCGTCCCGGAGCGAGCACGGCGGTCGGCTGGGCCTGGCTGCTGCGCATGACCGTACGCTGCTGCTCGTCCTGCACCTCCCAGAAGGTGTCGCCCGGTATGCCGGCGCCTTCGCCGCGCTTCAGCGTGAGGCTTCCACCTTCGAGCGCGAGCGTGACGCGTTGCGCCTGCCCCGCCGTGAGGGTCAGCTCGGCCGCGGCAATGACGTTGCTGCCGCCCAAAGACGCCTCGAAGCGATAGCGTCCCGCGGACAAGTCGAGCGCCGGCTCCCTATCGACGGTGCGTGCGATCTCTGCCGCATCGCTGCCAAGCCGGATGATGCGATAGGTGATCGGCGCCGTTTCCGCAGGCGGCTGGCCGCCGAGCGTCGCCGAGAGCTGCACGTGCGCGAGCGCCAGCGGCAGCGCGCGCTTAACGAGATCGCCCGCGCCGACTGCGACCTGCTCGCGCGTTTCGGCGGTGGCCGTACGCGCGGTGACGTAATAGGTACCGGCGGGTAGCATGAACGTCGGCGCTGCGGCCGCCGAGCGTGCGATCTCACGCCGGCCCAGCGGGGCGTCGGGATCGTCTCGGTGGAGGATGTAGGTGACGCCGTCCGTCACGGCGTCTCCGGGCGTGCCTGCAGTGCCCCGTGTAGCACTCAGCTCCAGACGCCCGGCGGTGAGGACGGTATCGAAGCTCGTTCCCGCCGCGGGCGCGACGGTGACGTTGCTCTGCTGACGCGCAAGGCCAGTCTGCGCGGTGACGACATATTCGCCTGCCGGCAGCACGATCTCGGGTTTTGCCTCGCGCCCGATCCACAGCGGGGGCGTGCCCGCTTCCGCGCCGGCAGGCGTCACCGTGAACACCGGGGAGGCGAGGGGAACTGCGACCTTCGACGGCCGCGCCTGCATCTTGAGAACGCCGCCGTTGAGATCGACGCGCACTTCCTGCGCCGCATCGGCCGTCACTTCGACGAGTTGCTTTGCGTCCGCGAGGCCGAGCTGCGCCTCGACCTGATACGTGCCGGGATCGAGCTTCTCGTAGAGCGCGGAGGCACGCGTCTCGCGGATCACGTCGCCGTCCGCATCCCGGATGCGCCAGCGGACGGGCGTATCGAGGGTTTCGCTGGCGGCCCCGAGCGCGGCAGAAAGATACAGCCCAGGCTTGGCGTTTGGCGCGGGCTTTTCGGCTTCGGCCTTGGCGGCAGCCGCTTCCGGTATTTCCGGTTCCGGCACGAGGTGGGCAAGCTGCGCCGCCTGATCGAGTGCCGAAACTATGCCGGCGGAATCCTGCGCGTTCCACAGCTTGCCGCCGGTGAGACGGGCGATGCAACTGATGTGCGCGATCTTCGCTTCGTCGAAGCCGATGGCGATGGTGTGCACCACGAGGCCGGGGCTCGTTGCGAGAATGCCGCCGAGCGCGGCGCAGACATCCTGGCCGCAGTTGTCGATATCGTCGGCGATGAGCACGATGTTGGCGGGCGTCGCCCCGGCAATCGCGTTGGCGGCCTCTCGCAGCGCAAGCACCATCGGTCCCTTGCCCATGGCGTTCAGCTTGTCGATGGGCATGGCAAGACGCTGGGGCGCATTCGTGTCCGGCGGCAGGATCACTTCCGCATCGCCGCAGTTGCCGCGCCGCCGATGGCCGAAGGAGGCGAGGCCCACCCGCGTATCGGTACGCAGGTTCGGCAGCAGATCGCGGAGCGCCTCGCGCACGATCTCGAGCTTGGAGCGTTTCGCCGGACCGAGGTCGCCCCACATCGAGCCCGATCCATCGACGATGATCATCGAGGTCGGAGGGACCTGCTGAGCTTCTGCCCCGGCGGCTGCGACGCCGATGAGGACGGCAGCAAACGCGGCGGCAATCGAATGGCTGATCGGCGGCATGCGTCTCCCCTGTTCCGCCTCACTCGGGCGCAGACCTAGGCGCGGAGGGCGGCGGATTCGGGGCGAGAATAGCCCATAGTCCGTGTCAGCGGTATCGATTGGTGTGCCAGCGCTAAGGTCCCGATGCCGCGGCAGAATCGGCTTTGCATGCTACGCCCCGTGAGGCTAGGAACATGGTCCATGGAAAACCCCGTCATCGCCTTTCTCTCCGCCCGCCGCTCCGTGAAACCCGACCGTCTCGCCGCACCGGCGCCGAGCCCGGAGGAGCTGGAGACCATCCTCACCATCGCCTCCCGCGTGCCCGACCATAAGAAGCTGGCCCCGTGGCGCTTCATCGTGATCGAGGGCGAGGCGAGGGCGAAGCTCGGCGGGGTCATTGCCGAGGCATGTATCGCCGCCGAAAAGGAGGCGCCCTCCCACGTGCGTCTCGAGACCGAGCGCGGCCGGTTGCAGCGGGCGCCGATGGTGATCGCGGCCGTCTCGCGCATCACGCCGCATCGCAGCGCACCCGAGTGGGAGCAGGTTCTCTCCGCGGGGGCAGCTTGTCTCAATCTGTGCCTTGCCGCCAACGCGCTGGGTTACGGCACGTCCTGGATCACCGAGTGGATCGCCTACGATAAGGCGGTCGGCGCGGCCCTGGGGCTGGCGGAGAACGAGCGCATCGCAGGCTTCATCTACGTCGGCACGCCCATGGAAGCCCCGAGCGAGCGCGAGCGCCCCGCCCTCTCGGACATCGTGTCCCGCTGGGAAGGCTGAGCGCGGCAAGCTGACCATGATCGCTTCGGACCCTACCAGTCCGAAGCGTGAATCATCGGTCTAATCAAAAGACAGACCATGATCGCTTCGGACCCCATCAGTCCGAAGCGTCGATCATCGGTCTAATCAAATGGCTAGAGGAGCGCCGAACAGAGCGCCCGCTCGCTTCGGCCCTCGCACAGCAGACGTAAGCGTCGATCTGCGACGGCGCTTAATCTGATCTTCACCCTTTTCTGCATAGCCTTCCATGTCCGCCCGTAGCGTCGGGCGAGGCCGCATGCGGCGCCGCGTGTCGCCGCGGAGACCGTGCCTTGAGCTCGCTGTTCGACATTCCCGCGCAGCTTGCCCTCGTGCTTTCGCTCGCCGCAGGCTCGGCGGAGCCGACACCTATGCAGCCGGCGATAGCGGGCACCGGATTGCACCACGCTTCTCAGCTTGCAGCCGCCTACGCAGCACCGGCAGGACCGCTGCTCTATTCAGAGCAGAGCTGGCTGCGCGCGCTGCACGACAACCCGCATGTCGCAACGCGGCTCGGCGCACGCGTGTTCGTCACCAGCGGCGGACGGTATTACGTCCCGGCACCATACGAGCGGCAGCGGATTCTCGCGGCACGCAACGATGCGGCGCTGGCGGCGCCGGTCGCCCGCGCCGCGGCCGAGCACAACGCCGCCCGTATGCGCGAAGCCTTCGATCGCACGCCGGTAGCCGGCGACCTCTATATCGCGCACCTCTTCGGCGCCGAGACCGCGATTGGTCTCGTTCGCGCTGTGGGCGAGGAGCCGGATGCTCCGCTACGCAATCGATTTCCTATGATCGCCGGGGCCATTTCGGATGGATCGCCGGCAGGATCCACGACCGTTGAGCAATTCTATCTGCGGATCTTGGGCGCGTTGGGTGAGCCGCCCCGCCTTGTCGCTATCGGATTGAAACCGGCCGCGACCAAGCGCGGCAGGGACAAGCAGAGCATGGAGAGGACGCCACCGGCGGATCGCGTCGGAGCTTGGCGCGCCGAGGTCGTGAACCTCAGAAGCTCGCCGGCGACGCAGCAGCACTGATCGGGATCCTCAATAGCGGAACTGCTCGGCGAGCACCCGTTCATCGAGGCTGTGGTCGGGGTCGAACATCATGAAGAGCTCGACGTTGCGCGCTTTTTCCACCTCGACGCGCGTGACGCCGCGAGTTTCGAAGTGATCGGCGACGGCGCTCACCGGCCGCTTTTCGGCTTCCAGCACCTCCATCGTGATGCGCACTTTGTTGGGCAACAGTGCACCGCGCCAGCGCCGCGGCCGGAACGGGCTGATGGGGGTGAGTGCGAGCAGCGGCGCGTTGATCGGCAGGATCGGCCCGTGCGCCGAAAGGTTGTAAGCGGTGGACCCGGCCGGCGTCGCCACCAGCACGCCGTCGCAGATCAGTTCCTCCATGCGCACGGTATCGTCGACGAGGATGCGCAGCTTGGCGGCCTGGTGCCGCTCGCGGAACAGCGACACCTCGTTGATTGCGAGAGCCTTGTGCGCTTTGCCTGCCTTATCGTAGGCGATCATCGACAGCGGATGGATCCGGCTCACGTCCGCTGCCGCGAGGCGCTCGCGCAACCCAGTCTCGCTGTAGTCGTTCATCAGGAAGCCGACGGAACCCCGGTTCATGCCGTAAATGGGCACGCCCTCGTTCATGAAGCGGTGCAGCGTCTGCAGCATGTGCCCGTCGCCGCCGAGCGCGACGATGGCATCGGCTTCGGTCACGTCCCATTCGCCATAGGCCTCCACGAGGCTGTCGCGAGCGGCGATCGCCTCGGGCATCTCACTTGCAACGAAGGCGATCTTGTCGAATGTGGTCTTTGGCTTCGGCATGGGGCTCTGAAGGCGACGCAAGGCGTGGGAGGCTGGCTCAAGTGCAGGAAAACGACAAGCCCGTTCTCGTCTACTCCACCTTCCCCTCGGCGGAGGCGGCCGAAACGGTCGGACGGGAGCTGGTCGAGCAGCGGCTGGCCGCCTGCGTCAACATTCTGCCCGCCATGACGTCAATTTACCGTTGGGATGACGCGATAACGCGCGATGCCGAGGCCGTCATGCTCATCAAAACGCGCCGGAGCCTCGCCGGCCGTGTGATGGATGCGGTGAAGGCACGCCACAGCTACGAGAACCCGGCTTTGCTCGTGCTGGAGGTGACGGACGGCGCGCCGGATTATCTGCGCTGGCTGTTGGATGGGACGGTCGCGCCCGATTCGGACACCGGCGGAACCGATCCCTGCGCGTAGACGGGGCGAGGTGGTGGAGACAACCGCTCGGGCAACGCTAATCGGCGCGCGCCGCCGTTGGGCCGGAAACCCACGATGAATTCTCGGGTGCGAGCATGTCTCGCCGCGATCAGCACACCCCGGGCTCGTGCCGGGTCAGTAGACGCCGCCGAGGCTGAGCATGAGATTGTAGCGCGGGGTGCCCTTCGCCGGCTTACGCCAGGAGCCGCTCGACTTCTTCGCCTGGCGCGGCGGTTTCGGCGCGCTGGAGTGCGTAGGAGCGGTGTGCGGCGCTGGGCCTTGATCGATTTCGGCCGTTGCTACTTTTGCGGTTCCCGGGCCGGGGATCAGCGGCGCCTGGGCCGCTGGCGGAAAGTCCGTCGGTCCACCGATCGCCATGCGGCCCGGTAGAGGGCTGGTCGTCATCGTGCTGTGCGGCAGCGGCGTATAGAGGCGGACAGCCTGCTGCGTGCCGGTCGCCTTCCACGGCAGAACCTCCGGCTGCGCCTTGGCGACGGCCGCGCCGCTTCCGTTCTTGGGCGCACTGGCACTCACACTCTCCACGGCACCGCAGGCACTACCGTCGTAGGCCTTGAGCAGGTTCAGCAGCAGATAGTCGGGCTTGTCGACCGGCAGGGCGGCATTGGCGCGCGTCGTGAAGTTCTGCATCGCTTCGCGCGTGCTGGAGGTCCAGGCGCCGTTCGCGCGGCCCCAATAGCAGCCGGCGCGTTTCAGGTGCTGCTGGATGTCGACGATGAGACGGTGGCGCGCGCTCGGATCGCTCGGCTCGAGTGCGCCCGAGGACCCTGCCGCGGCCGGGATAACCTGGGCCGGAACGACCTGCGCCGGCCAATGGCCGACAGTCTCGACCTTTGCCGCGGGCGCCTTGCCCGCAAACGACTTAGTAGCTGCAACGAGCGGGCGCTTGGGCGAAAAGTTGGCAAGCCGCGATTTCAGCGGAGCAGGAGCCGCTTCGACGGGAGCGCTCCCGATGTCATCGGCCACTTCGCGGGCTGCGATAGCGCGCGTTGCCTGCTCAAGGTTCGTCTCGGAATCGACAGGGGCCGGGAAGTAAACGAATAGCCCCACGCCGATGCCTGCCAGCAAAACGAAGCCCCCGAGGCCACGCATAACATCAACTCCTACGCTTCCAGCCGGCAAATCACGGCGCCAGATCAAGAACGTGCGACAGCCTCAAACGGTTCTGATGCGGCAGCTTAGAAAACAGCGATGACAATCCGCTTAAGAGGCGCCGGGAAATCCTACGAGTTCGCAATATCCTTCCGTATGTTAACCAAAATAAGTCCGAGTGCGGGCTTATGCAACCGCATGCGGAAGATTATCGACAGGTGACGGCCCTTTCCTTCAACTTGCAGATGTGGAAAACGGCGCCGGCCTGGGGACAAGTCGTGTGCGGAATGTGGGCGACTTGTGGAGAGCTGCGAGGGCTCTTGCCGTGCGAAAATACGGCCGAATTCCGGCCTTTTCTGCTAGGGGACTGATTCTCTTAACAAAAGATTTCGAATCGCGTAGCAAGGGCAACCGAGGGGGCAGTTCCGCGTCAGTAAACTTGTCGCCCCGGCCCATGGGGAAAGTTGCGCACAGGCGGAATCGAGCGGCGATAACCCGCCCGTGGCCGACCACCCGATGGGAAGGGGCTCCAGCTCTCGATGTTTTGTTGCGGAGTGTGATCGCCGGTCTGCCGGATTGCCATTGGGGAATGGTGCCGGAGCTCAACGGACCGATCGAGCCATGCGCCGAAGCAGAGCGTCCCGTGATCGCGTCAGAGGTGGAGATCTTCTGTCCAGCCGCCCTCTTCATGGACAGAGGCAAGGAAAAGCGCTGGCGCCGTGACGCATCGACAGCCAGCGATCATAATTCATGAGGGCAAACATGAGACATGCTCTAGGCGTGTTGGGGGTTCTGGCTGCCGGCGTCTTGCTCGCCGTATCGGCTGCCATGAACTGGCGGTTTGGCGTCAGTCTCGGCAGGACCGAGTTCGACGGCCAGATCTATGGCGCGGCCAGCGCGGCTGCGGACTGCATGAAGGCCTTGGTGCCTTTCTTCTTCTTCGCCGCAATACGCACAAGGATGTGGTCACAGGCGGTAGCTTCTGCTCTCGTCTGGGTCGTGGTCACCGCCTATTCGCTAACGTCGGCTCTTGGACACGCGGCGCTCAACCGCTTGGACACGGCCGGTCAGCGTGCAGCGACCGCTGTGAACTACAAAGACCATCGCGCCGATCTGGCACGGGCCCAGGAGCAGCTTTCCTGGATCCCGCAGCATCGCCCCGCTCAGGCGGTGCAGGCCGAGATGGAAGCGCTCAAGAACGACAGGTCGTGGACTTCTACGAAGGAGTGCACCGACGCGACGACGACCCGTTCGCGTACCTTCTGCCAGAGCTACCACGCCCTGGCTGCTGAACTGGGCTCGGCCCAGCAGGCGACGGCACTCGAAGCACGCATTGCCGAGATTCACAGCAAGATCTCGGGCGTGACGGGTACTGCGGTGATGGCCGAGGCGGACCCGCAGGCTGCGGTTCTCGCCAAACTCGCCGCGATCGTTGCTCCATCCGTCAAGGTTGAGGACGTGCAGACCGCGCTCACGGTCTTCATTGCACTGCTTCTCGAAGTCGGATCGGGCTTCGGCATGTACATCGCTTTTAGTCAGTGGCGCCTCTACGATCGCCACACGCCATCGGCACCTCAGTTCGTGCCGGTCAGCACCGCTGCGGCAGCGGTGGCGGCCCCCAAGGCCGTTGCGCTAGCAAAGCCGCGTTCCGGCGCGAACGACAACAAGTCAGTGACCGAGACCAAGGTCGCGACGGTTGCGTCCCCGGCTCCACAACGACTACTTGCTCCCGAAACCGACGTGGAGCGTTTCTACAAGGAGAGAATCGAGACTCAAGACGGATCAAGTTTGACTGCAACTTCGCTATACGAGGACTACTGTGCATGGTGTGAAGAACAACAGAAGGAGCCCCTCGCGCTGCCGACGTTCGGTCGGGAGTTCGGTGAGCTCGGAGTACAGAAGGCACGGATAGCAGGAAGGGTGCGGTACATCGGTATTGCGCTGAAATCCGCCGGCGAGCTCGAGGAGGATAAGAAGCTGACGGCCTTCAATGAGAAGGCTGCCTGATAAGGCTTCTAAACGAAAGGCCGCGTGAGCGGCCTTTCTCTTTTGTGGAAGGGCTGCCCATCGGGCGGCTTTTTTGTTTGCGGAGCCGCATATGGAATAGCGGATACAGGCAACTCGCTCGTTGCGCGTAGCCCTGACTTCGCGCGATGAGCCGACGTAGCTCTGGCGTAGAGTGATCGGCGTCTTTACATGCATACGGCGAACGGTCCGACCGCCGCCGCTTTGACGACCTTAGGGACCGTCGACATCGGTAAGGCGCGTGGAGATGTTTTCAGCCCATGCAAACTGCGGACACTGCAACTTGATCCCCCGGCACTATTCAAAACCAGGCTTAGAGAGATCGGAAAAGTGAGCGCAGAGACATTCGCCCAGTCGCTCATCGAAGGTTTGCAGCAAGCCGACGTCGCGCTCGTGGCCGGCCTCCCGGACGGTCTCCTCGCGCCGGCGATTGCGCGTATCGAGGCACTGGAGCGCCCGCGTTATGTCGCCTGCGCGCGTGAGGAAGAGTGCATCGGGGTGGCCGCGGGGGCCATCATGGCGGGGCAGCGTGCAGCCGTGCTCTGCCAGAACGCGGGCTTCCTCAACAGCATCGGCGCCTTCGCGACCTTGGCCGTACGCTATCGGCTGCCGATGGTGTGCATCGTGGCGAACCGCGGCGGCCTCGGCGATGCCAAACCCTATGACATCGAAAAGTTCGAAGCATTCTCGCGCGCGGCACCGCAGGTCGCCTACGTGCATCCGGTGACGTTCGCGCAGTTCAGCCCCTCGGTCGTCGTCGACGCATTCGCATGGGCGAAAGCCGCAGATCGCCCGATGATACTTTCGATCGAGCGGGGTGCCCGATGACTTCCCAGGCAGATGCCATTCGCGCAGGTCTCGCACTCTACGGCGCCGCGCGCCCGCTGTGCGTCTCGGAGATCGGCTCGCAGTCCTGCTGGCTGCACGCGACCTCGGCGCACCCACGCAACCTTTATCTCAGCGGCCCAATGGGGCTCGCCTCCTCCGTCGCACTCGGGATTGCACTCACGCGCCCCGACGAGCGTGTGCTCGCCATTTGCGGCGACGGATCGCTAGCGATGAACCTGTCGTCGCTGGTGACGATAAGGAATGCGCGCCCGGCAAATCTTTGCCTGCTCGTCATCGTCAACGACACGTACGAGTTTACGGCCTCGCTGCCCTCTCCATCGGCGGCGATCGATTGGGTGGCCGCCGGTGCCGGACTATTGGGCGCCGACGCTTGCCGGCCGCTCGAAGGCACGCCGCCGGACTTCGTTTTGCGCGCGGCGCGCCCCGTCATGCTGGTCGCAAAGGTCGATGCAAGCGACCGGCCCGCGCCTCCGATCGGAATGTCACCGATCGAGGTTCGCGACACGTTTCGCCGTGCCCTTGCCGCGGGCTGAAAGAGGGCTGATCCCGGCGGCGCCCGTCTCTTGATGAGGCAGGGTGTGAGAGGAAGAGCGGCGGCCCTCAGGCCGCCTTCTCCTTTTGCTTCGTCGGCGTCTCCGCAAGGCCGGTAATCTTCAGCGCGAAGGCATAGTCGGCTGCCATCTCGCGCAGCTGCTCATACCGGCCCGACGCGCCGCCGTGTCCCGCCTCCATGTTGATCTTCAGGAGAATGAGATTGTCGGACGTGTTGCGCTCGCGCAGACGGGCGACCCATTTCGCCGGCTCCCAGTAGGTGACACGCGGATCGGTAAGCCCTCCATAGGCGAAGATGTGCGGATAGGCCTTCGCCGCCACGTTCTCGTACGGGCTATAGGCATGGATGATCGCGAACTCTTCGGCGCTCTCGATCGGATTGCCCCACTCGGGCCACTCCGGTGGCGTGAGCGGCAGATCCTTGTCCAGCATCGTATTGAGAACATCGACGAACGGCACGTCGGCGATGATGCCCAGGAACAGCTCCGGCGCCATGTTGGCGACGACGCCCATCAGCATGCCGCCCGCCGACCCGCCGTTGGCGACGATGCGCCCGCGCTGCGTGAGGCCCGCATCGACGAGATACTCACCCGCGGCGATGAAGTCGGTGAAGGTGTGCACCTTGTTGGCAAGCTTGCCGTCCGTGTACCAGCGGTAACCCTTGTCCTTTCCGCCGCGGATGTGCGCGATGGCATAGATAAATCCGCGGTCGACGAGCGACAGGCGCGTCGTCGAGAACGATGCAGGGATCGAGATGCCGTACGCGCCATAGCCGTAGAGGAGCACGGGAGCCGAGCCGTCGAGCGGCGTATCCTTGTGATAGAGGATCGACACGGGCACGGTCTCGCCGTCGGCGGCCGGTGCGAAAAGCCGGCGCGTGACATAGTCGGCCGGATTGTGCCCGCTCGGCACCTGCTGGCGCTTGCGCAACGTGCGCTCGCGCGTGTGCATGTCGTAGTCGTAGACTTCCGCCGGTGTCGTCATCGAGGAATAGACGAAACGCAGCGTCGAGGTGTCGAACTCGTAGCCCGGCGAGACGGAGAGCGAATAGGCCTCCTCGGGGAATGAAATGGTGTGTTCGCTGGCGTCCGCCAGCAGCCGTACGACGATGCGCGGCAGTCCGTTCTCGCGCTCCAGCCGCACCATGTGCTCGCGGAACACGACCGTGTCGAGGATCAGCACGCCAGGACGATGGGGAACGACCTCGCGCCAGTTCTGCATGCCCGGCGCAGCGACGGGTGCCTCGCAGATGCGGAAATCCTCCGCACCATCCGAGTTCGTGGTGATGTAGAGCGTGTCGCCGTTATGCTCCACGGAGTATTCGTGGCCATGCCGGCGCGCTTCGACCAGGACCGCCGGGGCAAGCGGATTGTCGGCGTCGATGAGGCGGGCTTCGCTCGTCTGATGGTCGTGCGCGTCGATGACGATGAATTTGCCGGACTGCGTGTCGCCGAGGGCGACGTAGAACCCGATGTCGCTTTCAGCATAGACCAGCGCGTCGTCTTCGACCGGCGTGCCGACGACATGCCGGTAGACCTCGAGTGGGCGATGGTTGTCGTCGAGGCGTACGTAGAAGAAGGTCTTGCTGTCGTTGGCCCATACGACGGCGCCCCGGGTGTCGGGGATGCAATCGGGCAGGTCGGCGCCGGTTTCAACGTCGCGCACGCGGATCGTGTAAAGCTCCGACCCCTTGTCGTCGCTGGCGTAGGCGAGCAGGCGGTGATCGGGGCTGTGCTGGAAGCTGGCGATGTCCCAATAGGGCTTGCCCTCTGCCTCGCGGTTGCCGTCGATGAGAACCCGCTCGTCCGTACCGTCGCGGTTGCTGCGCCGCACGAGCGGATACTGGCCGCCGGCGACGAACGCCGTCGAGTA
>DASRYA010000012.1:0-24769 GCA_035687305.1 Hyphomicrobium sp. | reverse complement strand
TACTGGATCCAGAACGACGTCATCTGGCGCAAGGTGAACCCGATGCCCAACTTCCGCGGCAAGCGCTTCACCAATGCGCACGAGACGCTGATCTGGGCGACGCGCGACCAACGTTCGCGCGCAACCTTCAATTACGAAAGCCTCAAGGCGCTCAACGACGATTTGCAGATGCGCTCGGACTGGCTGATCCCGATCTGCTCGGGCCCGGAGCGTCTCAAGGACGAAGGCGGCCGCAAGGCGCATCCGACGCAGAAGCCCGAAGCGCTGCTGCAGCGGGTGCTGCTCGCAACGACAAAGCCGGGCGATGTCGTCCTCGATCCGTTCTTCGGCACGGGGACCACGGGCGCCGTCGCCAAGCAGCTCGGCCGCCGCTTCATCGGCATCGAGCGCGATCCGGACTACGCCAAGGCCGCGGAGGAGCGCATCAAACGCGTCGTGCCGCTGCCGCCTTCAGCGCTCGAGACCGTACGCAGCAAGCGCGCCGAGCCGCGCGTGCCTTTCGGCCAGATCGTAGAAATGCGGCTGCTCTCGCCCGGCTCGACGCTTTTGGACTCGCGCAAGCGCGTCAAAGCGGAGGTGAAGGCCGACGGCACGCTGGCCTGGGGCGGCAATCAGGGCTCCATTCATCGCCTCGGCGCCATCGCGCAAGGCAAGACTGCCTGCAACGGCTGGACCTATTGGCACTTCGAGGCGGAAGGCAAGCTGAAGCCGATCGATTTGCTCCGCGAGGAGGCAAAGCGGCAGCTCGGGCTGACCGCACCGGTGTGAATGCCGTTGAATAATCAAGGCGCTATCGCGCGCCTGAAAAATTAATGCACGAACGGGCACCGAGGCTGGGACCTTGGTGCCCGTTCGACGTTGTCAACCGGTAATCCGAACAGGGGCGCGAAGACGCAGTGGACGGGCGAAGCGTCTGAGTCTAATTCAGGTCCCCACTCATAAGGCTTATTCCCGGGACAGGTGATGCGTCGTAACGCGATCACAGCCGACCGCCTCCTTGTCATAGGCGCGGGGCCTATCGGTTTAGCGATGGCCGACGCGCTGAAACAGCGTGGCATCGCATTCGATCAGGTGGATGCGAGCGACGGGGTCGGAGGTTTGTGGCGGCACGGCGTTTATCAGGGCGTGCACATCGTCTCCTCGAAAAAGTCTACCGGCTACACCCACTACCCGATGCCGGCGCACTACCCCGATTTTCCCAGCAGCACGCAGGTGCTGCGCTATCTCGAAAGCTTCGCCCACGACCGCGACCTCGATTCCAGCATCGAGGTTCGCCGCAAGGTGGTGCGTGCGGCACCTTTGGCGGACGAAAGCTGGAAGGTGACGTTCGAGGACGGTGAAGAACGCATCTATAAGGGCGTCGTCGTCTGCAACGGCCATCACTGGGACAAGCGCATGCCGCGCTATCGCGGCCGCTTCACCGGCAGCTTCATTCATTCGTCGGACTACAAGGAGCCCAAGCAGCTCCAGGGCCGCCGCGTGCTCGTCATCGGTGGCGGCAATTCGGGCTGCGATATCGCGTGCGAGGCGGCGCGGGTCGGCGCCTCCTGCGACTGGAGCCTGCGCTCGGGCTACTGGTTTCTGCCCAAGACCGCGTTCGGGAGGCCGCTGACCGACCTGCCGATCTGGGGCCTGCCGGTGTCGCTGCAGCGGCTCATCCTGCGCGGGCTGGTGGGGATCTTCATCGGCGACTACCGGCGCTACGGCTTACAGAAGCCCGATCACAAGCTCTTCGAGCGCCATCCGGCCTTCGGCACCGACGTGCTGAACTATCTGCGCCAGGGGCGCATCAAGCCGCGCGCGGACATCGTCCGCTTCTCCGGGACCAAGGTGCATTTCAACGACGGCAGTGTCGGGGAGTACGATCTCGTCGTCGCGGCCACCGGCTTCAACAACTCCCTCCCGTTCCTGCCGAAGAACCTCGTGCCCGTCGAGGACGGCGTCGTACAGGTCTACGGCGGAGCGTTCCCCGACGCGGTGAAGAACCTTTACATCATCGGCTGGGCCCAGCCCCGCAACGGCTTCGGCACCATCATCGCGCCGGCGGCAAAGCTCTATGCGGAGATGATCGCCATGCAGGACGAACTGGAGCTGCCGATCGGCTACGTGCTGCGATGCCGCGGGCTGAAGCTTCCGACGACCCATCTCATCGATCCAGGGGCGACGCGGCGCACGATCCGGTTCGCGCACAGGATGCTGCCGCTGCTGAAGCGGCGGGCGCACCGGATCGCCGAGACGGAAGTCCGGCCGGTGTTCGATCCGTCGCGCTTCGAGTTCGACGGCAACGAGGGGCCCGTCGCGGTCAATCAGTGACGCGCACCGGCGATGGATCGCCGCGCAGCTGCTGCTGGGTTTTGCCGAAGCTGGAAATGGTCGCGCAGGCCGCCCGCCACTTGGACGGCCTGGAGCACGATCGCTTTTCTGCGAATCGCGATCCGGCTCTCGTTTTTTGCTTAGACCAATGATCCACGCTTCGGACTGGTAGGGTCCGAAGCGATCATGGTCGTTTGCTCAGGCCGATGATTCACGCTTCGGACTGGTAGGGTCCGAAGCGATCATGGTCTGGCTCTCTTTAATGCCCAGGGGCTATCAGCGCTGCACGCGCTCGCGGTGCGGCACATCCGTGGGACGCAGCTCGCCGGTGCGCTCACGGTAAGCCAGACCCGGGTAATAGGGGTAGGCGTAGCCCTTGTAGTAGAAATAGTACGGGCCCTGGAAATCCTGCGGCAGGCGGCGGTATTTCACCTCGCCCGAGGGTGTGCGGTAGAACTCAGCCCTCGCCTCCGTATGGGGGACGGTGAGAAATGCCAGGGCGGCGAAGGCCACCGAGCCGAGAGCGATCGTGATCCGCATGTTCTTCCTCGTTGATCCGATGAGGAACACGGAACACCTTTTCCCCCCGCGCCTCATTCTGAGAAAGTAACAACGGTTGCTTAACTAAGGGTGACCGGTATGCCACGCCGCCGCGCCAATAAGCGCCACAGGAGCGGTCATATCGCCGGTGGTCAGCGCCGGGGGCAGGTTAGAGCTCCCGGAACATGACCAGGGCGTCGACGGGCCCGAGGCCGGGATGCCTGAAGGCGCGGGGCAGGCGTCCGACAACCGCGAAGCCGAGCGTCTGCCACAGCTGGACCGCCGGAGCGTTGGAGCTGACGACGAAGTTGAACTGCATCGCCGTGAAGCCGCGGCGGCGGGCCTCCTCCAGCGAATGGGCGACCATGGCCCGCGCGATCCCCCGGCCCCGCCAGGCGGGGCCCGTAGCATAGGCGCAGTTGGCCACGTGGTCCCCGCCGCCACGCTGGTTGGGCGCGAGCGTATAGGTGCCGGCGATGGTGCCTTCGACCTCGGCGAGGAAAACGGTCCGGCCGCCGGTCCAGTATGCCAGCGCCTCCGCCTCCGGCATGTCGCGGGGAAGGGCGTAGGTCGTGCCTTTACGGATGATCGGCTCGAGGATCGTCCAGACGGCGGGGCCATCGGCGGGGGCGAATGGCCGGATCGCGGGCGCCTTGGACACTCCGCGCCCCGGCGTACCGGGGAACTTTTTTGTTATCATTGGCGTCCTAAGGTGGAGGCGGCATTCCCCGTTGGTTGCGGAGCAGACGATGGCCGCGCGTGCATACTGGAAGGGTTTCCTGCGCCTTTCCCTCGTTTCGATCTCCGTCGAGATCTACAATGCTGTCGAGACGAAGTCGGAAATATCATTCCGCCAGATCCATAAGCCCTCCGGCCGGCGCATCAACTACACCAAGACGGTGCAGGGCATCGGCGAGGTGAAAAGCGCCGATATCGTCAAGGGCTACGAGGTCGGCACGGATACCTATGTCACGCTCGACCCGGACGAAATCGATGCGGTCAAGCTCGAGAGCAAGAAGACAATCGACCTCGTGAAGTTCGTCGACGCAGCCGAGATCGATCCGCGCTATTTCGAGCGCCCGTATTTCATCGCGCCGGCCGACAAGCACTCCGCGGAGGGGTACGTGGTCATTCGCGACGCCCTCAAGAAAACCGGCAAGGCGGGCCTTGCCCAGCTCACCATCGGCGGCCGCGAGTGGCTCGTCGCGATCACCGCGCTCGGAGACGGGCTGCTGATGGAGATGCTGCGCTATGAGAACGAGCTGAAGGAACCGGCGCAGTACTTCGACGAAGTCCCCGATACCAAGCCCGACAAGGAGATGGTCGATCTCGCCGTAGAGCTGATCGAGCGCAAGGCTGGCGAATTCACCCCGGACGAGTTCGAGGACCACTACGCCACGGCGCTGCGCGCCCTGGTCGACAAGAAGCTCAAGGGCCAGAAGATCAAGGCGCCGCACGAGGAGGCTGCGCCGGGCAGCGCGAAAGTCATCGATCTCATGTCGGCCCTGCGGAAATCGATCGGCGAGGGCAGCAAGGCGGGCGGCGGAAAGGCAAAGTCCGCCCGCTCGACAACCCGGCGCACCCCGGCGCCACGCCGCGGCACCAAGAAGCGCGCTTCCTAGAGCCGTTCTGCTTTTCGTCGACTATCGTCGGCGCCAGGCGAGTGAGCCCGCGAGAAGATCGATGCCCGAGAGAAAAAGTACCTCGCCTTCTCAATCGTCCAGAACCGAAGGCGCCGAGCCGCGCAAGCTTATCGCTTTCGACCGTGAAATCCTGCAGGCGCTCGAGCTTCTCAGCCGCGACTCTATGAAGGACATGCAGGAACTGGCCGACGAAGCCTTCCGCGACCTTCTGAAAAAGCACGGCCGCCCTGCCGGCTTGAAGGAGGCGCTGCGCCAATCGGCGCGCCGTCTTCCCGCCAACGATTCCAGTGGCGCGGATGTGCCAGGCAAGCCGCAGCCGGGCGGCGCCGAAAGCAAGCGCTCAAAGGACCGCCGCAAGACACCTGCCGTGCAGCGCAAGGGCTCGAAGCCAGCAACCATTCGCTAGGTGCGATACGGACACCGGCCGGGCTGCTTTTGCGGGCCATTGCAATGGAGACGGCGTTCAATTGCGCCCGACAGCGTTAATTCAGAGCGACAAATTGCAGCGTGCCCATCACCTGCCCGGAGACAGCAAATCGCCATCTCACCGGGCATTTCTCAAGTTAACAAAAAGTATATTGCAGCAGATTGCATCACTTTGAAGACACTAAATATTCCTTCACGAAGCCGGCCATGCAAGAAGCCCCCGTCCCCGTAAGCAACCCAGGGAGGTTTCATGCACGCCCTATCTGTCGGAACGTTCGCCGTGGCTATCGCCGCCATGCTGTCCATCAACGGCGCCAGCGCCCAGTCGGGAATTGCTTCGCACTATTCGGACCTGTCGGTTACGGCCAGCGGCCGCTCATACAGCTCGGGCGCCATGGTCGCCGCCCACCGCACCCTGCCTTTCGGCACCAAGGTCCGCGTGAAGAACCCGCGTAACGGCCGCTCTATCGTCGTCACCATCGTCGACCGCGGACCGTTCGTTAAGGGCCGCGTCATCGATCTGTCGAAGGGCGCCGCCAGCGCCCTCGGCTTCTCGGGCCTGCAGCACGTGCACCTCGCCGTGGTCGGTAAGGGCGGCAAGTAAGCCCACCCCCTCAGGCGTGCCGCGGAGCAATTTATCCCCGCGGCATGTTGAAGCATCGCAAAATGCAAACGCCCTCCGGGTTCGGCCTGGAGGGCGTTTTTCGTTCGCGTTTGGGGCGGTGCCGGGGACGTTCAGCCCTGTGCCTATCCCCTGATGTTGCATCGGCGCTCGACCGCCGCCCGGATTTTGGGCAGCGTGCACACCTAATATTCAATGTTCACCCGGACGATGGGCCCCTAGCCCTAAGGCGCCTGTTCAGGTCGCAGAACAAGAGCCATGTCCGCACTCGCCAAAGCCCTGGTCGCTGGCCGGCACCAGCGTCTCATGTGTCTCGTACTCTTAGCGGACATCTTCGCTGTCCTGCTGGTGATCGGCTATGGCTTCGTGAATTGGCAGGTCGCCAGCCTCGTCGCGCAGGATCAGCAGGCAGAGATCGCCCGCACCGACACCATTCGGCACCACGTCGCGAGAACCCTCCAGCTCTTGCAGCGGGACGCCAGGGCCCTTCCCTGCTCGCATGCCTTTCTCGCGCAGATGCAGCACATCGCCTTTCTCGCGGACGGCCTCAACGAGTTTCTCTACGCTCCGAGCGGCTATGCGAGCTGCTCCACATCCCGGGCGAGCTTTACGCAGCCCGTATTTCTCGGCGAGGAGGACATCCCTCCCGGCGGCCCCGAAAAGATCAGCTGGCGGCTTCAGCGCAATCTCGGACCCATCGGCCTCACCGACGCAGTCGGAACGATCGCACAGATCGGCGACTTTGCCGTCGCCATCCCGCCCTACGGCAGCGAGAACGAGGTCGGATGGCTGAGCAGGGAGCTCGTCGCACGCTCCGGCGATCAGGTCTGGACCATCGCCGGTACGGAGAACCTCTATAAGGAGCTGATAAACCAGAAGCCGGAAACGTGGTTCCAGCGTCTCACCACCGTCTCTTCGACCGCCTGCGACGCCCATGGCGTGCACTGCGTCGCCTCCCGCGCCGATCTCATCGGCTGGGCGCGCAGCTCCATCACGATCCTCTCCTCCACGGTGGTGCTGACGGCGATGTTCGCCTGGATCTGCGCTTTCACCATCGTCCGGTGGCTGCGGGATTACTGGTCGTTCGAGGCGCGGTTCCTGCGCCGCCTCGATACGCAATCGGTGCTGGTGCTCTATCAGCCGATCGTCGACATCAACTCCGACGAGATCGCATGCGTGGAAGCCCTCGCGCGGTGGGTCGACGTCGACGGAACGGTGGTAAGCCCGGCCAACTTCATCGACATCGTGGCGAAAGCCAACCGCACGGCCGAGTTTACGCAGATGGTGGCCGACAGGGCGTTCGCGGATCTCAACGAGCATCCGCCGTGCGCGCATCCGCTCGAGGTCAACTTCAACGTCTTTGCCTGCGACTTCGACAGCGGGCGGCTGCTCAAGATCTTTGCAAAGTTCCTCAATCAGCCGCATCGCTTCCGTGTCGCCATCGAACTCATCGAGTTCCACGACATCGATCTGGAAAAGGCGCAGGCCACGGTCGAGGCGCTCGCCGCAGCGGGCGTCAAAACCTATATCGACGATTTCGGCACCGGCTACTCGAGCATCGAGCGCGTCGCGCGCCTGCCGGTCGACGGTGTGAAGCTCGACCGCTCGTTCGCGATGTCGCCGCCCGACAGCATCATGGGCCGCATGCTCGTGCAGGTGATCGAGATGGTGAAGACGACGGGCCGCTCGATCATCGTCGAGGGCGTCGAATCCCTCACGCGTCTCAACCTGCTCCGTGCGACGGGAATCGTCGGCTACGTGCAGGGCTATGTGATCGCACCGCCGCTCGAAATCGAGGCGCTGCGGGCGTTCATGCTGCGCGGGAACGCCGCTTGGAAAGCGGACGACGTCGCCGCCTGAAATCTTCCGCCGCCGACGCTGCAGGAACGGCCAGCCGGCATACGCAGCGCGCCGTCTCATTCGCCCCTGTTGTTAACCGCAAAACTTCCCCCGACGCCGAAATACGCGCCACGGATGCCGGATAACGGCTTCGTTTGTGGACGGAATGGCGGTTTCGCCATGATTTCAGCCAAAGTCCTGCCACTATGCAGCTAGAGCCGTTTCGACTTTCGTGGAATCGGGGGACGGCTCTACGCGTTTGAGTTTGCGTGCTTCTTGTCGGAAGACCGGTTCCCACTTTTCCGGAAGCACTCTCGTGCAGCCGTCGGAGGATCGAGGGGGATCTGGTGTTTCCCAACTGCCGTTTTGCCATCGCCGCAGCGACGCTGTCGCTGACCGCCGCGCTATTGGCCGCTCCGGCCGCGCGGGCCGAGACGCCGAGCGCGAAATGCGCGGACGCCGGTGTCGCGGTGCTCGCCTCCCCCAATTCGCCCTGGAAAGGCGCCCCGCTGCGGGTGATCTTCACCGTCGAGAACGCGCTCGATGGCGAGCTTTCACTCGTTGCACCCAACGGCAAAGTCGCCGTCGCTTCACGCGAACGCCATGGCGGGCCGCCCTACTTCTGGTTCGCCGAGGTCGCTTCTCCCGCTGCGGGAACCTGGCAAGCAAAACTGACGCGTGATGGCGCGACGGACGCGTGCGCGACGATCACGCGCCCGATCGAGGTGCGCCGGGCCACCGCTGCGCCGCCGCGGCAGACGAATGCGAGCGTATGGCCCGTGCGTGCCGCTTGGGACCGCTCGATGGAGAACATCTACTCCGCCTGGATCGAGAAGCTGTTCGATGCGCCGCTCGAGGAAGCGCCCTCGTGGAAAGCGCTGCACGAGATCCTGCGCGACCGCCAGCGCAACGCGCTTTTCAATCACCTCGGGCTGGGCGAAGACCAGAAGGGCCTCGTCATCCGGCCCGACTGCGCCGACCTTCCCTATTTCCTGCGCGCCTACTTCGCGTTCAAGATGGGCCTGCCTTACGGCTATGCGAAGTGCACGCGCGGCGGCGGCGGCAAGCCTCCGCAATGCCCGGTGTGGTGGAACATCGCGAACGAAGAGCCGCCGCCGGAACCGCCCGCACCCAAAACGCCGCCACCTGCGGATTTCTTCGGACTGTTCACCGGATCGACGTCGGCAAAGCCACCGCCGCAGACGAAAGTATCGCTGCGGCCACCGGGGCTGGTGCCCTCGTTCGGCTACTACCTGCGCAACACGGTTGCCAACGGCGTGCACTCCGGCTCGGGACGCACCGCGGCCGACGATGATCGCAGCGATTATTATCCCGTGCCTCTCAAAGCGGAGACCCTGCGGCCCGGCACCGTCTACGCCGATCCCTACGGCCATCTTTTGGTGATCGCGAAGCGCGTGCCGCAAACCGCCGACAGCGCGGGCGTCATTCTCGCCGTCGATGGCCAGCCGGACGGCACCATCGCGCGCAAGCGCTTCTGGCGCGGCAACTTCCTGTTCGCGCAGGACCCTGCCCTCGGCAGCCCCGGCTTCAAGCGCTTCCGCCCTGTCGTCGCCAGCCGCGATGGCAAACTGCGGCGGCTGACGAACGCGGAAATCGCAAAGAACACCGACTATGCGGATTTCTCGCTCGAGCAATCGCAGCTCGGCGTTGAGGATTTCTACGACCGCATGGACGATCTCATGTCGCCCGATCCGCTCGATCCGTTGCGTGCAATCCGCGAAGCGATCACCGCGCTCGACGAGCAGGTGCGCGCGCGTGTGACGTCGGTCGAGAACGGCCGCCAGTATCAGATCAAAGGCGGCGGCGAGGTTTCGATGCCGGATGGCGCGTCGATCTTCGAGACGACCGGCGCATGGGAAGACTTCGCTACGCCCTCGCGCGACCTGCGTCTGCTCATCGCCATCGACGTCGTGCGCGGATTTCCCGAGCGCGTGGCGCGCCGGCCGGAGCGCTACGCGATGCCGAAGGACAAATCCGCCGCGGACGTCAAGGCGGAGCTCGATGCGGTCCTCGCCAGCGAGCTCGCCGCGCGCAAGTTCGAATACACGCGCACCGACGGCTCCATGTGGTCGCTGACACTGAAAGACGTCGTCGCGCGCGCCGCCGATCTGGAGATGGCCTACAACATCAACGACTGCGTGGAATTGCGTTGGGGCGCAGCGCCGGACAGCGATGAAGCGAAAACCTGCAGGAAGCGGGCATCGGGCGCACAGCGCCAGAAAATGACCGAGTACCGTTCCTGGTTCAACGAGCGCCGCCGCCCGCCACGCGGCTAATTCTCGGTGAGGGCGTGTGCGATGATCTTGCGCATCACGCTCGGCACTGCGGCGGCGTGGAGATCGCGGCGCGCGATCCACTGGCATCGGTCGGGCTCCGCCCAGAACGTTAAAGTCGCGTCGGCCGGCACGAGCGCACGGTAAACGATCACCTCCAGGCGGAAATGCGTGAAGACGTGCACCACCGTGCCCGGCACCGCCCACCAATCGGCGCGCACGGGCGCGGTGCGCAGCGTTTCGTTCAGAGGCGACAGCAGATCGCCCCACTCGCTGCCGGGCACCTCCAGCATGCCGCCGAGCAATCCAGCTTCGGGGCGGCGGCGCAGCAGCACGCGACCGTCCTCGCTCAGGGCGACGAAGGCGTAACCCACCCGCTGCGGGCGTTCGGCCCGTTCGAGCCGCATCGGCAGCGCCTCCGCGATACCGTGGGCGGCGGCGGCGCAATCGGACTGCACCGGACAAACGAGGCACGACGGCCGCCGCGGCGTGCAGATACCGGCGCCGAGATCCATCATCGCCTGGGCGAAGTCGCCGGCGCGGTGCTCGGGCGTGAGCGTGGCGGCGAGGCGTTTCAACTCCGTCTTGGCATTGGGCAACGGCTGGCGCACGGCGAAGAGGCGCGCGACCACCCGCTCGACGTTACCGTCCACCGGTGTTGCAGAGGCGCCGAAGGCGATGGCGGCAATGGCGGCAGCCGTATAGGGCCCGATGCCGGGAAGCTTCTGCAGCTCGCCAACGGTGCCCGGGAACTTGCCGCCGTAATCCTCGACGACCGCAATCGCGCATTTATGCAGGTTGCGGGCGCGGCTGTAGTAGCCGAGGCCCGCCCAGGCGGCGAGCACGTCGTCGAGCGGCGCGGCCGCCAGCGCCTTCACTGTGGGCCAGCGGGCCAGGAAGCGCAGATAGAACGGGATGACGGCCTTCACCGTCGTCTGCTGCAGCATGATCTCGCTGAGCCAGACGCGATAGGGATTGGCGCGCTTGCCGGGGGCGACGCGCCAGGGCAGCTCGCGCCGCTCCTCGTCGTACCAGCCCAGCAGCGCATCCACCGTGTCCGGACCGGCCGGCCGTAGCGGCAGTTGCTTTCGCGCAACAGCAGTCAAGGGATCATCTCCCGGCGCCCGCGAATCGATCCCACGATGGTAAGCGTCGAATACCGCACTGCAAACTCTCGACGGCGGACAAAGCCCATGGCCAGCAACGCAGCAACGGCGCGCCGACCTTCGCCCCGCGCCAATTCGTGGACGGGCAACACCCATACCGGAGCCCGTGCGCGGGGTTATATCGCTGCCCGCGCCGTCGGAAGCTATATCCCCAAGCTAACGCACAAGGCCTTCGAAAAGTACGGTTTCGCGGCTGCGGCCCTGATCACCGACTGGGTGACGATCGTCGGGCGCGACGTGGCCGCCTACACGGCACCGGAGCGCCTGAAATGGCCGCGGGGCGTCGATTTCGGCGGCGATATCGAGGAGGGCGCTGCGGGCCGGCCCGGGGGAACGCTCGTCATCCGCGTGGAGCCTGCACGGGCACTCGATGTGCAATACAAAGCCCAGCAGATCATGGAGCGTATCAACGCCCACTTCGGCTATCGCGCCATTGCGGAGCTGCGCATCCTGCAGGCTCCGCTGCCGGAGCGGGAGGAGCGCCCGGTGTCCACGCCGGTCGCGGTGGCGCCGTGCCCTGCACCTGAGCTTTCCGGGATCGCCGACGAGCGGCTGCGGCTCGCGCTGAGCAACCTCAAGAGCGGCCTGATGGCCCGGCGCACCGCCGGCTAATCCCACTCCTTAAGCCAAGCTTAAGCTTCATTCACTTGGAGGGGGACGGCTTTTGCCTTATTCCATCGCCCGGTAGCGTGCTAATCGGGCCGAGGCCTCCAGGCGCGCCATTGCGAAAATCGAATACTCCCAAGGAGCATGCACGTGTCCGCATCCAAGATCTCGTCCGGCCGATTTGAGCTTGCGCGGCGCGCCGTGCTTACCGCCATTTGCGCCGGCGCCGTGGGCGCAGCCCTGGCACTGCCTCTCGCCGCTCAGTCGCGCGGCCCGAGCGAGGTTCCCGTTGCGGAGCTGATGAAACCCGTCGGCCTGCCCGACCTCGCGCTCGGCCCCGACGACGCGAAGGTGACCGTCGTCGAATATGCGTCGATGACCTGCGGGCACTGCGCGCACTTCACCACCGACGTGTGGCCCGAGTTCAAGAAGAAGTATGTGGATACGGGCAAGGTACGCTACGTGTTCCGCGAGTTCCCGCTCGACAACCTCGCCGCCGCGGCCTCGATGCTCGCGCGCTGCACGGGCAAGGACAAGACGTTCCCGCTCATCGAGGTGCTGTTCGAGAAGCAGAAGGAGTGGGCGTTCGGCGAGGGCAACCCCGTGCCGCGCCTGTTCGAGATCGCCAAGCAGGCCGGCTTCACGCAGGAATCCTTCGACAAGTGCCTGACCGACCAGAAGCTGCTCGACGACATCACCGCGGGCCGCACGCGCGCTGCGGACGTGTTCGGCGTCTCGGCAACGCCGACGTTCTTCATCAACGGGAAGAAGCTCGACGGCGCGCCGACGATGGAGAAGCTCGACGCGGCCATCGAGCCGCTGCTCTCCAAGAGCTGAGCATCAAGCCTGTGAACAGGATAGGCGTCCTTGCCGCACTGCTGCTATCCGCCTCGATTGCAGGGTGCGGCGGCGCCACGCTGACGAATACGGCGGGACTTTCGCCGGAGCAGACGGGAGATGCCAGCAGCAACTCCCCCTATCCCACCGCCGAGGACACCGCGTCGAGCGGGCCGGCGCGGTTCCATCCGTTCGCCGATCCGACGGAGAAGCCCGTGGGTGGGCGCGAGGTCATCCAAAACCCGACCCTCGCCGATGTGATGGAGACGGGCCCGCTGCCGGAAATGGCCTTCGGGCGCACCGATGCGCCGGTGACCATCGTCGAATACGCCTCGCTCACCTGCCCGCATTGCCGCAATTTCCACCTCAAGACGTTCCCGCAATTCAAGCGCGAGTACATCGACACCGGAAAGGTGCGATTCATTCTGCGCGAGTTCCCCATCGGCAAGACGTCGGGCGCCGCAACCATCGCGCTGCGCTGCGCCCCGCCGGACAAGTATCTGGCGCTGCATAGTAAATTCATGGAGCAGCAGGCGAGCTGGGTCTCGCAGGAAGTACGCCTCGACCCTATATTCAACGTCGCCTCGCAGGTGGGGATGACGCGGCAGCAGTTCGACGCCTGCCGCGAGAATCAAGCCATGATTAACGGGCTCAAGTGGGTGAAGGACCGCGGGCGCAAGCTCGGCGTTATCGGCACCCCCAACTTCTTCATCAACGACAAGCTGGTGAAGAAGGAGCTCACGATCGAGGATATCCGGGCGATGGTCGATCCGCTCGTCTCGGGGCGCGCCACCGCATCGGCTGGAATCGCAAACTAGCTGCAGGTCGACTTTTCCCTGCATTGCCTCGCCGGGCAGATTAGCTGCGTTTGGGAACCGCGATGAAGATCACACGCCTGCGGCTATTGGGTTTCAAATCGTTCGTCGAGCCGACCGAGCTCATCATCGAGCCCGGCCTTACTGGCGTCGTGGGCCCCAACGGCTGCGGTAAATCCAACCTCTTGGAAGCGCTTCGCTGGGTAATGGGCGAAACCTCGCACAAGAGCATGCGCGCGGCCGCCATGGACGACGTGATCTTTTCCGGCACCACCGGGCGTCCGGCGCGCAACAGCGCGGAAGTGACGATCTTCCTCGACAATACCGCGCGCCGTGCGCCCGCCGAGTTCAACAATTCCGACCAGATCGAAATCACGCGGCGCATCGAGCGCGAGGCCGGCTCCGCCTATCGCATCAACGGGCGCGAGGCGCGCGCGCGCGACGTCAAGATCCTGTTCGAAGACGCCGCGACGGGCGCCCGTTCGCCGGCTCTCGTCCGCCAGGGGCAGATCGGCGAGATCGTGAATGCCAAGCCCGAGCAGCGTCGCCGCATTCTGGAAGACGCCGCCGGCATCGCCGGACTGCATAGCCGCCGGCACGAGGCCGAGCTGCGCCTCAAGGCGGCGGAAGCGAACCTTGCGCGTCTCACCGACGTGCTCGGCCAGCTCAACACCCAGGTCGAAAGCCTGAAGCGGCAGGCACGCGCGGCGCGGCGCTACAAGGAAATCTCCGAAGCGATCCGCCGCTCCGAAGCGCTCCTGATGCACCTCTCCTGGATGGACGCGCAGGCGCACGTCGATGCCGAGGAAGCGGCGCTGCGCAACGCGCTCGCGGTGCTCGCCACGGCAACGGAGGAGGAAGCGCGCGCGCTCGCCGAAGAAGCGCGGCTCGCCGAAGCGCTCAATCCGCTGCGCGAGGAGGAGGCCAAGCGTGCCGCCGCGTTGGGCCGGCTGCGCATCGAGCAGGAGAACTTCGAGCGTGAAGCCGAACGCGCCGCCGAGCGCGAGCGGGAGCTTCGCGCGCGCGCCGAGCAGCTCGCGGGCGACAGTGCGCGCGAGGAGGCCTTGATTGCCGAGGCGCGCGACATTCTCGACGATCTGGAGGGCGAGATCGAAGCGCTCACCGACGCCGACACGCAGACGGAAGAGGCCGAGCGCGCCGCACGCGAGCGCCTGGAAGAAGCGCAGGAGACGCTGCGGGAGGCGGAAGCTCAGCTCGCGGAACTGACGACAAAGGTCGCCGATCACAACGCGCGTAAGCGCAGCGCGGAAGCAAACCTTGCCGAGCGGCAAGGCATGATCGCGAAGCTCACGCGCCAGCTTTCCGAGTTGCAGGGCCAGGCGCGCGAGATCGCGGGCCGTGCGCCGGACGCGGAGAAGCTGCAGCAGATCACCGAGGCAGGGCAGCAGCTCGCCGACAAGATCACCAAGCTGGAGGTGCAGGCGCTCGCCGCGGAGGACAACGCGCGCGCGCTCATCGGCACGGCGGACCAGGCGCGGGAGGAAAGCTCCAAGGCGCGCCTGCGGCTCACCGCTCTCAAGGCGGAGCGCGGGACGCTGGTGAAACTGCTCATCGGCACACGCCAGCCCGACTATCCGCCCATCCTCGACCGGCTGCGCGTCGCGCCGGGCTATGAAGCTGCGCTCGGCGCCGCGCTCGGTGACGATCTCGAAGCGCCCGCCGCAGAGGAAGCGGCCGTGCACTGGCGCCACGTGGAGGTTGCCCGATCCGACGCCGCGCTCCCGTCGGGCGTCGAGCCGCTCGCGAACCATGTGCAGGCGCCGCCGGAGCTCGACCGCCGTCTGCGCCAGACGGGCATCGTGACCGATATGGAGCAAGGCCGGAAGCTGCAGCTGTTGCTGAAGCCGGGCCAGCGCCTCGTAACGCCGGCCGGCGACCTGTGGCGGTGGGACGGTTTCACCGCGGCAGCCGAGGGCGCGACGCCCGCGGCCCAGCGGCTTGCCGAACGCAACCGTCTTTCCCTACTCGAATTGGAGGAGGCGGAGGCCCGCACGGCCGTCGCCTCTACCGCCGAAGCCGAGCGGGAGGCAAGCGAAGCGCTTGCCGGTGCGCGCGCCGAGGAGCAGCGCCTGCGCCAGCTCGGCCGCGAGGCGCAGAGCATGCTGGCGAAGACGCGCGAAAGCCTCACGGCCATCGAGCGCGCCGCCCGCGAGACCGAGAGCAAGCTCGCGGCAGTAACGGGCGCACGCACACGCGCCGAGGAGGAGCTGGTGCTCGCTCAGCAGCTCGCGCGCGAGGCGGAAGAGGCTGTCGCCACCCTCACTGCCGTGCAGGATCCGGGCCCCGAGCTCGCCCAGGCGAAGAGCGCCGCCGAAGCGCGGCGCATCGAGCTCGCCGAGGCGCGCGCTGCCGTTGCCGACATCGAGCGCGAGCGGCGCGCACGGGCCGACCGCCGCGCCGCCATCGGCGTCGAGCGCGACCGCTGGACGATCCGCTCGGCGGGGGCGGAAAAGCAGATCGAAACGCTGAGGACGCGGCTCGCTGAGACCGAGCAGGAGTTGCAGGGCCTCGCCGACGTTCCGGCAATGATCGAAGAAAAGCGCGGCACGCTGCTGACCGCGCTTTCGCAAGCCGAACACGAGCGCCAGGTCGCAGCGGATGCGCTTACCGAAGCGGATGCCGCCGTGAAGGCGAGCGTGCAGGCACTGCGCGCGGCTCAAGGCGCCGTTGCGGAAGCGCGCGAAGGGCGCGCACGCACGGAGGCGCGTCTCGAAGCGGCACGGACGCGGCGTCAGGACGTTTCGCGGCAGATCCGCGAAACGCTCGACGTTGCACCGGAGAGCTGCCTTGCCCTGGCGGAACTGGAGCCGGGTGCGACGCTGCCCGATCTTCACGCCGTCGAGCGCAAGCTGACCAGCCTGCGCGGCGACCGGGAGCGGCTCGGCGGCGTCAACCTCGCGGCCGACGAAGAGCTTGAAGTGCTGAGCGCGCAAGCGACCGGCATGGAAAGCGAAAAGGCGGACGTGGAAAGCGCCATCGCCAAGCTGCGCGGCGGCATCGGCCAGCTCAACCGCGAGGCGCACAAGCGGCTGCAGGAAGCCTTCGAGGCGGTGAACGCACACTTCGGCCGGCTGTTCACGACGCTGTTCGGCGGCGGCGAAGCGCGGCTCGAGATGATCGCGGGCGAGGATCCGCTGGAGGGCGGCCTGGAAATCATCGCCAAGCCGCCGGGTAAAAAGCCGGCGACGCTTTCGCTGCTGTCGGGCGGCGAGCAATCGCTCACGGCGATGTCGCTCATCTTCGCGGTGTTCCTGACGAACCCGTCGCCGATCTGCGTGCTAGACGAGGTCGACGCGCCGCTCGACGACGCCAATGTCGACCGCTTCTGCCGCCTTCTGGAAAGCATGGCCGAGGAGACGGCAACGCGGTTCCTCGTCATCACCCATCATCCGATGACGATGTCGCGCATGAGCCGGCTGTTCGGCGTCACCATGGCCGAGAAGGGCATTTCGCAGCTCGTGTCCGTCGACCTGCAAACGGCGCAGCGCTTCCGCGAAGCCGGCTGACATTTGCTGTTTTCGCGGTTTTGCGCGCGCTCATGTGCGATCGCGGCGCGCCTGTGAAGCTGCGGGAACGAGCTGCGGTAGCCGCCGCGCCTTCGCCGGCTTGCCGATGGGCGCTACGAGCTCCTTGCTGGCCTCGACGATCAGCACGCCGCAGAATGCGGGCGAGAGCCCCTCGCCCACACGCTCCCACGCGGTTGCCGAGCGCAACAGCATGCGCGAGCCGAGCGGTGGAAAGTACATCGCGCCGCCCCAATCGAGCGGCGTGAACATCGCGCCTTCCAAAAGCTGCTCGAGCTGGCGGCGGCTATAGGGCCGCCCCTGACCGGAAGGCGTCCTGTCGAGCCGTGCCCACACGCCGCGCCGGTTCGGCACCACGAGGATCATCCGACCTTCGGGGGCGAGCACGCGCCACATCTCGCGCAACAGATGCCGCGTGTTCTCCGCCACCTCGAGGCAATGCACCGCGAGCAGGCGGTCGACCGAGCCGTCGGCGAGCGGCAGACGGTCATCGTCGACGAGCACGCTGTGCAATGCGCCCTTCGGCGGCCAGCGCACCGCGCCCAGACTATCCGGCATCAGCGCGCCGAGGCGCTGCACCTCGCCGCGGAACCCGCCGAGGAAAGGCGCGGAATAGCCGAGTCCGACCAGCGTCGCGCGGTGAAGTCCGCGCCAGCGGGCGCGGATGCGATGGGTCAGCAGACGCCGCACCGTCTGGCCGAGCGGCGTTGCGTAAAACTCCACCAGATCTTCGATATCGAGTTGCACGGCCGTGCTCCGCTCCACGCCCGTCAATCTGACCGCTTTCCCGGGCAATTCAAGCCCTTGCGCCCTGGCCCCGCATTGTCATCGCGCCGGCGCATCGCTACCTTCCGCTTCGCGACTGCAAAATCAGCAATAGAGCGGGTCAGCATGCCGAAGCTCGAAATCGAGCAGTTCAACTGTCTTTCCGACAACTTCGGGGTGCTGATCCACGACGCGGAGGCGGGCGTCACCGCCTCCATCGATGCGCCCGATGCCGACGTGATCCTCGCGCATCTTGCGGCGAAGGGCTGGACGCTGACCCACCTCTTCATCACGCACCGCCATAACGATCACATAGGCGGCATCGTGCGCCTCAAGGAGGTGACGGGCTGCACGGTCGTCGGCCCCAGGGACGAGGCGGGGCGCATTCCGGGCATCGACGTCGAGGTGCACGGGGGCGACACGGTGCCGTTCGGCAGCTTCGAGGTCGAGGTGCTGGAAACGCCCGGGCACACCAACGAACACGTCACCTATTACATTCCCGCGGCGAAGGTCGCGTTCGTCGGCGATACGCTGTTCTCGCTCGGCGCGGGGCGCATCTTCGAGGGCACGGCGCAGACGATGTGGACATCGGTGCAGAAGATCGCGCGGCTGCCCGCCGATACCGAGATTTACTGCGGGCACGAATACACGCAAGCCAATGCCCGTTTCGCGCTGACGCTCGAGCCGGACAACGCCGCACTCATCGCGCGCGCCAAGGAGGTCGATGCGCTGCGCGCGCAAAACCGCGCGACGCTGCCGACACGGCTCGATCGCGAGCTTGAAACCAATCCGTTCCTGCGTCCGCAGGTCAGCGCCATCCGCGCCAAGCTCGGCATGATGAATGCGCCGGATTGGCACGTGTTCGCCGCCATACGTGAACGCAAGAACAAGAGCTGAGAGATGTCCGATCTTTGCGCCGCGGACATCATCCGCATTCTCGATCTCCAGCCGCATCCTGAAGGCGGGCACTTCCGCGAGACGTTCCGCGATGCGCCGGGCAAGGATGGACGCGCGGCCTCCACGGCCATCTATTTTCTGCTGGCGGCGGGCGAGGTTTCGCACTGGCATCGCGTCGATGCGGCGGAAGTCTGGCACTGGCATGCGGGCGCGCCGCTGATGCTTTCCATTGCACCGCCGGATGGGAAAGCCAGCGACATACGCCTCGGCTGCGATCTTGCGGCGGGCGAACGTCCACAGGGAATCGTGCCGCCCGGCTACTGGCAGAGCGCGCGCAGCCTCGGTGCGTGGACGCTTCTCGGCTGCACCGTGGCGCCGGGCTTCCTGTTCGAGAAATTCGAGCTTGCCGCAGAAGGATTTGCACCGCCGCGCGGCTGACGCGCCGTCGCGGCACGCGGCGCCACCTGTTGCCGATTAGCCCCACAAATAGGTTATCCACTGCCAATACTCTACACGGATCGTCTCTAACCGCCCGTTCGCGAACAGTTTTCCCGCATTCACTGCGGTGTGGCGGTTGCCGCTCACCCGCGACTCACCAAATGGTTCTCGCAATCGAATGTGTTGCTACGGCCATGCGGGGGGATGTCGGTTATGAAGCGCGAGTCGTCTGGGCCAATTTTGACGACGGTTTTCGTCGACTACGACAACGTCTACCTGTCGCTGAAGCGCAAGAACGAGGAAGCGGCGAAGCGCTTCTCTAAGGACGCTGGCGTATGGCTCAAGGAAATCGCCAGCGGCGCGCTGATGACGGCGACGAATGCGCCTGCGATGGATGCGGAGCGCCGCATCGTCGTCTGCCGCTGCTACGGCAATCCCGTTCCGCGGCGTAACCAGAGCGACAATTCCACCGACATGAGCTCGTTCCCCTTCGTGCGCCATCATTTCCTGCGCGCGGGGTTCGAGGTGGTCGACTGCCCGCCGCTCACTGCCCAGCTCAAGAACTCCGCGGACATCCGCATGGTCATGGACGTGCGCGACATCCTCACGCACGAGACGCGGTTCGACGAATTCGTGATCCTCTCGGCCGACGCCGACTTCACGCCGGTTCTGCATCGGCTTCGTGCCCATGCGCGGCGCACCGTCATCTATTCGAACGATCACACGGCGGCGCCCTACACGGCGATCTGCGACGCGGAGATCCGCGAAGCCGATTTCCTGTCGCTGCTGCTCGACGGCCAGATCGCCAATCAGAGCCCGTCCGCCCGTGGCGAGACGCACGCCCTGCCGAGCGCCGCATCGATCGAGACGATCCGCAAAGACATCCTGACGGAAGTCGCCAACACGGTGCGCACGGCCGATCAGCCGGTGCCGCTCGAGGCGCTTGCAGACCGCTGCGTGCGCATTCTCGGCCACGACAAAACCGTCGGCGCAGCGTGGGGCGGGACCGGCAGCTTCCGTGACCTGCTGGCTCGCGGCCTGCCCGAGGACATCCGGCTGACGCCGCAGCCGCCTTACTTCGTCTACGACGCGAACCGTGCCGCCCAGAGTGAAGCGCCGCGCATCGAGAGCCGTCCCGAGGCCCGTGTAGAGCAGCGGGCGACGCCCGTCGCCGCCGAGCCAGCGCGGGCCGACTCTCCCGTCCTGCAGCGCGCGCTCGCACCGCTGTTCGGCGCGCAACCCACTCAGCGGCCGGCTACGCTGCAAACCGGAGCCCCCGCTCCGGCGCCGCGTGCTCCGCTGGCTCCGGCCCAGCCCGAAGCCCTCTCGGGCCAGCCGGGGCTATCTCAGCAGCCGCAGGCGCCGGTCTCGCCGCGCACTGCCCAGGGCGCTGCATCGATCCAGCAATCGATCGCGCGCATCCACGAGGCGAGCCAGGCACCGACGCTGTCGCCGCAGGACTATCGCACGCTGTTCGACGTGATGGCGCAGGAGATCGCCGCCAACGGCCTTGCCGGCCAGCAGACGCTCGCGAACATCGCAAAGCGTGCCGAAGCTGCGGGCATCGAGGTTCGCCGCGACGATGTACGCTTCGTGCTCGACGTGGTGAGCGAAGCCGATCCGTGGTTCGACCAGGGTGCTTCGCCGAGCCTTTTCGCCTCGCGCTTCCGCAACTTCGTCGTCGCGCGCTGCCGCAGCCAGGGTCTCAACCTTTCTGCCGATGAATTGGATCTCATCGAAGCCTGGTTCGCTGCGCCGGTGGCCCAGCGCGACCGCGCCCAGCAGGAGGGCTACAGCACCGCCCGCCAGCCTCAGCCGGGCATGCCGGCGCAGGGCGCCAGCCCGCAGATGCAGGATCCAGGGATGGCCCAGGGCGATCGGGGCGGCCGGTGGGTGAGCTACGACGACGGCGGCCAGGGTCTTTCCCAGCAGGCCACCGGCTCGGGCGATGATTTCCCGCGCATCATCCGCACCCGTCTGCGCGGATAAGACTTTGCACGTGCGGTGATGGATTGAGCGCCATCACCGCACGTGCATTACCGATCACGATCGACATACGAAAACGGCCGGGCGCGATGCCCGGCCGATTCAGTTTCCGCTAATCCGCAGTGGCGGATCAGGTGGCCATGTAGTGGCCGCCGTTGATGTCGAAGCAGGCGCCCGTGATGAAGCCCGCGCTGTCGGCGGCGAGGAACACGACGGTGCGCGCAATCTCATCGGCCTCGCCGAGGCGGCCGACGGGGATCTGCGGGATGATCTTGGTGTCGAGCACTTCCTTCGGCACAGCGGCGACCATCTCGGTGGCGATGTAGCCCGGCGCGACGGTGTTGACCGTGATGCCCTTGTTGGCGCTCTCGTAGGCCAGGGCCTTGGTGAAGCCGTGGGCGCCGGCCTTGGCCGCGGAGTAGTTCGTCTGGCCCATCTGGCCCTTGCGGCCGTTGATCGACGAGACGTTGATGATGCGGCCGAAGCTGCGCGAGCGCATACCGTCGATGACGTGGCGGCTCATGTTGAAGAGGCTGTCGAGGTCGACGTTGATGACCTCGTTCCACTGCTCCTTCGTCATGCGGTGGAGCATGGCATCGCGGGTGATGCCCGCGTTGTTGACGAGCACGTCGACCGGACCGACTTCCTTCGTCACCTGGGCGATACCGGCGGCGCAGGCGTCGAAGTCGCCGACGTTCCACTTGAACACGGGGATACCCGTCTCGGCCTGGAACTGCTGGGCAGCGGCGTCATTGCCGGCGTAGTTGGCGGCGACACGGTAGCCGGCATTCTTGAGCGCAACGGAAATGGCGTGGCCGATACCGCGCGTACCTCCCGTCACCAGGGCGACACGAGCCATGAAAAACCTCCCTCGATCAAATTTTTCGTCGGTGATGATATGAGAAGCGGTGCAGCTCCGGCAGAAACGGGCCGGAGTTGCACCGCGGTTGTTTCGTCAGTCGCGCGCGACGCACATGGCGATACCCATGCCGCCGCCGATGCACAGGGTGGCGAGACCCTTCTTGGCGCCGCGGCGCTTCATCTCGTGCACCAGCGTCGTCAGCACGCGGGCGCCGGATGCACCGATGGGGTGGCCGATGGCGATGGCGCCACCGTTGACGTTGACCTTGTCCGTATCCCAGCCGACGCCCTTGTTGACGGAGCAGGCCTGGGCGGCGAATGCCTCGTTGGCCTCGATGAGGTCGAGGTCCTTGGCTTCCCAGCCGGCTTTCTCCAGCGCCTTCTTCGCGGCGGGGATGGGGCCGGTGCCCATGATCGAGGGATCGACGCCGGCCTGCGCCCACGAAACGATGCGGGCCAGCGGCTCGATACCGCGCTTCTTTGCTTCGGCGGCGCTCATCAGCACCACAGCGGCGGCGCCGTCGTTGATGCCCGAGGCGTTACCGGCGGTGACGGTGCCGGCCTTGTCGAAGGCGGGGCGCAGCTTGGCGAGGCTATCGAGCGTAGCGCCATCACGGATGTACTCGTCCTCGGAGAAGACGACGTCGCCCTTCTTGCCCTTGATGGTGACGGTGACGATCTCGTCCTTGAACTTGCCGGCCTTCTTCGCGGCCTCGGCCTTGTTCTGCGAAGCGACGGCGAACTTGTCCTGGTCCTCGCGGCCGATCTGCCACTGGCGGGCGACGTTCTCGGCCGTGGTGCCCATGTGATAGTTGTTGAAGGCGTCCCAGAGGCCGTCCTTGATCATCGTGTCGATGAACGAGACGTTGCCCATCTTGGTGCCATTGCGCATGTGCGCGGCATGCATCGACTGGCTCATGCTCTCCTGACCGCCGGCGACGACGATGTTGGCGTCGCCCTCCTTGATCTGCTGAGCACCGAGCGCCACGGCGCGCAGGCCCGAGCCGCACACCTGGTTGATGGTGAAGGCGGGGCTGTCGACCGGGATGCCGGCGGCGATGGAAGCCTGGCGCGCCGGGTTCTGGCCCTGGCCGGCGGTGAGCACCTGGCCGAGGATCACCTCGGAAACCTCTCCGGGCTGTACGCCGGCCCGCTCGAGGGCCGCCTTGATGGCGATGCTGCCGAGTTCATGGCCGGGGAGGCTCGAAAGCGAGCCGTTGAATGAGCCGACCGGCGTCCGCGCCGCGCTGGCAATGACGATGGTGGCGTTCTCGTCGCTCATTCCGGAAGGCTCCTCCTCAAGCGGTGTGGATTTTGCGAATAGGGATAGCGCACGTCCCGGCTGCGGACCCAGTTTTTGGGCCTCGCCGGGTCGCGGTTGTGTAAACCACGTATTACCAAAGCTTAGGCTTGCTGCCAGCTAATGCGTCATCTGGCCTTCGCGGTCAACACAAACGGCTGGCACCTTGCGGCGGGGGTGTGTTACGCTGCCGCAGTGCAAAAAACGTACTTGGCGGCCCTGCAATGCTGAACAAACCCGACGCGCCTCCCGAAAAAAAAGAAGCGGTTGTCATAAAAAAGTATGCCAATCGACGGCTCTACAATACCGAGACGAGCACGTATGTGACGCTCGAAGATCTGGCGGCGATGGTGCGTTCCGACCGCGATTTCGTGGTCTATGACGCCAAGACCGGCGACGATCTCACGCACTCCGTACTCACACAAATCATCGTCGAGCAGGAGAACCGGGTCGGCGGACAGACCCTGCTTCCGGTCCCGTTCCTGCGCCAGCTCATCCGCTTCTACGACGACAGCATCGGCCGCATGGTGCCCGGCTACCTGCAGTTCAGCCTCGAGAACCTCGTCAAGGAGCAGGAGAAGTTCCGCACGCAGTTCGCGACGGCGTTCTCCAATCCCGCGGCGGCGTTCGAGGTCTATCAGGACCAGGCGCGCAAGAACATGCAGATGTTCGAGCAGGCGCTCACGATGTGGAGCCCCTTCTCCGCCGGCATGCAGGGCAAGGCGCGCGGCGGGGAGGCGCCTGCGAAGGGCGAGGGGCGCACGGCTCCCGAGACGGCGAAGGCCTCCGATCCCAATGAGATCAGCGAGCTCAAGGCGCAGCTCGCGAACATGCAGCAGAAGCTCGATAAGCTGTCTCAGAACCGCGAGTGAGCTTTTTCAATCCGCTCCTCAGCAGCCTTGCGGCGATCGTAACAATACGACCGGTTTGACGGGCCTTCGCACCCGCTGAGACGCCGCGCGCATCGCGGCGTCTGCCGCGACAGTGCGCGCACCGACGTGCGTCATCCATGCGCAATGGCGGCTAGGCGGCAGCGATCGCGCGCGAGAGCCTGCGCGTTGCAAATCTGTAGATGATGCAAATTCGCAAGGCCTGCGTGAGCGGGGAGCGAAACGCCGTGCGCCACCCGCCCGCAGGAAGGGCGACTACTCGACGCCGCCGATCGAAAGATCGCGCCGTGCGACGCGGATGCCGATGGTGAAGCCGGCCACGACGTCGATCGCGGTGGCGACCATGATGATGAAGAACGTCGAGGTCGCGGCGAGCGGCGCCAGCATGAACTCGACGAGGCAGGCGATGAAAACGATCATCGACAGGCCGTGGTCGATCAAGGACGAGGTGCTGGTGTACGTCGCCTTGATGAGCTCGGCGAAGAGCAGGAACAGCGTGATGATGACGATCAGGTCGCTGACGGTGAACGTCCAGTGGCCGCCGCTGAGCATGTTCAGCTCGAACAGGGACTTCGCCAGCACGTCCGTGCTGCCGGCGATGAACACCACCGCGTTGTAGAGGATGAACGCGAGGACAAGCGACGGAATGGACCTGAGCGACATAACGCATTCCCCCTATTGGGCCGAACGGCCCGCCGTGTTCAGACCGTTTCTGCCACGCAGCGGTTTGCGCTGCAACGCGGAAACGTCGTCACGCGTGCCGCCGTTGCGGCACGCTGTCCCAAGCGCCTCAGATCAGACGTCGGCCTTCGGCGGAAGGACCTGACGACCGCGATACTTGCCGGTCTTGAGGTCGATGTGGTGCGGGCGGCGGCGCTCACCCGACTCCTTGTCCTCGATATAGGTCGGGGAAGACAGCGCATCGTGCGCGCGGCGCATGCCCTGCTTCATGCGCGATACTTTCTTTCGCGGAACTGCCATCGTCT
>DASRYA010000011.1:0-12593 GCA_035687305.1 Hyphomicrobium sp. | reverse complement strand
AAGGCGCAGCTGAGGGACGCGACAACAGGTCTGCGTCCGCGGGAATTCCCGGAAGCTATCGCCAGGAATTCGGCCCTATCCGCGATGCGATGGGCGCCGCTACGTTCCTGGCGCCGCGCACTCGCGGAAGGCTGTCGCGGGCTTCGGCGCGCGGCGCCTTCCGCCTTTTTTTGAGCCGGCCACAATTTTTTTGCTTAGCTGGGAGCTCGGAGCGCAGCTTGCGGCAAGTCGCCATCGCCGCCTGACACGCTCGCTTTCCAATCCCATACTTCACCGGCTGGGCAGGCTCGCGCCTGGCCCCGCATGCACCCACATCCTGTGTGCGTGTCGCGCGCCTCGCGGGCGAATCCGCTTCAGCTTCAGGTACTAATGAACCTGTCCGCACCGTTGGCGTTCTCGATGCGTGCTGCAACGGCCGCCGTGTCTTCCGCCTGACGCGCAAAACTGAACATCTGTTTCAGGCCTGTGCAGCCGGATTTCCGCATCGAAGCAAAGGAGCGAACGATCGTGTCTGGAATTGCACACGTCCGGGATCCGCTACCCCAGCTTGCTTGCCAAATACTAGATTGGGGTATTATGCGTTTTCCGGTGGGACAAAATCACAAATAAAGCAGCACCCCATCGATGCTTCGCGTCGTCATTTTCCAACATGCTGAAAACTGCCACGCGGGCACCTTCGCCGGACATCTGCGGGCAGACGGGTTCGAGCCCCGAGTGGTGCGGCTCTACCGTGGCGATCCCATCCCGGACCTCGACCGCTTCGAAATCCTGATGGCCATGGGCGGCTCCATGGAGGTCTGGCAGGAGGACGCCTATCCCTGGCTGCGCGAGGAGAAGGCAGCCATCCGCTCCTGGGTGGGCGAGCGCGACCGGCCCTATCTCGGCGTCTGCCTGGGTCATCAGCTCCTCGCCGATGCGCTGGGGGGCACGGTCGGCCCCGCCGAAGTCGGCGAGATGAACCTGCTCGATATCGAACTGAGCGAGGAAGGCCGCAAGCATCCGCTGTACGACGGCTTCGGCGAAACGAAGCGTGCCGTGCAGTGGCACTTCACCGAAGTGAAGACCATGCCGCAAGGCGCGGTCCGGCTCGCCTCGACCAACCACTGCCCAATCGCCGCCTTCGCCTATGGCTCGTCCGCGTTCGGTTTGCAGTATCACGTCGAAGCGACAGACCAGTCGGTGCTCGATTGGTCCGTCGGCCCGTTGAGCGACGAAGCGTTCAGGCGCATGCCGGCATTGGGCGACCGCGGTGCCTTGCGTCGCCGCGTCAGCGAAGCGTTTGCGGAGCTGTTAGGAAATTCGCGGCGGCTCTACGACAACTTCATGCGCATCGCCGCCATGCGTTACGCCTATTGATCGGCATGCCAGCCGTATAGCCAGTCGAAACCCGCCATCAGCCGCTGCGCCGGCATGGCACGCAGCGCCATATTGCGCGCAAGGGCTGCGGCGCCGCGCAAGTGATAAATGGTGCCGTTGCGCTGCGAGGCCGCAACGACACGGGATGCGCGCGCGTGTCGCCGTTGGCCGTAAGCCGAGAGTGCGGTGGCGGCATCGTCCGGCCAGACCGCGAGCATATCGGCAATGACCATCGCGTCCTCGAGGGCCATAACGCCGCCTTGCGCGAGGAACGGCAGCATGGGATGGGCCGCATCGCCGAGGAGCGCCACCGGCCCGCGTGCGAGGCGTTGGTGAACGGGCAGCGTCCGCAACGACCACCGCTTCCAGTTCTCGACGGCGAGCAGCAAAGCCTCGAGCTCAGGCGCACGCGAAGGCATATTACGCAGCACCTCGGAAGGCGCGACCGGCGTATTCCAATCGCAATCGCTGCACGCATCGTCGAGCACGACGATCATGGCAAGCTCGCGTCCGCCGGAAACCGGATAGTGCACGACGTGCGCATCCGGAAACAGCCAGATCGTCACCTCGGAACGATGGAAATCCGCCGGCAGCACGTCGATGGGCACCACGGCGCGCGAGGCGCTCTTGCCGTAGAAGCGCGGTTGATCGCTTTCGAACAGCCGCGCCCGAAGAGTTGATCCGATGCCGTCGGCGGCGATGAGCGCACGGCCGACCTTCGCGCTCCCGCCCGCGTCCGTGACGGCGACGCGGTTATGGTCGAGCGCAACCTCGTCCACCGCGAAGTCCATCGTCAGCGCGATCAGAGGCTCCGCGCGCACGGTGTCCAGTAGCGCCGTGTGCAGGTCCTTGCGGTGAGCCACCCAATAGGGTGCGCCGTGGCGATCCGCGATCCAGCGGCCGAGCGGCAGCAACGCCAGTTGCGCACCCGTATGGCCATCGCGCACGCGCAGTCTTTCCGGTGTGCCGACGTGCGGTTCGAGGGCTTCGTCGACACCGAGGGCGCGCAGGATGCGGGTGCCGTTGGGGCCGATCTGAATGCCCGCGCCTTCCTCGTCGAAGACCGCGCGGCGCTCCAGCACGTGCGAGGCGATGCCGCGCCGGGCAAGTGCCAGCGCGCTGGCGAGCCCCCCGATACCGGCGCCGGCGATGAGCACCGGGCCGCGATCGCCTTCGCTCATATCGCTGCCGGCACGCGCGAGCGCCGCCACGGCGTTCCGGTTGGCCGTCGGATCGAGCTGAGGCACGTCCATGGAATGCTATGGACGGCGTGAGCGTCCACGTCCTGCAAAAGTGAGGTAAGGCTTAGACAGCGGCCTCGACCGGCGCGACGAGACAGCCCGGTGGGTCGGACTGGTCGGCCGCAAGGCGCGGATCGTAGAGGTAGAGGGTCGAGCAATAGGGACAAAGAATCTGACCGTCGTCACCCATGTCGAGATAGACGTGCGGATGATCGAACGGTGGACGTGCGCCCATACAGTTCAGCTCGCGCACACCAACGAAAATTTTCTCCACGCCATCGTCGTTGGCGAGATGGGGAACGGGGCTCGCGGCCATCGAATTGCCCTGCGTTATCTGACCGATAGAGGCCCGACCATAGCCTCGGCGGACGGTAAATGATAGGGGTGCGGGCCGCCCTTCCGATAGCTGCGTCGAAGCGCACCGCGCAAGGAGCCAACACGTGCAGACTTTCAGCTCCAACGGCATCGAGATCGCTTACCTCGACGAAGGATCGGGCGAGCCCGTGCTGCTGATCCACGGCTTTGCGTCGAACGTCGCTACCAACTGGGTCGACACCGGATGGGTCAAGACGCTGACCGACGCCGGTTATCGGGCGATCGCCTACGACAACCGCGGGCACGGCCGCAGCGCCAAGCTCTACGACCAGGAAGATTACGGCGCGCCGGTCATGGCAGAGGATGCGCGCCGTCTGCTGGACCACCTCGGCATCGGGCGTGCGCATGTGATGGGGTATTCCATGGGCGCGCGCATCGCAGCTTTCCTCGCCCTCGCGCATCCCGGCCGCGTGCGCAGCCTCGTCTTTGGCGGACTGGGCATAAACATGGTGCGCGGCGTGGCCGGCACCGGGCCGGTGGCGCGCGCACTCGAAGCTGAAAGCATCGACGACGTGACCAACCCCACCGCGCGCACGTTCCGCGCCTTTGCAGAGCAGACGCAGAGCGATCTGAAGGCGCTGGCCGCGTGCATCCGTTCCGCCCGCGCACCCATCACCGCCGAGGCTCTCGGCACATTGCGTTGCCCGGTGCTCGTCGTCGTGGGCGACCGGGATGTGATCGGCGGCTCGCCTTCGGAGCTGGCCGCGCTGATCCCCGGCGGGAAGGCGCTGCAACTCGAAGGCCGCGACCACATGAAGGCGGTCGGCGACCGAACGTTCAAAGCGGCGGTGCTGGAGTTTCTGTCGGGCCTGGAGTAGCGCGTCGCCCCAAAGTGCTTCCGGAAAAGTGGGCACCGGTTTTCCGATCAGAAGCACGTTGAAGCGAGTGCTTCCGGAAAAGTGGGCACCGGTTTTCCGATCAGAAGCACGGGCAGAGAAGAGTGCTTCCGGAAAAGTGGGCACCGGTTTTCCGATCAGAAGCACGGGAAACCGGAAAGAGATAGCGGCGTGCTGCGCTTCGAAGAAAAGCGATCGTGCTAGCGCGCGATGCGCGGCACCGATGCGGCCCGGAAATACGAGACCCCGGCGATCGGCGCCACATCCCGAAAGACAAACGCGGGGTTGCCAGGGGACGCGACGCCCGATCAATGCCGGGGCCAAGACGCAATACACACCTGGAATGCAGCACATACGCAGTACGGATTGGCCGCTGCCAGGGGCCTGAACACGTCAGGCCTCCGAGTTATAACAAGTTAACGGGGAAAGGTCTTCCTACCCGGCGACCATTGCGGCGCTCCGGCTGTGGATAAGTGTGCGCAGACCCGTTGTCTTATTCCCGTTCGACTGATCTGCGCCGTGTTCGAGTCGCAAATGCGCCGGATTGCCGTGATCTCTATCATCCCGGGAAAGATGGCAGATTCATCATCCGTTAGGGTTACCGCGGTTAGCGTTCCGGCATGCCATCTGTCCGTTCCTGCGTAATTTTTGGCATTCTCATCCCGTGGCTCTCCGGCTGCGGGGGCAATAGCGGCCAGTACTTCGTCAGCAAGAACGAGCCGTGGCGCTCCACCGAGGAGCGCGCGTGCCTTGCTTCCGGCGCCGTGCGCGAAAGCCCCTTCATCAAGACGAAGCTTTCCCTGGGCGGTCCGACCGCATGCGGAGCTGAAAAGCCCTTCGAGCTGGCGGCCACCGACGGCGGGCGGGTGAAGCTGCAGCCCGTTGCGCTGCTCCGTTGCCCCATGATCCCGCAGGTCAACCGCTGGGTGCGCGAGGTGATCGAGCCGGCCGCGCTGCGCTACTACAACGTGCCGCTCACCGAGCTGCGCATTGCCGGCTCCTATTCCTGCCGCCCGATGAACAACGCCTTCGGCGCGATGCTCTCCGAGCATGGCCACGCCAACGCCCTCGACGTCTCGGGTTTCGTGCTGGCTGACGGCCGCCGGATCTCGGTCAAAAAAGACTGGCGCGGCAATGCGCGCGACCGGGCGTTTTTGCGCACCGTGCGGGCCGGTGCGTGCGAGCACTTCACGACGGTGCTGAGCCCCGACTACGACCGCAACCACCACGACCACTTCCACGTGGACCTGGCGCGGCGCGGATCCGATGGACTGCGCATCGTCTGCAAGTGAGAGCGGATAGTCGTTAGGTGAGCGGCGAACCCTTACGCGCGCGCTCACTTCCACCGTGTGCGAGGCTCACTCCTCGTCGTCACACGCGACGGGAAATTCCATGTCGGGATCGAGGCACACGATTTCCGGCTGCAGGCGCGCGGCACTCGGCGTCGAGAAGGCAGCCGCGGCAATGAGAGCGAGCAGAGCAAGGCGCATACGCACGTCTCCCCGTTGGGAGAAGCGAGGCTAGCGCGTTTCAATTCTCCTCGCCAGCCTCCGCCACGGAGGGTTTGCCGCCATCGCCTCTATCGGCCGAGGACTGCGACCGCTTGCCCGCGAAATACTTCTGCGCCTGCGCCATATCCATGTCGGACATATCTTTGACCGCGCGCACGCGCAGCGCCCGCATTTCCTCGACATCGGTGTCGGCGACGGTGATGTGCTGCGCATATTGCATGGCGATCAGCCCACGGCCATCCTCGGCGCGCGCATACTTGAAGACGTTGAACTCCATCACGTCGCTTTCCGGCAGCCAGGTGAGGAAGTCGATGATGGCCTCGCCGGTCTCCTCATCGATGGCAATGGCGTAGTTGGCGTCCTTGTTCGCTTCCTTCACCGCCTTTCCCACCGCTTCGACCGCAGCGGCAGGATCATCGCCCATCTGCGGATAGGCGTAGAAGGCGAACAGCTTCGACCAGTCCTCCACCGTTTCGCCGGGCAGAGTGAACTCGGCGATCGCATCGCCCATTTGCCCGTCTTCCAGCGTCGTGTGATCTTCGAATCCCAGCGTATAGCGCTGGCCTTCGAACTCGACGGCGGGCGGAGCAGCATAGGCGACCGACGCGGCCGTTGAAGCCGAGACGATCGCAGCAAGAATCAGCGGCAATACGCGCATGGGCGCTCCTTCGAGTTGTGCGGATCAGGTGGCGGCGCGCGGGGTGTTACGGCTTTGCCAGTGACGTGCGCAGGTCGCGTTCGCGCACGATGCGATCGAACGGCTCGGCTTCGTGACGCACCTTGTAGAGCGTGTTTCCGTCCGAAAGCGTGAGGAGCTGCTCGATGCAATAGGAAGCCTCGGGCACCATCAGCCCGCTCTCGAGGCCGGTGAGGTGCACGAACGATCCGACGTCCAATTCCCGGCGCGACATGTGCGTATCCTCTGGTCCATGGCGCTTTCACAAGTCTCCAGGTTAGGCACAGCGCGCTGAAGGATGCGTGTCGGCACTTACGACAAATTGAAGGAATTGAGGTTTAGCGGGCGTTTATGGGGTTCCACGATCGGAACGAACGTGTAACCTTTTGCAGGCTGCGGGCGAACTTAACGCCCCACCGATCGTTATCGCCGTGCTGGCCCAGGAATGCGCTGCAGCGCCGGGCCACGCTAAGCAAACTCGCCCTTACAGCCGCGAGGTTCACGTGCCCCCATCTACATCTTCCCGGACTATCGCCCGCTTGGGTTCGCAGCTCTGCGCCGAAGATCTTTGCGATCGCCTGCGTGCCAGCCGTCGCCTCTCGCTCGACTTGGCCGCGCCGCTCAGCGACGAGGACCAGACCGTCCAGCCGATGGACGATGCCAGCCCCACCAAGTGGCATCTGGCGCATACGACATGGTTCTATGAAAGCTTCATCCTGAAGCCGAGCCTGCCGGGCTACCGGGAGTTCTCTCCCGACTTCGACTACTGTTTCAATTCCTATTACGAAAGCAAAGGCCGCCGCCAGCCGCGCGGCCGGCGCGGACTGCTGACGCGGCCATCGGCCGAAGCGGTGCGCCAATACCGCGCCCATATCGATACCGCGCTCGAGCGTCTCTTCGCAGAAGACCTCGTCGGCGATGCGCCGGACGGGCTTGCGGCGCTGATCGAGCTCGGCATCAACCACGAGCAGCAGCACCAGGAGCTGCTGTTGACCGACATCCTGAGCCTGTTCGCAGCCCAGCCGCTGCGCCCCGCCTATCGCACGCCGGCGCCGAAGCCCGAGGCGGTCGGCAGCGGAGGCGAAGCAACCTTCGTTGCGTTCCCGGGCGGCATCCGTGCCATCGGCCACGACGGAGAGGGTTTCTCGTACGACAACGAGGGGCCGCGTCACGAGGTGCTGCTGTATCCCTATCGCCTCGCCGATCGCTGCGTGACGAATGGCGAATGGCTGAGCTTCATGGAGGCGGGCGGCTACCGTGATCCGTTGCTCTGGCTCGCCGATGGTTGGGCAACCGTCAACGGCCAAGGATGGGAAGCGCCGGGCTACTGGGAGCAGCGCGATGGCGTCTGGCACCAGATGACGCTGGAGGGTCTGCTGCCCATCGATCCGCGCGCGCCGGTCACCCACGTCAGCTACTACGAGGCGAACGCTTTCGCCACGTGGGCCGGCAAGCGGTTGCCCACGGAGTTCGAGTGGGAGGCCGCGAGCGAGGGCTGTGCGTTGCGCGGCAACGATCTCGGCAGCGGCGCGCTGCGCCCGCGCCCCGCGTCGCGCTCGGCCGGCGGCCCGCTGCAGCAGATGTTCGGCGACGTGTGGGAGTGGACGTCGAGCGCCTATCTTCCCTATCCGGGATACCGGCCCGCGCCGGGCGCCGTCGGCGAATACAACGGCAAGTTCATGGTGAGCCAGAACGTGCTCCGCGGCGGCTCGTGCGCCACGGCGCCGGGGCACATCCGTGCCACCTATCGCAACTTCTTCTTCCCCTCTCAGCGCTGGCAATTCAGCGGCGTTCGCCTTGCGGAGGACGACGCATGAACGATGAGGATGACCGTTACGCGGCTCGCTTCGAGGCACAGGATGCCGATTGCGCGGATGACAGCGGCCGAGGCGATGACGCCCAGGCCGAAGAGCACGGCACAGCCGAGCCACGCGATGCGTTCGCCGCGGCGCTGATCGCCGGGCTGTCGATGCCGGCGAAATCCATTCCATGCCGCTTCCTCTACGACGCGGCCGGAAGCGCCTTGTTCGAGCGCATCACCGAGCTGCCGGAATATTATCCCACCCGCGTCGAGACGGAGATCCTCGCCGGCCATGCCGATGAGTTGGCGACCCTCGCTGCCTCGGGCACCGCGCTGATCGAGTTCGGCTCGGGATCGAGCACGAAAACCGAGCTTCTCCTCGCGCGTATGTCCGGACTTAGCGCGTATGTGCCCATCGACATCAGCGGCGCAGCGCTCCGCGAGGCGAAGGCGCGCATCGCCGAGCGTTTCTCCGGCCTTCCGGTTCTCCCCGTCGAGGGCGATTTCTCGCGTCCGCTGCGCTTGCCCGCGCAGATCGAAGGGTGCGCGCGGCTCGGCTTCTTCCCCGGCTCGACCATCGGCAACCTGCGGCGCGGCGAGGCCATCGCGCTCCTCGCCAACATGCGGCGGATTCTGGGGGAGGGCGCGAGGCTGATCATCGGCGTCGACCTGCAAAAGGACGTGCGGCGGCTCCTCGCGGCCTACGACGATGCCGCCGGCATCACGGCCGAGTTCAATCTCAACGTCCTCGCCCGCGCAAACCGCGAGCTCGGTGCCAATTTCGACCTGGAGCAGTTCGCCCACTCGGCCACCTACGACGTGCGCCACGGGCGCATTGACATGCATCTCGTCAGCCGGCGCCCGCAAACCGTCACCGTGTGTGGCCGACGGTTCGGCTTTCTGGACGGAGAGCGCATCCACACCGAGCACTCGCACAAGTACGATATCGAGGGCTTCCATGCCCTCGCGGGCGACGCGGGCTGGCGTCCTCAAACCGTATGGGTCGATGCGGAGCGTCTTTTCAGCGTGCATGTGCTCGTCGCAGGCCGATAGCCGCGCCATGGCAAATTGCGCTACAAGCGCGCCATGGCATGGCAGAAGGACGGCCCCGGCGCGCGGCGCGGTTACCACCACGGTAACCTGCGCGAGGCGCTCATCGCCGCAGCACTGGAACTGATCTCCAAGAAGGGGCCCGCGGGCTTCACCTTCGCCGATGCTGCGCGCGCAGCCGGCGTCAGTCCCGCCGCGCCCTACCGGCACTTCCGCGACCGCGACGCGCTGATGGCCGACGTGGCGCGGCGCGGGTTCGATGGCTTCGCCGACGCGCTCGCGCGCGCATGGAACGACGGCCGGCCCACACCGCGCGCCGCATTCGAGCGCCTGGGGCGGGCCTATCTGGAGTTCGCCGCCAAGGAGCCCGCGCTCTTTTCCGCGATGTTCGAATCCGGCTTGCCCATCAGCGACTATCCGGAAGTGGGCGCTGCGGGCGAGCGTGCGTTCGCCGTGTTGCGTCAGGCCTGCGAGGCGCTCGCCGCGACGCTGCCCAAGGAGAAGCGGCCGCCGCCGATGATGATGGCGCTGCACATCTGGTCGCTTAGCCACGGTATCGCATCGCTGTTCGGCAGAGGTGACGCCGCGCGGCGGCCAATACCGATGTCGCCCGAAGAGCTGCTCGAAGCGGCGATGCTCATCTATCTCGATGGACTGCACGTACCCGCCGACGAATAGCGGCGGCGAGCGCGCGGATGCATGCGTGCTGCTGCGTGAAATGCGATCGATCGCAAAGTTATGCGCACGCGATACAAACGCATAATGCAGAAACGTTGAAACCCATGTATACGGGATCGGCTGCGCACGCATTGGATTGCGCACGGAGTTGAGCACGAAGTTGGATAGACGGATTTCAATCATGGCAGCGAACGAGAAGACATCGGCAGCGGTTGCGAAGATCGCTTCGAAGGGCCTCAAGGCTCCCGGCACCCTCACCCATGCGGAGATCAAGAAGCTTGCCGCTTCCGCCCTCACGCAGGCGGCCGATGTGCCGAAGGCAGCCCCCGCAAAGAAGAGGACCGTGAAGCGCAAGGTCGCGTCCAAGCCGGTGAAAGCGAAACCGGTCCGGAAAGCCGCGAAGAAGAAGCGCTGACGCCGACGACGACGGACGAGCCCTCGTCCGTCGTCCGTTTCCGCAAGACGCTCTCGGCCTGAGACAGGCCCGCTGGCGCGTCGGCCTACGGCGATGAGCACGGCGAGAGCCTCGTCGAGCACAGCCTCGCCCGACATAACAGCTTCACCCGACATCGCGTGTGCGCTTCGATCATATTTCGGAGCGCCACTCGGCCACGCGCACCGTCGCCGCAACGGCGTGCTGCGCGAATGCCGTGACGGCCGCCGTGGACCAGGCATGGCCGCGCGCCTTCGCAATTCCAATCTTACGGACGGCGGCCGCAACCTCCGCTGGGTAGGCGAGCCGCTTGCGGATTCGCGGATGGCGTCGCCTCCGCGTGCGCTCGAGCACGATTTCCGGTTCGCCTGATCCTCGGCCGGCGCACAGCTCCAGATGCGGTGACCGCAGTAATGCCCGAAGCCCAGGCTTCTGCCTGCGGGCCGCGCGGTGCTGATGCATCAAATCGACAGGGCCTATGGCGCCACCCCTGGCGGAGCGCCCATGCGTTCACCATTTGCAGACGGGACGGACCAGGTGTGCCGCAAGCGGCCCGGCACGGCCATTTGAGGAAAAAGTGGCGCCGCCAGGATTTTCGTGCCGTTCCCACTTGACGGCCGGCGCCCCGGCTGCCACGTATGTAAATGTGATAAACATTCACATGGAGAGACCTGCGATGACTGGAGTTGTGGCGACGCTCGACGACTACGGCAAGCCGGCATGGATCGCCGTCATGGTCGTCGGCTTCATCATTTTCTGGCCCGTGGGCCTCACGATTCTCGCCTACCTTCTATGGAGTGGACGCATGGGTTGTGGTGGACGAATGGGCGACATGGGCCGTTGGCAGCGCCGAATGGCCGACCGATGGGACCGCAAGGTCGAGCGCTGGGGCCAGGAAATGCGCGGCTTCCCTTCCAGCGGCAACGCGGCCTTCGATGAGTATCGCGAGGAGACGCTCCGCCGCCTGCAGGAAGAGCAGCGCGAGTTCCGCGAGTTCCTGGAGCGCCTGCGCAAGGCGAAGGATAAGCAGGAATTCGACCAGTTCATTGCCGAGCGCCGTACCCGTCCCGCCGCGGGCGAGGAGAGCGGCAGCATGCCGTAAAGCGAAGCTGTTCGCAGCGCACGAAAAGATGAAAGCCAGGGCCCCGGCCCTGGCTTTTTTGTATCCCGGCCGCGCGCCTGCTCAGCGGATCGTCTTGTCGAAGTTGAGTGCCGTCGAAAGCCCTTTGACCGTCTCGAGGCCTTTCACGCCAATGAGGTTTGCACCGTCGAGATCGGCGCCCGTGAAGTCGGCGCCCGTCAGATCGGCGTTCTTGAAATCGGTGCGCGAAAGATCGCTGTGGCTGAAATCGGCGCCTTTGAGATCCGCGCCGACGAAGTGCGAGAACGTCAGCACCACGTGGTCGAAGCTGGCATCTTGCAGGATCGCACGGTCGAAGTCGCAAGCCCTGAAGATGTTGCGGGCAAGCGTGCTCATCGTACCTTGGCCGGCGCGGGTCTCCCGCGGCGTGAAGTTGGCCTTCGTCAGGTCGGCGGCGTGGAAGTCGCCGCCAGACATGCTCGCCATGATGCGCACGCCCGTGAGATTGGCACCGGCAAACCGCGGCGCATCCGTGAGCGCTTCGGTCAGATCGGAATAGATCGTGGGGCGCAGGATCGTGGCGCCCGAGAGATTTGCGCCGGAGAAATCGGCGCGGATCAACGTGGCACGGTCGAGCCGCGTGCCGGAAAGGTCTGCGCCACGCAGGTTGGCATCCGTGAAATCGACGCCGTAAAGGTCGGAACGCGCGAGCTTGGCACCTTTGAAGTTCAACCCCGAAAGATCGAGATAGGTGAGGTCGTGGCCGGAGAAGTCCACCGGGACCCCGGGCTCCGCCTTGAACAGCGCCGTCGTGATTTCGCGCACGCTGATGTCGGCGTCGGGCGAAACCGGCTCGGTTTCCACCGCGCGCGCGCCGAAGCCCAGCGAGAGGCCCAATCCCAGCGAGACGGCGGCCACTGCCGCGAGGCCCGCCCCGCGAAATTTGCCCCTTTGGCCGCTGGTCTGCATTGTTTTTATCCCTCGCTGAGCGGCGCGAGCGCTGAACACCTACGCATAATGAAAGCGCCGCGGTCGCCGCTGGCAAGTGCTGGGCCGGTTAATTCGCTGAAAGTCGGGGAAGCCGTCGTAACGGCAACATCCACATGCTGAGCGATTTCCAATTCAAATTGTGCCAAAGCCGCCGCCTGTGGGCGTTTTGATGATGATGGCCTCACCCGCTTCCAGAATTGTCTCGGCGCACCCTTCCAGTTGCGCGATACGTCCATCCGCGCGCCGGACGGCGTTGTCGCCGGCTTCGCCCGCTTCTCCGCCCGCGAGCCCGAAGGGGCGCACGCGGCGGTACCCCGAGAGGATGGCGCAGTGCATCCGCTCCAGAAATCGGATGACGCGCCGCGTGCCGTCACCGCTCACCCATTGGCCGCGGCCGCCCGATCCACGTCGGATGGAAAACTCCTCGAGCAGCACCGGGTAGCGCAACTCGAGGATCTCCGGATCGGTAAGGCGTGTGTTCGTCATATGGACGTGCACGGCCGCGGCGCCGTCAAAGCCCGGGCCCGCCGGCGCACCGGAGCAGAGCGTCTCGTAATACTGCACT
>DASRYA010000010.1:0-7396 GCA_035687305.1 Hyphomicrobium sp. | reverse complement strand
CATCCGCATGTCGGACTGATCCAGACCTTGCCGGTGCTCCTCAATGGCAACTCGCTGTTCGCGCGGATCCAGCAGTTCGCCGGCCGGGTCTACGGACCGTTGATCGCGCGCGGCATCGCCTGGTGGCATGGCGCCGAAAGCAATTACTGGGGCCACAACGCCATCATCCGCGTCGCCGCCTTCGCCAGCCAGGCGGGCCTGCCGCTGCTCAAGGGCGGCAAGCCCTTCGGCGGACATATTCTCAGCCACGACTTTGTCGAAGCGGCGCTGATGCGCCGGGCAGGGTGGGGCATCCACATGGCCCCGCAGCTCGGCGGCTCATTCGAGGAATGTCCGCCGACGCTCACGGATTATGCGATGCGCGACCGCCGCTGGTGCCAGGGCAATCTGCAGCACATGAAGGTCTTGCCCGCGCGCGGCTTGCACTGGGTCTCGCGCATGCATCTGCTCGTCGGCATCGGCTCGTACATCACCGCGCCGCTGTGGCTCATGTTCCTGCTCATCGGTATCCTGATTTCGCTGCAGGCGCAGTACATCCGCCCCGAGTATTTCCCCGCAGGCGCCAGCCTGTTTCCGCATTGGCCGGCCCAGGACCCGGTCCGCGCGGCTTACGTCTTCGCCGGGACGATGGCGATGCTGGTGATGCCCAAGCTTCTCGGCTATCTCGCGATGCTGCCGCGGCGCTCCACGCGGCGGGGCATCGGCGGCGCGATCCGCGGCTTTCTGAGCGTCATCATCGAGATCGTCATATCGGCGCTCATCGCGCCGGTGATGATGCTGATGCAGGTGCGCGCCGTCGCTGAGATCCTCATGGGGCGGGATTCCGGCTGGTCGGCGCAGCGCCGCGATGACGGTTCGCTCAGCTGGCCCGATCTCATCCGGCAATATGCCTTTCCGACCGTGCTCGGACTGCTGCTCGCGGCGGCGGCTTACGCAGTGTCGACGCCGCTTTTGCTCTGGATGTCGCCGGTGGTGGCGGGCCTGATCCTCGCCATCCCCGTCGTTGCGATGACCTCCCATCCACGCATCGGGCGCTTCCTGCGGCGGTGGGGCTTCTTGCTGACGCCGGAGGAGCGGACCGTGCCGGCCGTCCTCTCTCGCGCCAATGCCCTCGCGGCGGAGGGGCCGGCCACGGACGGTGGCTGTCCGCTGAGGCTGCTGGCTCGGGACGCCGCTCTCCGCGAGGTGCACTTCGCCATGCTGGGGCCTCCGCTTAAGCGCCGCAAAGGCGAGGTCGACGTGCCGCTGGCGGTGGCCAAGGCTAAGATCGACGACGCTGACGAGCGCGAGGAAGCGATAGGCCTTCTGGATCGCAAGGAGGTCTTTGCCGTGCTGGCGAATGGGGAAGCGTTGGTGACGCTGCTCGCCAAGCCGGAGGGGCCGGTACAGAACGGCCCCAAATAATCCGGTGGTAGCCAACTACGGGGAATCCCGGATTGCCGGCCGCGCGGTCTCCTGGTACCTGAATAGAATGGCTGAGCCAGAAAACGAGCCGCCTTGCCCCCGCTGTGGGACCGTCATGGAACTCAAGCGCGTTGTTCCGCGCTATTCGGTCCATCCGGAGCTGCGCAGCTTCGAATGCCCTCAATGCCGTGAAGTGATTACAGAGCAGGTCGAGCCGGAGTGAACGGCCGGCGGGAGGGGAGGCTATTCGCCGCCGCCCGCCAGCACCGCGCGCACGGTCTCGTCAGGCCCGAAATCTTCCGCGCTGTTGACGTGCATGAGCTCCGCCAGACGCGTACGGGCACGATTGACGCGCGACTTGATGGTGCCTACCGCGCAGCCGCAGATATTGGCTGCTTCTTCGTAGGAGAAGCCGGAGGCGCCGACCAGTATCAACGCTTCGCGCTGATCTTGCGGAAGCTGATTGAGCGCGTCCTTGAATTCCTTGAACTCGACTTGCCCATACTGCTCCGGCTGGGACTTCAGCGTCTCCGCATAATGTCCGTCGCCGTCTTCGACTTCACGGCGCCGCTTGCGATATTCGGACCGGAAATGATTGCGTAGGATCGTGAACAGCCAGGCAGACATGTTCGTGCCAGGCTGAAACGAGTCGATGTTCGCCAGCGCGCGGAGAAGCGTCTCCTGCACCAGGTCGTCGGCGCGATCGACGTTTCCGCAAAGCGAAATCGCGAACGCGCGAAGACTCGGTATGGCGCTGAGAACGGCTTTACGGACCGACTCGTCCATAGGCATCACTGCCCTTCCTTTGAGTTGTTCCCATCGATACGGTTCAAGAGATCAGAGAACCTATCGGGTACGCCCTGGCTCACCACCTCGTCGTACATGGCGCGCAGTTGCTGCCCTAGACGGGCCTGCACGTCTCGACCAAGCTTGGCGGGCTTTGCGTTCACTTTCTTGCGGGTCGCCGCGGCTTCCATCGGTTTTTGCTGTCCCACGGGCTTTCGCTCGTCGTTCATCGTTCGACCCCAGTCACCTTGCCGCGGAGCGGCAGAGGCACCCCCTTGTGTTCAGTCAGAACCCCTGACGTGCCATATGGTTCCGAGGATTGCGGAACTTTTTTCTAGGCTGCACGTTAAGTGGGGACATCCGCGAGGTAATTCCATGGGGCACGCAGTCCGCGGCTCGCGGGCCTGCATCTGTTCGGGAGGGATTTTTGTCGACATCTCAAGCCGTTGCGCAGCATCTGCCGTATCTCCGCCGTTACGCCCGGGCCCTCTCGGGTAGTCAGGCCTCGGGCGACGCCTACGTCGCCGCCACGCTCGAGGCGGTAATCGAGGATCCGAAGGTGCTGGAGTCGGGCGCGTCCACCCGGATCGCGCTCTACAAGCTGTTCACCAAGATCTGGAATTCGGTCGCTCTCAATGAGGGCAAAGGCACGGGCGCCAATATCGACCAGCCGGTCGAGCGCCATCTGGCCCAGATCCCGCCGAAGCCGCGCCAAGCCTTCCTGCTGATCGCGCTCGAAGGTCTGTCGGAAGACGACGCCGCCAAGGTGCTCGACGTCGATGTGCCGACATTGCGCGACCTTGTCGAGGAATCCGGCCGCGAGCTTGCCGCCGAGATCGCCACCGATGTGCTCATCATCGAGGACGAGACGTTCATCGCGCTGGACCTCGAAGGCCTGGTGGAGAGCCTCGGCCACAAGGTGCTGGGTGTCGCGCGCACGCACAGCGAGGCCGTCACGCTCGCCAAGGCGAAGCGTCCGGGCATCATCCTGGCCGACATTCAACTTGCCGACGGTTCATCGGGCCTCGATGCCGTCAACGAGATGCTGAAGACCTTCGAAGTGCCGGTGATCTTCATCACCGCTTATCCCGAGCGCTTCCTCACGGGCGAGCGTCCCGAGCCGGCCTTCCTGATCGCCAAGCCCTTCCAGCCCGCGACGGTTTCGGCCGTGCTCAGCCAGGCGCTGTTCTTCGAGCGCAATGCGCGGCGGCGTGAGCGCAAGGCAAGCTGATCCGGGATTGGGGTGTCGAAACAACCGGGCGCGCGTTGCGCCCGGTTATTTTTTGCGGGCGAGGGCGTAGCCCAGCATCGCCGCTTCGACGAGCATGATGAGCTGCATCTCACGCGGCTGCTCGCTGACAGCGGGAATGGCTTCGCTGGGGCGCTTGGCGCGCATCAGCCAGAAAGCCGCCAGTGCGACGAGCGCCAGGGCGAGATAGATGCCGGCGACGATGAGATGAGCGTTGAGCGTGCCGTGCTGGAGCTCGAGCGCAATCGTGCCGGCAACGGTGAACTGGTACACCGCCACCAGCACGAAGACGACGATGAGCGCCGCCACGATCGCGCGCCGCACGAAGCGGCTGACGACGTGGCTGATGGCCGTGGCGGCGATCTGGTCGAGCCGCATGAGGCTAACGGCGGTTGGCCATGCCGGCGAGGAAGCCGATCCCTGCCGCGATGCCCAGCATCATGAGCGGCCGGTGCTCCACTTCGTCGCTGAGCTTCTTGATGGCATCGCCGCCGAGCCGCGTCGCTTCATCGGCCACCGATTCGGTGAGGCCGGACGTGCTCTCGCGCACGCGCTGCATGATGCGCTCGAGCGTCTCGCTGACGAAGTCGCCGACTTCGTTCGAGGCACCCGACGCTTCCTTCTGGGCGCCGGCCGACAAACGGCGCAGACGCTTCTCAAGGTCGGTCATCAGGTCTTCGATCGCCGCGATTTCTTCGGCGGCAACGGATTTCGCTGCGGCACGCACAGACATTTCCTTACCTCGATCGTTGAAGGATGGACTCTGAGCTTCAAACGTGAGGCTTGGTCAAAAGGTTCCGGCAGGTGTTCCGCCGCGGGACGCGCGGCGACAGCCGCTGCTACCGCGCACTGCTTTGTGACGGGATAACGCCGGTCCCCTCATGCAACATTTCATCAGAGCCTGCGTTAAGCCGTTCTATAGCCACCGGAATCGCTGTCCGGAGTCCGGTGTTGCGAGGTTGTATAGCATCGTCTCCCTCGTTGACAGGTTGGCAGATGAGCGTGTTCATACGGAAAAGGAACTCAGGCGCCAGCACCGCGTCATTGGGTGGGAGCGTCCAAAGCGCTGGCGGGATTGTGAGAATGCGCGAAATGCCTGGTAGCGATGGCGAGCTCGCCAGACTGCGGCGTGAGAACGAACGTCTGCGCGATCAGCTCGATGCGCAATCCCAAGAATTGAATCTGCTGCGCGGGCGGTTTACGCGTTACGGCGCGGCGCTGCGCGGCTCGCAGGTAACTGTGTATACGCAGGATCGCGATCTGCGGTACACCTCGATCACCAGCTCGATGTTCGGCCGGCCGGTGGAAGAGATCCTCGGGCGCGCCGACGAGGAAATCCTGCCGCCGGAAAGCCGTGGCACCATCATCGCCGCCAAGCGTGAGGCGCTGACGAGCGGGCAATCCAAGCGCGCCGAGATCGTGATCGAGGATGCGCCCGGCGCGCGCTGGCACGACTTGCACATCGAGCCGGCGCGCAACGATGAGGGCGAGGTGATTGGATTAACCTGCGCCGTTCTCGACGTCACCGAGCGCAAAGAGGGCGAGGCGCATCTGCGGCTGCTGCTGCGGGAGCTGACGCACCGCTCGAAGAACCTGCTGGCGGTGATCCAGGCGATGGCGCGGCAGACGGCGCGTCACGCCGGCTCGGTCGAATCGTTCCTCGATCAGTTCGGCGCGCGCCTGCAGGCGCTTGCCGCGTCGCACGACCTCTTGGTGCGCGAGAGCTGGTATGGCGCCTCGTTGAACGAGCTCGTGCGCTCGCAGCTCGCGGCTTACGTCGATACGGAAGACAGCCAAGTCGAGATCGAAGGACCGAGCGTCGCGCTCAAGCCGGAGGCCGCGCAGAACCTCGGCCTCGCGCTGCATGAGCTTGCGGTGAATGCCGCGAAGTTCGGCGCTCTCTCGATACCGACCGGTCGCATCGCCATCCGTTGGGACCGCCAGGAAAACGGCGGTTCCATCGTGCTCGATTGGCACGAGCACCTCGGGCCGAAGGTGAAGCCGCGGCGGAAGCGCGGTTTCGGTAGCATGGTCATCGAACGAAACCTGGCGCGCGCGCTGGACGCCGATGTGACCATGGATTTCGACGTGGACGGGCTGCGCTGCCACATCGTCATACCCCCAAGCCAGCTTCTCGCGACGCGCTGAACACATACCGCGCGCGGGATCGTGATTGAACAAATTTCAGACGCGTAAGTTTTTCCGTTGACTGTTGCGCAAATGCCTACCGCGTTGCGGTGGGTAAATGCGCCTCGTCAATGGAGTGCGTATGCGCAGCGTTCTCACCTATTCCATCGCAAGTGTTCTGGTGGTCCTGGTTGCCGGCTTCGTCGCGCCGGCCTCGTGGCTTGGCTTGCCCGTCGGCGCGCGGACCGTGACTGACATCGGCACGGTACAAACCGTGGATCGATCCAAGAACTCCGATCGGCTGCGCGTTCCCACGACGTTGATCGACAAGTCGTCGGGCACGAGCGTGAGCAAAGAGCGCCCGGTGGCGCCCGTGAAAATCCTCGACGGTTGCGATCCGGTGTTCAGCCCGCTGTCCAGCTCGGCGCAGGCCAATCTACCCGGCCGCTGCATTTCCTGACCGGGCGCAGCAGCAAGCAGCTCTCTCGCAAAGCGTCACCGCAGCGCCGCAGCTTCTAACGAAGCGAGCGGCGCTTTTGTCTATGGGGCCTCGTTCGTCGAAGACGTTGCAGACTCCGCGACGAATGTGAACGGCGCGCAAGCGGAACCCGTCTCACCCGGTGGCGTTGAACAGACGGCAATTCGGTAAGCATCACCGACACCTCGACGCATCATCACGATGCATCATCACAATGAGAAGGAGTTCACCATGCTGAGGCCTGTGAGCGCTCTTGCGGCCCTGGCGGTTGCCGCTGCGGTAACCTTGCCTGGTCCGTCCATGGCGCAAGCCAATCGGACGAAAGTCGGCACACTGACCTGCGATATCTCCGGCGGCATCGGTCTGATCGTCACGTCGCAGAAAGAGTTGACCTGCATGTTCACGCCGAGCGCGGAAGGCCCGCGCGAAGTCTATGTCGGCACGATCACGAAGTTCGGCCTCGACGTCGGCGCGACCACGGGCGGCGAAATGGTGTGGGCGGTCTATGCCCCGTCGTCGCGCCAGTTCGGCGCGCTCGCCGGTCACTACGGCGGCGCCTCGGGCGAAGCGACGGTTGGCGCAGGTCTCGGGGCCAACGTTCTCGTCGGCGGCTCGAACCGCACGGTTGCGCTGCAGCCCGTGTCGGTGCAGGGCCAGGCAGGTCTCAACCTTGCCGTCGGCGTCGCCAACATCGATCTGCGCCCGGCGCGCTGATCCTCAACCGATCTGACGACAAAACGGCCGCCCTCGGGGCGGCCGTTTCTTTTGGCTTCAATAGATCTCGGGCACGTAGAGAGTGCCCGGCAGCACCTTGCGCTCGTAGTTCGGATTGAACACGCGCTCGGGCAGGGTGACCTGCTCGTGCGGCACTTCCGCATAGGGAAGCTGCTGCAATAGATGATGGATGCAGTTGAGCCTGGCGCGCTTCTTGTCGTCGCCTTCGACGATGAACCACGGCGCCTCGGGGATGTTCGTGCGCTCGAACATCTCCTCCTTCACCTTGGTGTATTGCTCCCAGCGCGCCCGCGATTGCAGGTCCATCGGGCTGAGCTTCCACTGCTTGATCGGATCGTGGATGCGCACCAGGAAGCGATATTGCTGCTCCTGATCGGTGATCGAGAACCAGTATTTCACCAGCTTGATGCCGGAGCGCACCAGCATGCGCTCGAATTCCGGCACGTCGTTGAAGAAAGCTTCCACCTCTTCGGGGCTGGCAAAGCCCATCACGCGCTCGACGCCGACGCGGTTGTACCAGGAGCGGTCGAACAGCACGATCTCGCCGGCGGCCGGCAGATGCGACACGTAGCGCTGGAAGTACCACTGGGTGCGTTCGCGCTCGGTCGGGGCGGGGA
>DASRYA010000009.1:0-10207 GCA_035687305.1 Hyphomicrobium sp. | reverse complement strand
GTCGGACGCGGCCCGGGCAATGAGATAGCGGGCGCGCCGCCGCCGCCGTGCGAGCGGGCCGGCCGCTTCCAGCGCGCGCCCCGCGGTTTCGACCGTCGCGACAAGTTCGGACACGCCTTCCCCGGATGTCGCCGTCGTCTTGAGCACGGGGATTTTTTGATTGCGCATGGCGCGGATCGACAGCGCGCCGAGCAACTGCTGCAGCGTCTGCTCCGCGCCGGGCCGGTCGCCCTTGTTGACGACCATGATGTCGGCAATCTCGAGCAGGCCGGACTTCATCGCCTGGATGTCATCCCCAAGCCCCGGCGCAGAGATGACGACGCGCACGTCCGCAACCTCGGCGACGTCGATCTCGTTCTGCCCGGTGCCGACGGTCTCCAGCAGGATCACGTCCCGGCCGGCGGCGTCGAGCGCATCGATGATCCGGACGGCGGCAGGCGAAAGGCCGCCGAGATAGCCCCGGCTCGCCAGCGAGCGTACGAACACGCCGTCGTCGTCGAGGGCCGCCGTCATGCGGATGCGGTCGCCGAGAATGGCGCCGCCGGAAACGGGGCTCGACGGATCGACGGCAATGACGCCCACAGTTTTGTCGGCGCGGCGCAGCTCTGCGATCACGGCATTGACGAGCGTCGACTTTCCGGCACCCGGCGGACCGGTGAAGCCCACGACGAGCGCGTTGCCCAGATGCGGCTGCATCGCGCGCAAGAGGATCGGCGCCGACGTAGACAGCCGCTCCAGCTCGGTGATCACCGTCGCCGTCGCGCGGCGCTCGCCCTCGCGCATGCGCTTAACGAGGTCCGCGGCTTCGGCATCCGTTTCGATGCGCTGGCGCGCCCGGGTGGTCGTCATCTCAGCCATGCCCGGCTGATACGCGTAAATGGGCGCCAAGTGCAAGCGCGGCCAAGCGCCTCGTTTCCCGCTGCTGCATCCCGTGCGCCGGCATCAGAACCAGACCCCCGACAGCCGGTAGCGGGGCCGCATCTGGATCGGCCCCACGCCGATGAGCGATATGCGCGGGGCTTCCTCGGTATCGAGCGGAGGAATAGGCGGCGCCTGAAAAGCATTGAGAAACGCGATGCGGCGCTCCGCCGGCGGGGGAAACCGCAGCATCGAAGGCAGGGGCACCTTGCGCGCCGGCACGGGCGGCAGGAGGTCGTCGAGGGGGCTGCCGGGCGATGCCCCGAGGCGGGCGATGGCCGAAGCGAGCCCCAGCGGATCGCCCGTCAGCAGAGCTGCCGCGCGGTCGACCGCCTCCTCCCGCGAACGGGAGAGCGAAAGCTGCAGCAGCGACATCAGCAGCGGCGCTGCGACGAGAAGCACGACGCTTACCCATGGGACGGGCTCGGCCTGGCCAATGACACGCAGTGCGTTGAGCGCCGCGAAGAACAGTCCCGCGTAATAGAAGCCCTGCGCGCAGCGCGAGATGACGTCGGCAATCCCGAACAGAGGAAGGTCGCCACGCTGCGCATGCGCAACCTCGCGCGCGAGAATGCCCGCCACCTCACGCATCGTCAGACGGCGCAGAAGACCCTCTGTCACCGCGATCGCAAATCGCTGGCTCGTGCCGAAGGAGAATGCGCTGAGCTGCATGCTAGGCACGACATAGAGGCGCGGGGAGGCGGCGAGGCCCGCCCGGAGTGCGAGCTCGCCGGTGATGCGGTCGAACTGGGCCAGGTCTCCGGCTTCATAGGGGCGTGCGCCATAGATGCGCATCAGTGTCGCCGGCGGCACGTACACCACGAGGAGCAGGATGGCCAAAGCGCCCGCGAGGGCCACGAGCGCGCCGCCGCTGCCGAGCTGCGGCCAGAGAATGGCGGTGGTCAGCGCGCCGAATGCGCCGAGCAGGATCGCGGCCTGCAGTCCATTGGCGATAACGGTACTGCGTTCCATCCGCCGACTCGGATTATGTTCGTTCGCAAAAGCCATCTCTGTCACCACAGACTAACATACGCGCGGTTGCATGGAATTTTTCATCGCCTTCTTCAACTTCGCGCTCGCCATGTGGCTCGCGTGGCGCCGCCGCTCGCCGCTGGCCCTCTACGTCTTCTTTGCGGGGATGATATACGCGGCCGCGATCTTCCTGCGGCACGCCGTCAATCCCCTGCCGCTATCGTTCTAGGAGGTGACGGCCATGGACATGGGCCCGAGCTTGGCTGTCCGGCTCAACGCCGTCGCACTTTATGCCATTTCGGCATTGCTGCTCGTCGCGTTCTATTGGCAGCTCGCATATGACGAGCTGCCGTGCCCGCTGTGCCTGTTGCAGCGCGTCGCCTTCACGGCGCTCGCCGTCGGCCCGGTTCTCACCATCCGCTATGGGCCCAAGCCGCTGCACTACGGTCTCGTTATTGTCGCAGCGCTGCTGGGCGCGTCGGTCGCCGGGCGGCAGGTTCTGTTGCACGTCATGCCGGGCGACGCCGGCTTCGGCTCCGCGTTTTGGGGATATCACTTCTACACATGGGCCTTCATCGCATTTGCCGCGGCGATCCTCGCAGCGGGCGTGATGCTCATGTTCAACGGCCAGTTCACCGGCCATGATATGGCGGACGAGGCCGCGCCTGGGCCCAGCCGGTTCGAGACGGGCGCGGTATGGCTCGTCATCGCGCTGACACTTCTCAACGCCTTCAGCGCGTTCGCCGAATGCGGTTTTTCCGCTTGCCCGGGCAACCCTGTCCACTACGAGCTGTTCAGATGAACCGCTGAGGGGAAGGGTACCGGGCGTTCGTCGCGCCTAGAACTTTGCCAGCAGCTCCTCGTCGCGCGGCGCAGGGCGCGGCTCCCATGCGCCGGTGATCGCCGGAACGATCTGCGTCGCGTCGTCGACGACCGTGAAGCGGACGTCGAGGCCGGCGCGAATGAAGGTGTCCTTCTTCATGTGCGTGAGCAGGTTGAGGAAGGGCGTCCAGAATCCGTCGATGTTGGCGACGACGACCGGCTTGGTGTGGCGGCCGAGCTGCACCCAGGTGAGCTGCTCGACCAGCTCTTCCAGGGTGCCGACGCCGCCGGGGAGGGCGACGAACGCATCCGAGCGGTCGAACATGAGCTGCTTGCGCTGATGCATGTTGTCGGTGACGATCACCTCGTCCACCGCGCTCAGCATCGCTTCCTTCTCGATGAGAAAGGTGGGGATGATGCCGGTCACGCGGCCGCCATGGGCGAGCGTCGCGCGGGCAACCTCACCCATGAGACCCAGGCTGCCGCCCCCATAAACGAGGCCGATGCCGCTGACGGCGAGGTTGGCGCCTAGGGTTCGGGCGGCCTCCGCGTAGGAGGGGTTGAGGCCGAGGCCGGAGCCGCAATAGACGCACACATTGCGCGTCGCAGAGGCGATGTTCTTGTTTCCGTTGAAATTCTTCGTATCCATTCACAGTCCGTGGCTGATGAGAAATCCCCCTCGGGCAGGAATATCTAATATGGGGACGCCGCAGCCGCATGACACCGGCCCCGTAATCCGAGGGCTTCCCGTTATCCGATTTTATGTTGTCGGTTTGGAGGCCCGCCGGAGTTGTGCTTAATGGGTTGCCTAAGCTAGGCGGCCTTCCAAGAACCGCCACAGACGAGGGATAACCCGCCGGTTCGAGCGGGGACCAACGGGTGCGGACAAACGCTGATGACGGGTATGCGTCTTCTCTTCGTGCTGGCGCTGCTGTGCACGCCGGGCCTTGCTGCGGCTGACAGCGAGCCGCACAAACCGCTTACGGTAAGGGAACAGGCGGAAGCACTCGCCCGCGCAGCTTCGGAGCGTTTCAATCACCTGCTCGAAGAGCGCCACGAGGCCCCGACCGGCCAGTCGAGCGCTGCGGATGCGCCAGCGGTAGAGAGGCGAGCTGCCGAGGCGGAAAGCGAGCCCATGGCCCCGGTGTGGGATTGGCTCGCGCGCGCCGCCAAGGCCTACGATGGCGTCGTCATCGCGCAGTTGAAAACCGGCGAAGGACTGAACGTGCTGGCCTCGCGCCCCGGCGTCGCGGCTTCGACGTTGACCGCGGTTGCCGGCGGCCAGGCAAGCGGCGAGCAGGCACCCGGGCCGCACGGCTGGGGCGGGTTCGTCGAGAGCGTTCGCGACTGGCTCGCGCGCGCCAACCGCAGCTACCGGAACGAGATCGTCAAGCTGCTGCGCGTCGCGCCGGATAGCGCAACGCCAGCGGAGCCGGAAGTGGCTAGGAACGTGCCCGCTCAGCGCGCTGCTGTGCCGTCGCAGGCAAGCTCCGGCGCGTCGGTGCCCGCAAGCTCCTCGGCGGAAAAGGATGCCGAGGCGGATGCGGCTCGGCGCGCAGAGACTGAGCGCGCAGAAAAGGCCAAGCGTGAAGCAGAGGCTGCCGAAGCCGAGCGCGCAGCTCGAGCTGCGGCGGAGGCCAAGCGGCAGGCCGAAGTAGCGGAAAAACAGCGCGCCGATGAGGAAGCAGCTTCGCGCAAGCGCCTGGCGGAGCAGCACAAGCGCGCGCTGGAACAGGCCGACGAGGACCGCCGGAAGATCACCGAAGCGCTCGAAGCCCGGCGACGCGCGGAAGCCGAGGCCCGTGCCAAAGAGATAGCGGATGCCGCCGAAGCGCGCGGCCAGGCCTACGCCGAAGCGGCGGCGCGTTCCGCTGCCGAGGCGGAAGAAAAGCGCAGCGCGGAAGAGAGGCGTCTGGCGCAGGAAAAGCGCGAAGCCGAAGAGCGGCAGCGCGTGAAGGAAGAGCGTCTCGCCGAGGAAAAGCGCCGCGCTGCCGAAGAAAAGCGGGCCGCCGAGGAAAAGCGCAAGGCGGACGAGGCGGAAGCCAAGCGCCAGGCGGAGGAAGCAAAGCGTCAAGCCGAGGAGGCCGACGCCGCCGAGCGCCGCGCGGTCGCCGAGGCCGAGGCGGAAGCCAAGCGCAAAGCCGAGATCGAGGCCGAGGCAACCCGCCGCCAGGAAGCGGCCGCGCGCGCAAAGGGCATCGAGAGCGACCGCCTCGCACGTGCCGATCAAGCTCCACCGCTCGCGCCCACGCCATCATCGCCACCCCAGCCGCAAACAGGCGGCGAGCGGAGCTACACGGCGCCGACGCCGCCGGCCGTCGACCTTTCGCCGCTGCCGCCCGCGTCTGCACAGGCACCGAAAGCCGAAGCACCGCGCGTTGCGCGTCCGGTTCCGGGGACGGCCGAGAATTCCGGCGTGGCGCTGCCAACACGTAAAGCCGAGGGCGACCGCGCGCCCCGTTCGCCATCATCGGATAAAGAAAAAGACGCTTCGCCCAAGGCGCGCGAGGGAACGGCTGCGGCCGAGGTCGCCCCGCCCGCGGTCAAGAAGAAGCAGCGTAAAGGCCCCGTTGCGAAGGTCAGTCCGCGCAAGAAGAAGGCCCATGCCTACCGCAAGCGCACCCGCTATGCTCAACTCCCGGCAAAGCTCCATCGGCACCCGCCGAGGCTGCGCCGCCACCACGCGGGTCCCGCTGGCATAAGGCATATGATGGTACGCCGGTGCGACTGCCCGTGCGGTAGAATCCATGCCCGGCCGCGCAAGCGCAGCCGCATCGTGTGGCACAGCGGCGCGCCGCGAAGGGTGAAGACGAAGAAGCATCACCGGGCCAAGACGTTTGGGCCACAGCGGCCGCGGACTAGCCATTGGCATAAGCGCCACTATATCCGCTAAGGTCTCCTGACCCTGCATTGCAGGCGCGGCGCCGGGTATCGGACCGGCGCTGCCTTGCGTTTCGTGCCGTGCAAAGCGGCGATCCGCCAGTCAAACCCAGAAGGTTCCATGTCCTTTCCACCAGCGATCCCGGCTGCCCCCGCCGATGCGCGCGAGGAACATTACCTCGGTCCGCGGTCGAGCCACTGGGATGCATTCCGCGGGCTGTTGCCGCTGGTGTGGCCGGCGAACCGCCGCGATCTGCGCATGCGCGTCGTGCTGGCGTTCGCGGTTCTGCTGGTCGCCAAGCTCGTCACCGTAGCGGTGCCCGTTTTCTACAAGGACGCGACCGACAGGCTCGCCGCCGCCGCAACGGGCGACACCGGGGCGACGGCGCAGGGGCTTGGCGTGGCGGTCGTCATGCTGATCCTCGCCTACGGAACGGGCCGCGTCTTGATGATGGGTCTGACCCAGATCCGCGACATCATCTTCACCGAGGTGGGGCAGAATGCGGTCCGCGAGCTGAATAACCGCACGTTCCGTCACCTGCACCGGCTCTCGCTGCGTTTCCATCTCGAGCGGCGCACGGGCGGGCTCTCGCGCGTGATCGAGCGCGCCACGCGCGGCGTCGAGCTCATCATCCGCATGGGCATTCTCAACGTGGTGCCCACCGCCATCGAGCTCCTGCTCATGTCGGGCATGCTGCTCTACTATTTCGACTGGCGCTACGTGGCGATCATGTATGCGACGGTGGCCGTCTACATGTGGTTCACCTTCGCGGCGAGCGAACGGCGCATCGCCATTCGCCGCGAGATGAACGAGAGCGACACCGAGGCGAACACCAAGGCCATCGACAGCCTGCTCAATTTCGAGACGGTAAAATACTTCGGCAACGAGGAGCTGGAGGCGCGCCGCTTCGACGTTTCGATGGCGCGCTACGAACAGGCCGCGATCAAGACGTTCCGCTCCCTCGGCGTGCTCAACACCGGCCAGACGATCATCTTCACCGTCGGCATGACAGCCTGCATGCTTCTCGCTGCGCGGGGCATCATGGCCGGCACGCACTCGGTCGGCGAGTTCGTGATGATCAATGCGCTGATGATCCAGCTCTATATGCCGCTCAATTTCATGGGCATGGTGTACCGCGAGATCAAGCAGGGGCTGGTCGATCTGGAATCGATGTTTGCGCTGCTGGGCGAGGCGCCGGAGATCGAGGATCGCCCCGGCGCCAAGCCGCTCCGGGTCGAGAAGGGCGAAATCCGCTTCGAGAACGTGAACTTCCGTTACGATCGGGACGGCCGGGAGATCCTGCACGATGTCTCGTTCACCGTGCCCGCGGGGAAGATGGTCGCCATCGTCGGGCCGACCGGTGCCGGCAAGTCGACGCTCGCGCGCATCCTGTTCCGCTTTTACGACATCGCATCGGGCCGCGTGACGATCGACGGCCAGGATATCCGCGACGTGACGCAGAAGAGCCTGCGCGCGGCGATCGGCGTCGTCCCGCAGGATAGCGTCCTGTTCAACGACACCATCTTCTACAACATCAAGTACGGCCGCCCCGATGCGACGGACGAGGAGGTCTATGCCGCCGCGCGGCTTGCACAGATCGACGACTTCATCCGCTCGCTGCCGCTGGGCTACAAGACGATGGTCGGTGAGCGGGGCCTGAAACTGTCGGGCGGAGAGAAGCAGCGCGTCGCCATCGCGCGCACGATCCTCAAAGGGCCGCCGATTCTCATTCTCGACGAGGCGACGAGCGCCCTCGACAGCCACACCGAGCGGGAGATCCAGCATGCGCTCGATGAGGTCGCCCGCGAGCGCACCTCGCTCGTCATCGCGCACCGGCTATCCACCATCGTGCACGCCGACAACATCCTCGTCCTCGAAAAGGGGCGTCTCGTCGAGCAGGGCACGCACGCGGAGCTGATTGCGAAAGGCGGGCTTTATGCCGGCCTGTGGACCCGTCAGCGGCAGGCGGAGAAGGCGCGCGAGGAATTCGCCCACGCGCTGGAAGATGCCGAGCGGTCCGGCGCATTGCGCGCCGAGGACATCCGCCTCATGACGGTGAAGTGACTTAGACCATGATCGCTTCGGACCCTATCAGTCCGAAGCGTGAATCATCGGTCTGATCAAATGACCATGATCGCTTCGGACCCTATCAGTCCGAAGCGTCGATCACCGGTCTAAGCAAAAGACCATGATCGCTTCGGACCCTATGCGTCCGAAGCGTGAATCATCGGTCTAATCAAATGACCATGATCGCTTCGGACCCTATCAGTCCGAAGCGTGAATCATCGGTCTGTCAAATGACCATGATCGCTTCGGACCCTATCAGTCCGAAGCGTCGATCATCGGTCTCGTCAAAGGCAACCATGATCGCTCCGGGCACTGTCCGAATTCGAAGAAAGGCGATCGAACTCTGGATAAAAAAAGTGCCGGCCGCCTGGGGAGCGGCCGGCATGGGCGCAGCGACGACACGGGTGCCATCCAGGGATCGTCGCCTGCCCCTTTGCGGGGAGCGGCGGTAGTGCCCGATTACTTTTTCACCTGCTCCAAAAGTTCGTCCCAACGCTTCTTGGCGCCACCCGGAGCCTTGAAGGCGTCGAGCTGAGATTGATTGGTCGGTTCGCCCGCCACGATCAGCGCCACCATGCCCATGGTGTAGTGCGGCAGGCACCTGATGCCGTAGTAGCCGGGCTTTTCGACCACGAACTCAGCATCCTCGTTCATTTCGCCCTTGAGAGGCTCGACGCCCTCGGGCCAGACCTCTTTGATGGCCTCGGCGTTGTGATTCTTGTCGACGATGACGAAGCGAACGGTGTCGCCCGGCTCGACCTTCAGGAAGTCGGGCTCGAACACCATGAATTTGCCCTTGCCATTGGTGTTCTTGATCTTGATCTCGTGCTCAGCGGCGAGCGCGGCGCCTCCAAGGCCGATCATCAGAGCGGCGGCGAAGGAAGCGAGCGTTGCAATCCTCATTCGGTGTTTCCCCGTGGCGTGCTTCGTTATTCTTTACGGCGAAAGTATAGAAACACGCGGGGCCCGTCAACTGCGACCCTTAGGCCGTCGTGCAATTCAGCTATGCAAAAGTGGCAGCGTTAGCCTGGCGGCAGTTATGCCCGCGCTAGTCTTCTAGGGGCGCCGCCGACGCGGACGCCGGGAGGCGAACCGATGGGGGACCAGCTGAAAGCGCGTATCGCAGCATGGATCGAGGCCGCCACACGGGGGCTGAAGTCCGGCGCCCGCTTAACCATGCGCGCGCTCGCGGCGCTATGGATGCTCGTTCGCCCGGGGCTACTCTTCGCGCTGAATGTCTTGGCCGCGCTGCTGCTGCTGTTCGAGGAATGGGGCTGGCAGCCGCTCTCCAATCTTCTCGCGCGCCTCGCACGCTTCCCGCTCTGGGCCATGACCGAGCGCATGATCGCCGGCCTGCCGCCCTATGGCGCGCTGCTCGTGCTCGCCGTGCCGAGCGCAGTGCTCGTTCCCGCAAAGCTCATCGGCGTCTACCTGTTCGCGACCGGTCACTTCTTCGTGGCGATGGTGGTGATCTTTCTCGCCAAGGTGGCCTCGACGGCGCTGATCGCGCGCATCTTCCTGCTGACCAAGCCTGCGTTGATGCAGATTGGCTGGTTCGCCCGGGCCTACGAAGCTTTCATGCCGTGGAAGGATCGGCTGTTCGCCTATATCCGCGCCTCGTGGGTTTGGCGCGTCGGCCGCGTCATCAAGTGGCGCGCGAAGCATGCACTACGCGATGCGTGGCAACGGTGGCGTCCTCTGCTGCTGCGCCTCTGGCAGGACATGAAACCTGCGATCGATCGCGCGGCCGGAAAGGTGCGCACGTTTGCGCGCACCGCATACGCGCGCATGGCAACGCTGTGGCGCGGCGAAAGACATCGCAACGGGCCGCCGCGGCTACTGCCGCCGCCGGATGCATCGCGGAACGCGCCGGAGTCCGCTGCGCAGCACGATCCGCAATCCGACGTCCGCCGCTAGAGCGCGGTCGCTTTTCTTCGCATCGCGATGCGGCTGGGGTCCGAAGCGATCATGGTCTAGCTCGTGACGATCGGCACCTTCTCGACCGTCGTCGTGCCGCCGTCGTCCTGCCACGTGAGCGTCAGCGTACCAGGGCCCGTCACCCGCATGTAGAAGGCGATGTAGGGATTGGCGGCGACGCCGGAATTGAGCTCGGCGGAAAACACATCCTCGCCCTCGAAGCGCGCGGTGAACGTGTGGATGATGTCGCGCGGAATGACCCTGCCGGAGCCATCCTTGCGATTGCCCGTTTCCATGACGTGCGTCGCCAGCGTCTTGATCTCGATGATCGCGCCGGGGTTGATCGTCTCGGGAAGCTTGATGCGTGGCGGCTTCTTCATCATGGCGTGTCCGTTTCCCTAAATATCGCATCCGCCGATGCGCACATCGACCTTGCGCCGCGTGACCAGCAGACGCCCACCGCTCAGCTCGGCAACGGCAACCACGTCCTGCGTGTGCGCGAGCCGCATGCGGCTCGTCACGCGCGCCTTGCCCGACAGCAGCGTGAAGTGGAACGTCGCCACCTTCGCGCGTGGATTTGCGGTCGAGAGGAGGTGGATCGCCTTGACGTGGTTCTCAGCCGTCATCGGG
>DASRYA010000008.1:0-10749 GCA_035687305.1 Hyphomicrobium sp. | reverse complement strand
CCGCCGTACCACCGATGGCGGCGATCTCGTCGACCCCGCGGCGTTCGGCGCAATCCCGGCCGATTTCGAGGGCGGTCTCGAAGTCCGATGCCATGATCACGCCTTCGGGGCGGTAGTCGGGATTGCGCGAGACGACAATGTTGTCGCGGCCGTCCAGGGGCTTCTTCAGCGATTGGAACGTGCGCCGCCCCATGATGAGGGGCTTGCCCATCGTGAGACGGCGGAAGGTTTTGAGGTCGGACGATATGCGCCACGGAAGTTTGCCGTCGCGTCCAATGACCCCGTTGTCGGCAACCGCCACCACCAGAGAAATGATCATGCGCCTGTCCTAGACCGCCACGTCGGCTTTGATGTGCGGATGCGGGTCATAGCCGGTGAGGTTGAAGTCCCCATAGCGGAACTCGAAGATCGAGCGCACATCCGGATTGATCTCCATGCGCGGCAGGGCGCGGGGGGTGCGCGAAAGCTGCTCGTCGGCCTGCTCGAGGTGGTTGAGGTAAAGGTGCGCATCGCCGAACGTATGCACGAACTCGCCGGGCTCTAGCCCGGTCACCTGCGCCATCATCATCGTCAGCAGCGCATAGGACGCGATGTTGAACGGCACGCCGAGGAAGATGTCCGCCGACCGCTGGTAGAGCTGGCACGAGAGCCGCCCCTCGACGACATAGAACTGGAACAGGCAGTGGCACGGCGCCAGAGCCATGTCCGGGATGTCGGCGGGGTTCCACGCCGACACGATGATCCGCCGGCTGTCGGGATTGGTTTTCAACGTCTCGACGACTTCGCTGATCTGGTCGATCGACCGGCCGTCGGGGGTGGCCCAGGAGCGCCACTGCTTGCCGTAGACGGGCCCAAGATTGCCGTCCCCGTCCGCCCACTCGTCCCAGATCCCGACCCCGTTTCGCCTCAGGTAGTCGATGTTGGTGTCGCCCGCGAGGAACCAGATCAGCTCGTGAATGATCGACTTCACATGCAGCTTTTTGGTCGTCACCAGCGGAAAGCCGTCCGCGAGATCGAACCGCATCTGGTGCCCGAACACCGAAAGCGTGCCCGTGCCGGTGCGGTCTTCCTTGCGCACGCCGTGCTCGCGCACCCGGCGCATGAGATCGAGGTACTGCTGCATGGTCTCAATATATAGGGCGATTCCCGCTTCGCTCGGCTCAGGCCGGCGGCGGCAGCGTCACGAAGTAAAGAACGAGCCCGACAACGGTGTTGTATACGGCATGACAGAAGATCGTCACCCACGCGCTCCCCGTCCGCACCAGCAGCCAGGAGAAATATAGGCCGATCGTGAGCACTTCAATGAGGCCGAACACCGAGTAGCCGAAGTGCAGCATCGTCCATAAAACTGCCGTGAGGACGCCGGTGCCGGCGAGCCCGAGCCTGGACTTCGCCAGCCCGGAGAAGAGGAACCCGCGGAACAAAAGCTCCTCCGACAGCGGCGCGCCGATTGCGATGGCAGCCAGCGCCAGCATCGCCGTCTCGCCCTGCAGCAGCTCCTTGAAGACCCGCAGATCCCCGACCACCACCTCCGGTGCGAGCCACAGCAGCAGCGCTGTCCACAGGCCCGTGAGCACGAACATCGGGATGAGCGCCAGCCCCATAACTTTCCACCCGCCCCGCGGCGGGCGCAGCGCTAGCGTTTCGGCGCGGTTGGAGCGGAAGAATCCTGCCGCGATAACGGTCAGCAGGACAAGGCTGACTTGCAGCGCCACGAGCCAGACGGTGACCATGTTCGCCTGTGCGGAAACGCCAACCTCGGGCCCTACACTGACGAGCGCAGCGACGCCCGATGAAGCCAAAAGCGCAATGATGGCGGCACCGGCAAAAATGGCCGCGCCCGCCGGCAATACCGCCCACGCCGGCCAGCCCGTCTGCGGAACGTACGCCGGCCCCGTCGACCGTGCGTCGAAATCATGCGATGGAACTGACAGCTTACGCTCCCACCCCTGCCGGCACGCGCCGGGCTGCTATCCCTCGCCCTGCCTATACCACGGCGGCGCAATGCGCATAGGGAGGCATATTCTGCCGGATGCGTCGAATGCGATCGGCGCCACAGCCCGCGGGGGCTTCCAAGCGCACCGTGTCACGGCATGACTGCACATGTCGCGGGTGAGGCAGGCTTTTTTTCTCGTGCATCTGCCTCTATATTCAGGTTGCCGGATTCGTCCGGCTATGGCGATAAACGCGGCCGTAATAAGCCGATCGGACCCGGGGGCAGTACCCGGCGCCTCCACCAAATGCCGCCGCCCGAATGCAAATCTGCAAAGGGCAGGCACGTAGGACCGAGCTGCGGCGAGCGCCGTGGCGGCATCTGATGGGGGCGAACTAGGATCGACGAAGGTGTAAAGGGCTTAGCTTTTGCTCGGCATGGTTCCGCCGTCATCGGGCCATTCAGAATAGTTGCCAATGACAACTATGCTGAGGCTGCTCTCGCTGCGTAATGCGGTGCGACTAGCCTGAACTTGAAGTCCTTGCCCTTAGCCGGGTAAGGCGCGGTCCGGAGGGCACCGGGCAACAGAAGCCCTCCACTCAAGTCCGGTCCGATACAAAATCGGCCCGGGAAGTGACCGGGGACCAACAAGCGAGACCGATGCCGGCCGAGCCGACGATCGATTATGAGGCCCTAGCCCAGGACGCCATGCGTGGCGTCGTGCGCACGGTTCTTGCCCAGGCGGCCAAATCCGGCCTGCCCGGCGATCACCATTTCTACATCTCCTTCGATACCGGCGCCTCGGGCGTCGTGCTGTCCAAGCGTCTCAAGGAAAAATATCCTTCCGAGATGACGATCGTGCTGCAGCACCGCTTCTGGGACCTTTTGGTTTCCGAAACGGGCTTCGAGGTGAAGCTCACGTTCGATGGCATTCCCGAGCGGCTCGTTGTGCCCTTCACCGCCATCCGCGTCTTCTTCGACCCCAGCGTGCGCTACGGCATGCAGTTCGAGAATCCCGAGGGTGAGGAGCCCGACGCCAGCGAAAGTTTGCAGCGGTCCAACGGGCGCTCCAATGCCGAGCGTGCCAATGCCGGCGCCGGTGGGTCCGCGGCGCTGCGGTCAACCGCCCCCAAGAAGCCGCGCGTGACGCGCAAGACAAAGGCCGAAACGGCGGCCGAGTCGCTCAGCCAACCGGCCGCTGCGCCGTCCGGGCCCTCGCACGCGTCGACCCGGCCCGAGCCGCCCCCGCCAACGCCGCTGCAGCCCGCCGCAGCCAAGGAGGGAGACGAGCAGCCCCCGCGGCAGGACAACGGTGGCGCTCAGATCGTTCGCCTCGACGCCTTCCGCAAGAAGTAGGTTTTCCCCCCCGTTGCACGGCAAGCAATCGCGCCCCGGCCACGCAGTGTGGGGCACGAGCTATGGCGGCGTTCCGCCGAAATGAAATCGGCGGCACGCTTGGCACCGCCGATTTCAATCTCAACCCTTAGACCATGATCGCGTCAGGCAGAGCGCAGCGCGCCCACGTCCACGGGCAGCCTGCGCAGCCTTACGCCCGTCGCGGCATGCACGGCGTTGAGCACCGCCGGCATCACGACGGACGTCCCCGGCTCGCCAATGCCGCCCGGCGCTTCGCCGCTCTTCACGATCTCCACCGCGATCTTCGGCGCCTCGTCCATCCGCACCACGCGATAGTTGTCGAAGTTCGACTGCTCGACCCGGCCGTTCTTGAGCGTGATTTCGCCCCAGAGCGCCGCCGACAGACCGAAAATGATGCCGCTCTGAAGCTGCGCCTCGACCGTGTCGGGATTGACCACCTGTCCGCAATCGACAACGGCGCACACGCGGTTGACCCGCACCTCGCCGTTATCCCCGACGCTCACCTCGGCCACCTGCGCAAGGTAGGTGCCGAACGCATAGAGCAGCGCAATGCCCCGGCCGTGCCGCGGCGGTAGCGGCTCGCCCCACCCCGAAAGCGCTGCCGCGCGCTCCAGCACATGGCGCGCCCTGGAGTTCTTGGCCGTCAGCTCCAGGCGGAACTGCAGCGGATCCTTCTTCGCCGCGAGCGCCAGCTCGTCGATGAAGCTCTCGATGACGAAGGCATTGCGCGTGGGGCCGACGCCGCGCCAGAAGGCGGTCGGGATTCCCTGCGGCTCCTCGCGCACGTAGTCGACGTAGAAGTTCGGGATGTCGTAGGGCAGCTCGATCGCGCCATCGACGGCATCGGGATCGACGCCATTCTTCATCGCCTCGGGGAAGAAGCGCGACATGATCGACGAGCCGACGATGCGATGCTTCCAGGCGACGAGCTTGCCGTCGGCATCGAGGCCGGCAGCGATCCGGTCGTAGTAGTACGGCCGATACATATCGTGCTGGATGTCCTCCTCGCGGCTCCAGACGACCTTCACCGGATCCTTCGACTGCTTGGCGATGAGCGCTGCCTGGAGGATGAAGTCGAACTCCAGCCGCCGGCCAAAACCGCCGCCCAAGAGATGGTTGTGAATGCGCACCTTACTCTCGTCGAGGCCGAGCGCTTTGGCGACCACCTTCTGAGCGATGGTGGGAATCTGCGTGCCGACCCAGATGTCACAGCCGCCCTCGGTGACTTCGACGGTGCAGTTGATCGGCTCCATGGTCGCGTGGGCGAGGAACGGGTTCTCGTAGACGCTGTCGAGCTTCTGCGCCGCGCCTGCGAGCGCCGCGGCGGCATCGCCCTCCGCTTTGGCGACGGCACCGTCCCGCTCGGCGGCCTTGGCGAGGGCCGCCACCACGTCGGACGTGGAGACCGAAGCGTTCGGCCCGTCATTGAACTTTGGCGCGGCTGCCTCGAGGCCCTGGCGCGCCGCCCAGTAATGATCGGCGATCACCGCCACGGCGTTGTCGAGCTTCACGACCTGACGCACGCCCGGCACCGCGAGCGCCGCCGCCTCGTCGACGGAGGCGAGCGTGCCGCCGAACACCGGCGCGGCCGAAACCTGCGCGATCTTCATGCCCGGCACCTGCGCGTCGATGCCGAATTTCGCCGTGCCGTTTACCTTGCCCGACGCATCGATACGCCGCGTCGGCTTACCGATGATCTGGAACTGGCTTGGCTCCTTGATGGCCACATGCTCGGGAACCGACTGCTTCGCCGCATCGTCGACCAGCGCGCCATAGCCGATCCGCTGGCCGCTCTTGGCGTGGATCACCTGCCCTGCCTCGGTCTTCAGCTCCGTCGTATTGACGTTCAGCTTTTTCGCCGCAGCTTCGAGGAGCATCTGCCGCGCGGCCGCACCGGCTTCCCGCATGGGCTTATAGAAGCCGCGCACCGACGTGGAACCGCCCGTGATCTGTCCGCCGCCGACCGCGGGATTGCCATAGAGTTTGTCGTTCGGCGGGGCGATCCCGTACGAGACCATCTCCATCGGCACGTCGAGCTCTTCGGCAACGAGCATGGGCAGCGCCGTGTAGGTGCCCTGCCCCATCTCGATCGATGGGGAGATGACGGTAACCTTGCCGTCCCGGTCGATCCTTAAAAAGCCATTGGGGGCGAAGTCGACCACCGGAGCACTGCCCGGCTCGGCGTTCGCGGCCTCCACCCATCCGATCATCAGCCCGCCGCCGAAGGCAGCGCTGGCCTGCAGGAAGCGGCGGCGATTGAGCCCGGCCGCCTCACCCGCGAGGGCGACACCGGCACGGGAGAGAATGTTCTGCATGGTGCGCTCTCCTTACTTCTCTGCAGTGGCGACCTTGGCCGCCTCTTTGATGGCTTCGCGGATGCGCACATAGGTGCCGCAGCGGCAGATATTGCCCGACATGCCCTGGTCGATGTCGGAGTCCGTCGGCTCGGGCGTCGCCTTGATGAGAGCCGCCGCGCTCATGATCTGGCCGGACTGGCAATACCCGCACTGAACCACATCGAGATCCAGCCACGCCTTCTGCACGGCCTTGCCAACGGGGGTTTCCCCGATGCCTTCGATAGTGGTGACGGCCCGCCCGACAGCTTCGGACACCGGGGTGAGACATGCGCGCTGCGCCTCGCCATCGATGTGAACCGTGCAGGCCCCGCACTGGCCGATGCCGCAGCCGAATTTCGTTCCGGTCATGCCCAGAAGGTCGCGGATGACCCAAAGAAGCGGCATGTCGTCGGGCGCAGCGACGGAAACCTTGGCGCCGTTGACGGTGAGATCGATCATTACTGGTTTTCCCTGGAGGCAAGGGTGACCAGGGAAATATAGCGCAGGAGAGCCCGCATGCCACCGCCTGCCCTGCCGGACGGGGTCGCTACGCGGCGCGCCCGAACAATTTTAGCGATCGCGCACCTTTATCGCGGGCGTAACAGCGCGTGAAGAAGCGCCGCCGCCACTACTGCAAAGCTTGGAATGGCACGCCTGCTGGATGCGCGCGCAGCACACCGATGCACGTCGGTTGCTTCTCTATTCAAGCGCGCACGGCGCATTGCAATCTCGTAACGCGAACGGGCTTCAACGTCGCGCGTGCAGGACCATCGACACTGCATCGCGCATCGCGTCGCACACAATTGCAACGACGTGCTTGCAGCAAAACATCGACGGCGAAGAAATTAGACGCTACAAAAGCAGCAGCGATCACGAGACGATGTATGCCTCAAGCGGCTGAACCACCATTTGCACGTCTACTTTCGTCGGCAAGGCGCCGCCGCATCCGCCGGCGTGTCGCCGTGCGCTACCGCACTTCAGCGCACTTCGCACAATGGCTCCGCGCGCTTTGCACCGCCTCCCTGCCGGAAGCGTTCCACACATCTTCTCGCCCGTTGCGCCGCTTGCGCCGCCGCCATCACCAGGCGCGCCACGCGCGGTGCGGAAGCCTGCGCCGGCTGCAACGGCGCTTCATCTATGCACAGCGCTTAACCGTAAAGGTCAGCCGGCCACCCCAGAACGATCGGGACGAGAATACTCTCGCGCGGCGGATGAAACCCGCCAAGCCGGCAAGCGCAAATAGCGCACGCGCAGCGACATTCGCGCGCCGGCGACGCCCTGTGCGGGCCACGCGGTCAGGATTGTCAGGGTCACGGCCGCGCCGCCGCTGAGCGCGCGCATAGGCAGCGCCCATGGAGCCAATCAGGCGCGCCATCCCCGTTGCGGCTAGACCATGATCGCTTCGGACCCTACCAGTCCGAAGCGTGAATCATCGGTCTGATCAAACGACCATGATCGCTTCGGACCCTACCGGTCCGAAACGTCGATCGTCGGTCCGATCGAACGACGAGAGCCGCATCGCGATTCGAAGAAAAGCGATCGTGCTCTAGGCCGCGATGCAGGCTAAAAACCAGCGGAAAAAATGCGCGTCATTGTCTTAACGGTGCACGCCACGCAGCCGTCGCCACCGCCGACTGACGCATGCCGGCACGACCGCGTGTCCCAAGTGCGTATGTTCCCGTCAAACGGCGCGCAATGCCGGCCGCACCGGAGCAAGATCCGCTTCGCCCGGTTTGCGGCCCACCGCCGAGTAGCGCAGGCCGGCGGCATGGGCGAGGTCCGCCGAGAACACATTCCGCAGGTCGACCAGCATATCGCCCTGCATCGCCGCCTTGGCCGCCTCGAGATTGAGGCCGCGGAACTCGTTCCATTCCGTCACCGTCACGAGGACATCCGCCCCCGTCGCGGCCTCGAGGGCGCTCTCGCACCACACGACGTCGGGTAGCAGCGGTTCCGCCTGCCGCCGCCCCTGCGGATCGACGGCGCGAACGGTCGCCCCCCGCTCCTGCAGCATCGGAATGATGACGAGGCTCGGAGCATCGCGCATGTCGTCGGTGTTCGGTTTGAAGGTGACGCCGAGGATCGCGATGGTCTTGCCGCGGACCGAGCCGCCCGCGGCCGCCTCGATACGGTGCGCCATGGCGATCTTGCGCTCGTCGTTCACCCGCTGCACCTGCTCGATGATGGTTACCGGCGACTTATTCTCCCGCGCGGTCCGGATCAGTGCCGACACGTCCTTCGGGAAGCACGAGCCGCCGTAGCCGGGCCCCGGATGCAGGAACTTGTCGCCGATGCGGCGATCCTTGCCGATGGCGGACGCCACTTCCTGCACGCCCGCGCCCACGATCTCGCACAGGTCGGCAATCTCGTTGATGAAGCTGATCTTGAGGGCGAGGAAGGCATTCGCCGCGTACTTCGCCAGCTCCGCCGACTCGCGTCCGACGAACATCACCGGCGCGCTGCGCAACGCGAGCGGCTTATAAAGACGGCCCATCACCGCCTCGGCACGCTCGTCGTCGACGCCCACGAGCACCCGGTCGGGGTGCATGAAATCGCCGATCGCCGACCCTTCGCGCAGAAACTCCGGGTTGGAGCACACCGCGAAGTCGCCATCCGGACGGGCTGCGCGCAGACGGCGCTCGATCTCGCGGCTGGTGCCGACCGGCACGGTCGACTTCGTCACGATGACCGTGAAGCCCTCGAGGTGCGGCGCGATCTCCTCGACCGCCGCATAGACGTAGGAAAGGTCGGCATAGCCATCGCCGCGTCGCATGGGGGTGCCCACCGCGAGGAGGATCACGTCGGCTTTCTTCGCCGCGGGCCCGAGGTCGTCCGTGAATACGAGGCGACCCGCCTGCATGTTCCGCTGCAGAAGGTCGTCGAGGCCGGGCTCATAGATCGGCGATTTGCCAGCGTTCAGTTCCGCAAGACGCTGCGGATCCTTGTCGACACAGGTGACGCTCCAGCCGAACTCGGAAAAGCAGGCCGCCGACACGAGGCCCACGTAGCCCGCTCCGATCATGCAGATGTTCATCGTCGCATCGCGCTGCGCATCCGGCGATGTGCCGATGCGGCCTGCGCCTCCCTCTCGTTTGGCCCTTATGGAGTGACTCTAGGCCGAAACGGCGCCTGCTGAAACGGGCCAGAAGCCCGGCGGTAAATTCACCCGACCGCAGCGGCGTAACCGGTTCGTGTCTCGGCGTGCGTGCGGCCTGACGTCGCGCGAATATTGCCAGCGGCGTGCGCGGCAATCCCGGCGCCGTAAGCCCGCCGTGTGACCCTATTGTGAATACGCCCTCCCAATGGGCCCGGGCTCGGCTGAATCGACACCCACTTGCGCTTCCGTTCGCACCTACGTGGTGAAATTGCCGCTCCTGTGATAAGCGGCGTACGTCAAATTACGCAGATTGGGCACGCCGAAATGAGCACGAACGACAAAGCCACCCGGACCGAGACCGACACCTTCGGCCCCATCGAGGTTGCCGCAGACCGTTATTGGGGCGCGCAGGCGCAGCGCTCGCTGGGGAACTTCAAAATCGGCTGGGAAAAGCAGCCGCTTCCCGTCGTCCGCGCGCTCGGCATCGTGAAACGGGCCGCCGCCGAGACCAACATGGCGCTCGGCCGCCTCGATCCGAAGATCGGCGAGGCCATCGTCAAGGCGGCACAGGAGGTGATGGAGGGCAAGCTCGATGCCCACTTCCCGCTCGCCGTCTGGCAGACGGGCTCCGGCACCCAGTCGAACATGAACGCGAACGAGGTCATCTCCAATCGTGCCATCGAAATGCTGGGCGGGGAGAAGGGCTCGAAGAAGCCCGTGCACCCGAACGACCACGTCAACATGAGCCAGTCGTCGAACGACACTTTCCCGACCGCCATGCACATCGCCTGTGCCGAGGAGATCGCCCACCGGCTGATCCCGGCGCTGCAGAAGCTGCGCAACGCGCTGAACGACAAGGCCCAGGCCTGGAAGGACATCGTCAAGATCGGCCGCACGCACACGCAGGATGCCACCCCGCTCACCCTCGGGCAGGAGTTCTCCGGCTATACCCAGCAGGTCGAGAACGGCATCGGGCGCATCGAGCAGACGCTGCCCTCGCTGATGGAGCTGGCCCAGGGCGGCACCGCCGTAGGCACGGGCCTCAATGCGCCGAAGGGCTTCGCCGAGAAGATCGCCGAGCGCATCGCCGCCATCACGCAGCTTCCGTTCACCTCCGCGCCCAACAAGTTCGAGGCCCTCGCCGCCCACGATGCGATGGTCATGAGCCACGGCGCGATCAACACGCTGGCAGCCGCCCTCTTCAAGATCGCCAACGACATCCGTCTGCTGGGGTCCGGTCCCCGTTCGGGTCTCGGCGAGCTGGCGCTGCCGGAGAACGAGCCGGGCTCTTCCATCATGCCCGGCAAGGTGAACCCCACCCAGTGCGAAGCCCTCACGCAGGTGTGCGTACAGATCTTCGGCAACAACGCCGCCATTACCTTCGCCGGCAGCCAGGGCCACTTCGAGCTCAACGTCTATAATCCGGTGATGGCCTATAACTTCCTTCAGTCAGTGCGGCTGATGGCGGACGCGGCGGTTTCCTTCACCGACAACTGCGTCGTCGGCATCGAGCCGCGCGTCGACAACATCAAGGCGGGCGTCGAACGTTCGCTGATGCTCGTCACCGCGCTCGCGCCGAAGATCGGTTACGACGCCGCCGCCAAGATCGCCAAGACCGCGCACAAGAACGGCACCACCCTGCGCGAGGAGGCGGTCGGGGGCGGATACGTGACCGATAAAGAGTTCGACGAGATCGTCGATCCGCGCAAAATGCTGGCGCCGGACTGACGCTAGCCGCTTCGGATCGCAAATTCGGAAGCCGAACCATGAGCGCCGAAATCGTCAACCTGCGCACCGCGCGCAAGGCGAAGCAGCGCCGCGATGCGCAGGCCCATGCCGCCGAGAACCGCGCCAGGTTCGGCCGCACGAAGCACGAGCGCCAGTCCGAGCGCGCCAAGGAAGAGCTGGCCGCGCGGCGCCTCGACGGCCTGCGGCGCGACGACACCGGCAGCGGCGAGGAGCCCGGAGCCTGACATGGGCGCCAACGGCGAGCCTCCATCCCTGCG
>DASRYA010000007.1:0-2322 GCA_035687305.1 Hyphomicrobium sp. | reverse complement strand
CACCGGAGGCTGCGACTCCGATGCGCGGCTTAAAGGCGCATGTTTCTCTTGCGTTTCGAACCCATGTATGTCAGCAGGAGCCTGTGGTGAGCGCAGGGGATCGCATTCATTAGTCCCTTTCTCACGCACGCTTTTCTTGTTTTGCCACTTTGGCATCCCGTATCCCCCTGCGCTCGATCGGTCGCCGCTCTCGCTTGAGAGGTGTGCGGCCCTATGTGAACGCAGACGAGGAACGAGGTTTTTTTGCCGACGAAGACATTCGCTGAGCTTGGGCTCAGCCAAAAGGTTCTGGCTGCCGTAGAGGCTGCCGGTTACACATCACCAACTCCCATCCAGGCCGAAGCAATCCCGGTCGCATTGACGGGTCAGGACGTGCTCGGAATTGCCCAGACGGGCACCGGCAAGACGGCATCGTTCGTTCTGCCGATGATTACCCGCTTGGAATCGGGCCGCGCACGGGCGCGAATGCCGCGCTCGCTCATTCTGGCCCCGACCCGCGAGCTGGCCGCTCAGGTCGCCCAAAGCTTCGAAAAATACGGCATCAATCAGAAGCTCACCGTCGCCCTGCTGATCGGCGGCGTGTCGATGGACGATCAGACCCGCAAGCTCGACCGCGGTGTCGACGTGCTGATCGCCACACCGGGGCGCCTCCTCGACCATTTCCAGCGCGGCCGCGTGATGCTGATGGGAGTCGAGATCCTCGTCATCGACGAGGCTGATCGCATGCTCGACATGGGGTTCATCCCGGATATCGAGAAAATCTGCAAGCTGCTGCCGCCGAAGCGGCAGACCCTTTTCTTCTCCGCCACCATGCCGCCTGAGATCCAGCGGCTGGTCGATCACTTCCTCACCAATCCCGCCCGCATTGAGGTGGCCCCCCCGGCGACGACGGTCAAAGCCATCACCCAGCGCTTCGTGTTCTGCCGCGACAGCGAGGACTGGGCAAAGCGCGAGCAGCTTCGCCAGCTCATACGCAGCCAGGACGTCCGCAACGCCATCATCTTCTGCAACCGCAAGCGCGACGTCGCCATCCTGAACAAGTCATTGCTCAAGCACGGCTTCAACGCCGGCGCGCTCCATGGCGACATGGATCAGAAGAGCCGGATGGAGACGCTCGACGCATTCCGCTCGGGCGAGATCACCATTCTGGCAGCGAGCGACGTGGCGGCGCGCGGCCTCGACATTCCCGAGGTGAGCCACGTATTCAACTTCGATGTGCCGTGGGCCGCTGACGACTACGTGCACCGCATCGGGCGCACGGGCCGCGCGGGCCGGGAAGGCTACGCGGCGACGTTGGTGACGCGCGAAGACCTCAAGCTTGTGAAGCAGATCGAGCAGGTCACTGGCGAGCAGCCGACCTGGATCGGCGAGCCGCCGACGGAGGAGGACTACGCCGAAGCTGCTCGGAAGCGCCGCGGGCGCCGCAACGGCAAATCCGACGCGCGGCGCGCCAATGGTCGGGCCGAGCCCAAGCCGAAGCGTGAACGGCAGCGGCGCGAGAAATCAGCACCGGCACAACCCGCTGCGGAGGCGCAACCGCCGCAGAAGGAGGCAGCCGAGCCTCTCGAGACTGCGCCCCGTCGCGAAAAACCCCCGACGAAGCCGCGGGCCGTCGAAACGCCACAGCCCGCACCGGAGCACCGCACCCGCCAGCCGCGGGAGCGCAGACCGGAGTCAGCAAACGTCGGGTTCGCCGACAAGATCCCGGCTTTCATGCGTAAGCCGGTCCGGGTCGCAAAGGCGGCGAACGAGTAAGCATCCGCTGCTTGGGACGCCTCCTCACTTCATTCGAGCAATTCGAGCAGAGCTTCCAGCCGAAGTGCCCATGCGCTTCGGCTTTGCCCGTTGTGCCCGACGGGCCGCGGCCAGGGCGCCGCGGGCCCAGGCGACGAGCTCGTCAGGATCGTCGAGCAGGCGGTCCGGCGCGCGCCGATACGAGGAGATCGTGGTGCGGCCGGTCTTTGTGCCGTAGCTGAACGGCGGCAGTGACTCGGCATCGAAGCAACCGCCGTTGGCTTCGTCCGTCTTGAAATAGAGCGTGTCGTCCGAAACCAGCGCGAACATCACGCCGTCGGAATAAAGGCCGGCGCCGCCGAACATGCGACGGACTTGGATCTGTCCGAGCCCGCTCAGCTGGTCACGCAGCAGCTCAAGAAATTCGGCGCTGCTGCCCATGCCAAATCTCTCGGTCAGAATGAGCTGCCGGGCTGTTTGAGGAATTCCACTTCCTCTGGGGTCGATTGGCGGCCCAGCACGGCATTGCGGTGCGGAAAGCGGCCGAACCGCGCGATGATGTCGCGATGCGCAATGGCGTAGCGCGTG
>DASRYA010000006.1:0-1949 GCA_035687305.1 Hyphomicrobium sp. | reverse complement strand
TGCGTCCACCAATCCTCGGCGAAGACCTGGCCCGGCTGCGGAGGGGCGGCTTCCTCGACCGGAGGCTGGGCCGGCGGTTCGGGCGTCGGCGACGTCGGCGGGAGGAGTTGCTCGCGCTCGATGGGCCGGGTCGGCGGGGCGGCGGGCTCCGGCTCGGCTTCGGGTTCCGCTTCGTCAGCGGGCTCGGGCACCGGGGCTTCTTGGGGCTGCGGAGCCTCGTCGGCTTGCGCCGAGGCCACGGGCGCGAACGCCACGACGGAGGCCAAGGAGACCACTGCTGCGGAAAGGGAACGGGGCAACCTGCGCATGGGCGAGCAATCCTCAAGGGTCGAGCCGAACTCAGGCTCGGCGGGGCCGCACGCTCGCACCCTGGCTCGTCCGTTGTCAACGTTTGACCTTCGCCTTCGGAGACGAAGAAGCACGAGGCTCCGCGACGACGCAGAAGCACGACCAAGAGCCACCCAAACGCGCACCGATCAGCATGTGGACGCGCTCCCGCAGCAACGGCGGCGCTTCTTGATTTGCCCTTTCCCCAATCGCACCCCGCGACGCCCTCGCCCCCGCGCCCTATACGCGCTAACTTTTCACCATCGCGGCGAGGGTAAGGTTTCGCTGGCGGGCGGCGGCCGATTGCTTGTGCCGACGGCGCGGGGTGTCGAAGAAGTGGCGGTGTAGGTGGGGCGCGTTCTCGATCCACTGTTCGATGCTCACGTTGCCGAGCACGGCGGCGGCCATGGCATCGAGCAGGACGCGCTGGATCGACCAGATGCACGCGGGCCGATCAAGGGAAGCGGTACCCCCAGGGGGAAATAGCGAGGAAACGGTCCGTGAAATCGTCAAGCATCAGCGCGGCAATGAGCTTTGCGTAGATGAAGGTGCGGGCGAGCCCCGGGTCGCCGGCTGGCAGGGTGTCGAGGTGGACCAGGCTCTTGAGCCGTTTGAAGGCCAGCTCGATCTGCCAGCGGAAGCGGTAGAGCTGCAGGACGGCGGCGGCGTCGAGCATGTCGGAGGGGAGCGAGGTCAGGACGAAGACGTAGCCGGCAGCTTCGAGCGTGCGTGGATCGACGTTTCTGCCCTGACGCGAGCGTTCCCGGAGGACCCTTCTGCGTGCCGCTGCGGCTGCCGCCTCGGATTTCCTCAGCGCAATGAGGCGGCCTGGGACAGCGGGCAAAGCATCGCGTGGAGAGGGCGCCGTCTGAACGGCGAATTCGAGAGCCGTCGCGTCGGGAAGCGATCGCAGAGCGGCGAGCAGGTCAAACGGCGAGCCGTCGGGGTGCTGCAGCGGCACGTTTTGCCAGTTGAGTCGCACGAGAAAATGCGCGCCCGCGGCCCTGACGGAGGCGATACCCCGTCGATGCGCGTAGCCACGATCGCCGATGACCAGCTCGCCGGGACCGAACGTGAACCGCGTGAGCGTTTCGCCACCCGAGGCGTCGGTGAGCTCGATGTGATCGATGGCGAGCCGGCGCAGATCGAAGCCGACGTGAAGGCGCCAGTCTGTGCCTTCACTTCCGGGCGCGCTGATGGTGGTGGCGTCGACGAGTCGCAGCCGCAGTTGGCGGCAGTTGTCCGGGGGTGGGGGCGCCAACTCTGCTAACTTTGCGCCGAGAATCATCCCCAGCCACGTATGGGACACCCGCAGGCGTTTGAGCAAAGCGACATTCGACAGCGATGCGATTTGCTGCGCCTGTGCCCACGCGGCGACTTGGCGAAGCGATAGCCCGCAGAACCCATACGCAAGCGCCAAGCGGAGCAAGACCGACGCATCGGAGACGTTTCGCCGTCGCGCCAGAGCACCGGTCTCGCGAGCGGTGCGTTCGAGATCGAGGCCCGGAGGCAAAAAGGAGAGCAGATACGGCCACTGATTCTCGAGCAATTCGCGCCCGGTCATGCCTCCAACTGTACCGGGGTGTGTTTGCTGCCGTCAAATGACTAAGTTAGCGCGTATG
>DASRYA010000005.1:0-15922 GCA_035687305.1 Hyphomicrobium sp. | reverse complement strand
GAGCGTTCCCCAAGGCGTCTTCGAGCAGTGGCTGCTCGGTATCGGCCTCTTCAATCTTGTCGCCGGATACGTGAGCGCTATCGCGCTTGGAACGGTTGCGGCGGCGCGCCGTGGACGTCTGGGGCTGGCCGCTCACGCAGTGATGATGCCCGCCTACTGGCTTGCGATCTCGTTCGCGGCACACCGCGCGCTGCTCCAGCTCGTCTCAGCTCCGTTCTACTGGGAGAAGACCGAGCATTTCGGGCGTCCCAGGCGACGGCCAACGCCGCCGTCTACGATCGCGAGCCCCGACGCGTCAGGCGAAGAATCGCAAGGCCTTGTCTGAGATGCGCTGGCGCGTCTTGCCATAGTCCGCCCACGGGTCGGCCTTGCGCCGCAGGCGCTGCAACACGAGCGGGATCGTGAATGCGTTCGCCGCCTTGATGCGCGACAGCTCCGCCCATGTCACCGGCGTGGCGACGCTCGCCCCCGGCCGTGCGCGCGGTGAATAGGGTGCGACCGCGGTCGCGCCGCGCTCGTTGCGCAGCCAGTCGATGAAAATGCGCCCGCGCCGTTTTGCTTTCGACATCGTGGCGGTGAAGCGCTCGGGCTCATTCTGCGCGAGCTTCTCCGCAACGCCCCGTGCAAATCCCTTGACGGTCTCCCAGTCCTGCCGCGCATCGAGCGGCGCGATGACATGGATGCCCTTGCCGCCGGTCACCAGCGGGAAGCTTTCAAGCCCCGCCGCTTCGAGCAGTTTGCGCACGTCGCGCGCCGCCTCGCGCACTGCGGGAAAATCGACGCTTGGATCGGGATCGAGATCGAAGATGAGACGGTCGGGACGCTCGAGGTTCCCCGCCCGCGCGCCCCAGGGATGGATTTCGAGCCCGCCGATCTGCGCCACCGAGACGATGCCGGCCGCATCGTCGACCATCAGATACTGTGCGAGCTCGCCGTCGCCCTCGCGCACGGGAACCGATTTGAGCGCGCTGGGAAGCCCCTTCTTCGCGTGCTTCTGATAAAAGCAGGTCTTCTCCGCGCCTTCAGGACAGCGCACGATGCTCAGCGGCCGTTCCTCGACGTAAGGAAGCATGTGCGCGCTCACGGTCAGCAGATAGCGCGCCAGCTCGATCTTGGTGATACCCGCGCCGGGGAACAGCATCCGGTCCGGATTCGAGATTGCAACGCCACCGACCGCGTTCGCGTCCTGCGCTTTGTCGACTGCCTTTGGCATCTGCGTCTGCACCTGTCTTGCCGGTTTGTCGCCCCGCAATCCGAGGAATGCCGGGTGACGTAGGATGCCGTCCTCCGTGCGCTCCGTATAGGCGATCTGCGCCACGAGCCGCGGCTCCACCCACCGCGCATCACGCAGTATAGCGCGTGGCGCATCGACGAACGGGCTGGTTTTGCGCGCGTAACTCTCAAGCTTCGCGCCGAGATCCTCCAGCATGGCCGTATCGAACCCCGTGCCCACGCGGCCGCGATAGTGCAGCTTGCCGCCGGCGTATTCGCCCAACAGCAGGGAGGCGAAGGGGCGGCCCTTCTTGTCCGAAATCCGATAGCCGCCAATCACGAACTCGTCGCTGCCAAGGCACTTGCTCTTCAGCCAGCCCATCGAGCGCCGCGATACGTAGGGTTTGTTCGCCTGCTTGGAGACGATGCCCTCGAGCCCGAGATTGCACGCCTTCGCGAGCACCTCGCCACCATGGCCGGCGACATCCTCGCTGTAGCGAATGGCGTCCGGCGCACCGCGGAGCACCTCGCGCAGGATCTCCTTGCGCCGCTTCAACGGTTCGGCGCGCAGATCGCGCCCGTCGAGTTCGAGAATGTCGAAGACGTAGTAGGTTAGCGGTGCCCGCTCCTCGCGCAGCGCGTTCTGCAGGCGCTGGAAACTCGAGCGGCCTTCCGGATCGAGGGCGACGATTTCCCCGTCGAGCAGCGCGCTGCCGATCTTCAGCTCCTGCAGTGCGTTCGCAATAGACGAAAATTTCGCCGTCCAGTCCTGGCTCGAGCGCGTGTAGATGCGCACTTTGCCCGCCGCGATCGCGGCTATCGCCCGGTAGCCGTCGTATTTGATTTCGTGCAGCCATTCATCGCCCTCCGGCGGCGATGTGACGAGCGTGGCAAGCTGCGGAGCAACGAATTGAGGTAGCGCGGCGGAGGCTGTCCGCGCAGGCCGCGCTGTTTTTCGCGCGGGCGTGGCCGGTGACTGCGAACGGCCCAATGTCATCGCGGACCCTGAGATAAGCGCACCAAGCTTGTGGTCGGCATACGTCGCATGCTGGGCTTAAGGGTCCCTTTAAGGCCCCGCCCGCCCGCGCTCGGGGCTGGTTGCAAGGTGCGCCCGTGGATCGGCAACCTCCCGCACGAGCCGCAACAGTGTCGAAGCTTTCACCGGCTTGGTCAGGAAACGCACCCCGCCCGGCAGATGCCCGCCGTCCGGCAAATGGCCGCCGTCGGGAATGGTGACGCCCGACACCAGCACGATGCCGGTACGCGGCGATTCCGTGCGCACGCGCCGGGCCAGCTCGAAGCCGTCCACCTCGCCGGGCATCGCAACATCGCTGACGACGGCGCATACACCGCCTTCGGCAAGCCGCAGCAGCGCCTCCTCGCCGGTTCCAGCCTCGACCACAGCGAAGCCTGACTGGCCCAATATGCCGGAGACGTAATCGCGGATCAGTGGCTCGTCCTCGACCACGAGGACAGAGCCCTTACTGGAGGACCACCTGTTCATGGCGTTTCAACGGATGGGCTCCGGACGCCGTTCCCGGGCATGGCGGCCATGCGGCAACGGGAATGGCGGCTGCAAGCGCATAGTCGAACCGCGCCGGTTAGACGCAACATGGGTCTAACGCGGAAACTTGCCGCGCGGCCTTGCTTTAAGCGGCGCGGATCCTTCAGGCCGCCCGCGGTCCCGGATCGTCATCATCGGGAGATGGTCCGTCGCCCGCTGCGGCCGGAGCGGGTTTACGCCAGGCCGGGAAGGCAATCACCGAGCCGCCGGCCAGGGCGCCATTCTGCTCCGCGCGCGTCCCCGGCCGGTCGCGCAGGCGCTCTTTCCGGTCCGCCTCCGGCTGGAAGGCAACCCTTTCGAGATACAACTCCTCGACCCCGCCTTCGGGACGCGCGACCGTGACCGTATCGCCGGCCAGCAATCCGAGCAGTGCAAGGCCGCGCAGCGTCGTGATCGGGAGAGCGAAGCGCGATAGCGCATTCTCCCGGCCGAGCACGAGGATACGGCTATCGCTTTGACGTCCGTCGATCACGTAGTCGATGCGGCTGTCGAGAGTGGCGATGTCGGGCCCCATGTCCTCCTGGAGCATGACCGTCGCGGTCGCCAGTTTGTCGCGTAGCAGTCGCAGGAACGCGTCCTCGCGATAGGCCTCGTGTTCCAGCAGCGCTTCGAGAGCCGTGAAGTCCTTGGTCGATAGGAAGCAATGGGCAAGCTTGGGCATGGCAATTCTCCGCCGCACCGGCTCCGGTGCACCGAGACAGAATGGGTGGCTTTGAGGAGTCTCCCCTGGCCCCGGCGTGCGTTTTGAAGCGCGGCGCCAGGGGTTAGATGCCTGAGATAGGAGGCCTCGGGCGGAGAGCTGGCATGCTGCTGATAACCAAGGCGCGCCTCCTATTCACCGTTGTTCCATGCGGCGCGCGAACGCACCGCCCGCCGCCGCAAGTTAGTCGGCGAGGATCGGGCTCGGCTGCTCGACGCTGAGCACTGTCAGCGCATGGCGCTGCCCATCGCGCGTGACCCATGTGATCGACTGGTCTTTCGACAGGCCGATGAGCGCCGTGCCGATGGGCGTGAGGATGGAAATGCGGTTCGCGGCGATATCCGCTTCGCCCGGATAGACCAGCGTCACGCGGCGTTCCTGACCGGAGTCGGCCCGATAGGCGATCGTCGAATGCATCTGCGCCACGCCGGGTGGAATGAGGGCGGCAGATACCACCTGCGCCCGGTCCATTTCGGCAAGCAGCTCCTCGGCGACGGCAGGGAAGCGGTCGAGCGCGCCGGTGGCGAGATCGCTCAGGCGCTTGTAGTCGACATCGCTGACGACGATGGCAGGCTTGGTGCTGTTGGCTTTCGTGAGCTCGGTCATGGATCCGTATACTCCTCGGCGGTGCGCAAACGTGACCAGCGCAGAGCCGCACCGGCTGAATATGTCTGTGTTGAATGGTTTGGCGCCGGGGGTGGGCGATGCAATCATATGCAGCCCGAATGCACCCCTGGAGCTCGGGGCGCACAACGGCCGAGCCCCAGGGCTAAATTTCCGCGATCGGGTGAATCCGGAAGGTGCTCGTGTGCATTTTCGCCATGCCGTGAATCTGGCGTGTTCTCGCGTTTTGTCAATGGTGCGATTGACGGGGCCGGCGGCATCGAGCCCGGTAACCTCGGCGGACTTGTGTCCGCTTCACCGCAAACGGCGCATTCTTACAAATTACGAAGCATTTATTGCGGCCTTCTTCGCACCGCGCGCCGGCGCGCCATTGCCGGTGACGATCCAATCCATCGGAATGTCATAGGCCTGCGGGAAAATGCTTGCGATGGCCGTGACGGGATGGCCCACGCCGATGGCGATCGGGCGCGGGTTGAGGCCCGCCAGCGTACGGTCGAAATATCCCCCGCCGTAGCCGAGGCGGTAACCGTGCGCATCGAAGCCCACGAGCGGCGCAACGACGACCGCCGGCGTAACGAAGGCGCCGTCCGCCGGATAGGGAATGTTCCACACGCCCCTTTCCATGCGCGCCCCCGGCCACCACTCGCGAAAGACAAGCGGTTGGCCTTTGGCGAGCACGATCGGCAGTGCGGTCCGCAGTCCGGCGGCTGCGGCCCGTGTCATCCACGGCCGCAGGTCAGGCTCGCCACGGAAAGGCCAGTAGAGGCTGACGATTGTCCCGTCCTTGCGCGGGATGATGGTGTCGAGCTCACGCGCAACGCGCTTGGCGTGCGCCTCCCTCTCCGCAACCGTAAGCGCCATGCGGGCCGCGATCAGGCGCTTACGCTCGCTATAGCGCCATCGGGTGAGGTTTTCGCCGGAGCGCTCACTGCTTAAACCGGCGAAATCCGCATCGACCTCGTGCATGGCGCACGGCGGCGATGCCACCGCATCCGGTTGTCCATCTTCCTGGTCCGCGTGCCGCTCCGCCGTCATCCTCTTCGTCCCTCACAAAAGCACCGCGCGGTATCAACGTGTTCGCGCGCAAATGCCTGGCCGCGCCTCGACACGAATATCGTAGGGCGATACAAACAGCGATTGCAATTCACTTTCCGCGGGGATCCGATGCGAAGGATAGGCCTGATCGGAGGGCTGAGCCCGGAATCGACGGTTCACTACTACCAGCGGCTCTGCGCTGAGCATAACCGCCTGCGCGGCGGGCTGAACTTCCCGCCGATGACGCTCGAAAGCCTCAACCTGCAGACACTTGTCGATCTCTTCGAAAAGAACGACTGGGACGGCGTTGCCAAAATCCTGCTCGGCGCTTTGCACCGCCTCGCGGCCGCCGGAGCGGACTTCGCCGCCATTCTCGCCAACACGCCCCACAACGCGTATGCGCAGATCCGCGACGCCTCGCCGCTGGAGATCGTCACCATCATGGATGCCACCGCCGCCGCGCTGAGCCGCGATGGGCGGCGCAAGGTGGCGCTTCTCGGCACGAGAGCCACGATGGAGTTCGGTTTCTTCCAGGATCATTTCACCGCCCACGGCATCGACACGTGCGTGCCGGACGCTGGCGAGCGCCGGAAGCTGGACAGCATCATCTGGGAGGAGCTCTCGCACGGCGTGGTAAATCCCGGGTCCACCGCCGCTGCCCGCAGGATGATGGCCGATCTTGAAGCGCAGGGCGCAGAGGCGGTCATCCTCGGATGCACGGAGCTGGGCCTGTTGATCTCGGAAAAGGACACCCCACTCCCGCTCTACGACACCCTAAAGCTGCACGCCGATGCGATCCTCGCCCATGCCGCGGGAACCCAATCGGATGCAGCGGGGACACATCGAACCTGCGCGGCAGCAAAATAACGCTCCCGGGATGCGCCGGAGGGTACGCAGGCGGCGCGCAGGTGTGGTAAGGGGGCCGGAGGAAGTGTGCTGGGGAGGCACTTCCTCCGCGGCGTTCCCAGAGAGCGCCGCTGGGCGGGGCCGGCGACCATCCAGCGCCGGCGCCCGCCTCGGATGCCCCACAATCCCAGTTCAGCCGATCCTCAGTCGAATTGCTCCAGGAGCTGGTCGAGCACCGGCCGGATGCCGCGCAGCTCCCTGAGGTGGGCCGCGGCAAGCTTATCCATCACCCGCTCGGTCTTGGTGGTGAGGCGGACCTGCACGCGCCGCAGGTCCTCCTTGTCCTTCACCCGCGTGACGAACCCGTTCTTTTCCAGGCGGTCGACCAGCTCCACCGCCGTATGGTGGCGGATCAACAGGCGGTCGGCGATATCCTGAATGCCCAGGTCCGCCTTGCTGCGGGAGCCCTTGATCGCCAGCAGCGCCTGATATTGCTGCGGACTGAGGCCGGCTTCGCCAGCCGCCTGCTCGCTGAACGCGAGGAACTGCCGCAGCGCATAGCGGAAATCCGCCAGCGCTTCGTAGCTATGTTTAGGAAACTTGCGGCGGGTAGTAGGCTTCGACATGGGTGGGTCTCTTGTGTATATCGTGAGGCGATATATCTTTCACGCCCGGACGGGACCGGACGGGCTATCACTGGAAGGTATAGCGGACTCCTGCCCATCTGTGACCGCTCTCGCATGGATTTTCTCATGGCCAAGCATAGGCATCCACGAACCGTTGCAGCCGCGCACGGCGTGGCGACGGACGCTGCTTTCGGGGCCGTTACCCCGCCGCTTTACTTGACGACCACCTTTGAGTTTGCAGGATTCGAGAAAAGTCGTGCCCACGATTATTCGCGCACTTCCAATCCCACCCGCAACATGCTCGCCGAGACCCTGGCCGAGCTTGAGGGCGGAATGGGCGCTGTGGTCGTCTCGTCGGGGATGGCGGCCATCGACTTGGTGCTGAGCCGCCTGCGGCCTGGCGATGTCGTCGTTGCGCCCCACGATTGCTATGGCGGCACGCAGCGGCTGTTGCTGGCGCGCCGTGCGCGCGGGCACTTCGACGTGATCTTCGTCGATCAGGCAGACCAGGCCGCGCTCGCCAAGGCGATGGTGGTCGAGCCCGCGCTTGTCTTCGTCGAGACGCCGAGCAATCCCCTGATGCGGGTTGTCGATATTCGGGCCATTGCTGCGCGCGCCCGCAAGGCCGGCGCGAAGGTCGTGGTCGACAACACGTTCCTGTCACCGGCATTGCAGCGGCCATTGCGGCTCGGCGCCGACTTCGTCGTGCACTCGACGACGAAATTCCTCAATGGGCATTCCGATGTCCTGGGCGGCGCCGTCATCGCAGCCGAGAAGGCGGACGCCGAAGAGCTTGCCGAGTGGTCCAATACGGCAGGTCTCATCGGGTCGCCCTTCGATGCCTACCTGACCCTTCGCGGTATCAGGACGCTCTTTCCGCGCATGAGCCAGCAGCAGGAGACCGCGCAGGCGATCGCCGAGCACCTGGAGCGTCATCCGTTCGTCGAGGCGGTGCACTATCCCGGGCTTCCCTCGCATCCCGGTCACACGCTCGCAAAGCTGCAGCAGTCCGGCTTCGGCGCCATGCTGAGCCTGGAGCTGCGCGGTGGCACCGAAGCGGTGCGCCGCTTCGTCGAGCGCCTGGAGGTTTTCACGCTGGCCGAGTCCCTCGGTGGCGTCGAAAGCCTCATAGCCCATCCCTCGACCATGACCCACGCGAGCATGGACCCCGAGGCGCGCCGCAACGCCGGGATCACCGACGGGCTCCTGCGGCTATCGGTGGGGCTCGAGGCGGAGAGCGACCTCATCAGCGATCTCGACCATGCGCTCGCAGCGGTTGCGAGCGCCGCGCAGTTGCCGCGCGTCGCGAGGGTGTAAATCCGCGTAAACGCCGCGGAAACAGGCGCAATTTATTTAACTGCGCCGCGGGGTCGATGGGGGCGAGCGCGCCGGGTTGGCGCTCACCTTACCTTTGCACACCAGGCATCGATCGCATGCCCATCGGGCGGAAGAACGGACGCGTTGGGGGCGAACGCGCGCCATGCGGCGCGATGCTTCTCGCCCACCGTCGTCAGAATGGGCTTGCCCGCGTCTGCAGCCGCACGGAACGCGCCCATGAGGCCGCCATCCCCCGATTCCAGTTTGCCGAATTTGCTGAGCACGACCACGTCGCAGGCGTTGATCTGATCCACGATGCTCGCGCCCGCCGTTTCCGCACCTATCGCGTCGACGTGGCACGTTTTGCCCGCGGGCAGCGTTTCGAGAAATATCGAGTGCGGCTCGCCCGAGGCGATGTCGCGCAGAACGCCGGCGGTGCAGATGCGCCCTTCCAGTCCGTGGGTTTCCTCGATGAGGCCCGCGACCCGGACGCCAGCGGCGCGCCATCGGGCGATCGCTTCGGAGAAGAGACGCTGCACTGTCGCGCTATCGGTGCCTTCCACCGCAGCGATGCGATCGGAATTGGCCATGACTATCGCCTCATATGTCTGTCGCCGCATATGTTCATTCTACAGGTTTCCCTGCGCCGGTGAGCTTAAACCACCAGGGATATGTCCATCCAGGACCGGAGTGACCGGCTTCCCGACGAACGGCGCCTGTTCCTCTGTCAATAAATATCGTATAACGATATAAAAGCAGCGTATCCGAAGCATTGTGCCAGCCATCGACAGCGAGGTGACGAAATGGCCGACGAGCCAGACGAACAATCGGAGGAGAGCCGCGAGGATCCCGTCGATACGATCATTTTCCTGACGGTGCTGATCACTGGTTTCCTGATCATTCACTTCGCCATCGCGCGCCTCTGGTGAGGCGAGGCAGCAGCGCAGCCCGGCGGACGAGACGACCGTGAAGACGGATATCCCGATGCCGTTACCAGCTCCGATTGAGGAGCCCTTGCAGGACGACCGCGTTGTTGTGCTCGATATCGCGCGCGCCGTAGACGAGGGTGACGTGCCCACGGCGCGCCAGGTCCTTCAGCTCCGCGAGCGCCTCGGCATTTTTCGAAAGCTCCGACCGGTACCGGGTGCGGAATGCAACCCATCGCTCCGGGTCGTGGTGGAACCAGTTCCTCAGCTCCGTGCTCGGGGCGATAGCCTTCAGCCACACGTCGATCTTGGCCTCGTCCTTGCTCACGCCGCGCGGCCACAGGGCGTCGACCAGCACACGTGTTCCGTCGCCCCGGGCAGGCGCATCGTAGGCGCGCTTGATGCTGACTTTTCTGCTGGCGCCGTCACCGTCCTTCGATTTGGTGGTCATCGGTCTTCTCCTATGCGTGCCAACGAGCGGAAATCCTTCGGTCGCAAGGCGATACTTTCGAGCGTCGTCCGGTCGAGAACACTCAGAAATGCGCCTAGAGCCTCGTTGAGAACGCCGCGCAGCCGGCAGCAGTTCGTGATGGCGCACCGGTTGCCGGTAGACAGGCATTCCACGAGCGCGAAATCGGGTTCGGTGGTGCGCACCACATCGCCCAGCAGGATCTCGTCCGCAGGCCGCGCGAGCCTGAGCCCGCCGGAACGCCCGCGCACCGCCTGCAGGTATCCCGAGCGCGTGAGAGCGTTAACGACCTTCGTGAGGTGCGTGCGCGAGATGGCGTACGATTCGGCGATCTCGTCGATGGTGACGAGGCGGTCACCCGCCCCGTGCGTGAACATGAGCACGCGCAATGCGAGATCTGAGAACAGTGTGAGCTGCATGGTGTCTCACGGCTATTTGATGCATGGTTCGTGCATCATTATGGACTTGCGTTTTGAAACATGTATTATAAATGCATGTTAAGGCCTTGTGAAGCCGAAGTCATGCATCGGCACGCACGCTAACTCCGCTACGCCACCGCCGCCCGCTTGTTTTGTCGTCGGAGACGGGACGTCCGCTGGTCAAATGGAGGATAATATGAGTCTGGATCTCAAATCTTCGAACGCCGCAGTCGTCGCCCGCAGCGCGGATAATCCCGCCGCAGCATCCGTTCCGCGCCCCGCTGCCGAGGGCGATGAACCGGGCGAATACGATGACGGCCTGCTCGCCGTCGCCGGCCCCATCATCATCACCTGTTACACGCTTCTGTTCGCCGTCGCCGCCGTGACGTTCTTCTCCACCGGAACGGCATTTTTCGCAGTAATCGTGAGCATCGCCTTCGCAGTGGTCTTCTTTGCAATTCCGCTCACGTTCTTCCGCCTGCGGGCGTCGACCGATAAGCGCTGGCGCAGAGATGACGAGCATTCGAAGAGCGAGTTCGTCGAGACGCGCACCGGGCCAATGCGGCGTTGGGAAGCCGTCGTGCAGATCGTCACGATCCCCGTCGTCATTCTTCTCGCCTTCACGGCACTCTCCGTACGTTGGGCTTTGCTATGACTGGAACGGACACGGCGACAGGCAGCCAGCCGGATATTGACCCGCGCGCACCGGGCTACGCTGCTGGCATCGACGAGCGTATGATCCATGACCTCGTGCATGGTTTCTATGCCCGGGTGCGTGCCGACGCCGTGCTCGGACCGATCTTCGATGCCGAGATCGACGACTGGCCGCTTCACCTCGAGAAGATGTGCGCTTTCTGGTCGTCGGTCACGCTCATGAGCGGCCGCTACAAAGGCCGCCCCATGGCCGCGCACGCGAAGATCCCTCACATCTCGCGGCCGCACTTCGAGCGCTGGCTGGAGCTGTTCCGTGAGGCCACACGCGAATTTTGCACCTCACCTGCCGCGTGGCTGTTCGTCGACCGCGCGGAGCACATCGCAGAGTCGCTGCAACTTGGCATCGCACTGCATCGTTCCGCGATGGAAAGCACCAACGACCCCAATTGCCCCGTTTGAATTTTACCCATTTGGAGAACGTCACATGATACCGAGGCCCCTCCTCTCTTTCGCAGCCGTTGCCGCATTCGCTGTCGTTGCGCCGACTGGCTCTTTCGCTGCCGACAAGTTCGTGGCGAACCTGCAGCCGCTCAACGCCGCGAAGATCGGCACGGCTGCGAAGGGGACGGCAAAGCTGTCGATCGCGGACGGGAAGCTCGTCACCGTCATAGATCTGGAGGGCTTGCCGCCGGGCATCATGCACCTGCAGCACTACCACGGCTTCCCCGACGGCAAGCAGGCCGCCTGTCCGACCGCTGACGCGGATAAGAACGGCGACGGCTATATCGATCTCATAGAGACGGAAGCCGTCGCCGGCACGACGATGGTGCCGTTCCATGCGCATCCCGCGACATTGGAAATACCGAACGACACCTATCCTACCGCTGACAAAAGTGGAGCGGCGCACTACACTAATACCGAGGTCGTTGCCGACATCGAGAACGCCCTCAAGGATAAGTTCAAATCACCTGTCCTTGCGCTCGAGAAGCGGGTGATCTTCGTGCATGGCGTGAGCGAAAAACCAGCCTTGCCCGATAGTGTGAAATCGCTTCCTGGCGTGCCCGCACACGTGACCCTTCCCATCGCCTGCGGGACGATCGAAGCGGAGAAATAGCTGGCAGAGAGCCATGACCTACGTAGTCACCGAGAACTGCATCAAGTGTAAGTATACCGACTGTGTCGAGGTGTGCCCCGTGGACTGCTTCTACGAGGGCGAGAACATGCTCGTCATCCATCCGGACGAGTGCATCGACTGTGGGGTTTGCGTACCCGAATGTCCCGCGCAAGCGATCTTTTCGGACACCGAACGGGAAGCGACCCCGCAGTGGCTGGAGCTCAACCGTAAATACGCAGATCTGTGGCCCAATCTGACGGGCAAGAAGCCGGCATTGCCCGGCGCCGACGAAGAGAACGGCCGGCCGGGAAAATTGGCCGAGTTGTCACCGGAGCCCGCGTCGGAAACGGTCGCCTGAAATCGACACCCATCGGCGCGCCACCCACCGGAGGCAATTCGGCGCGCCCCCTGTCGGATCGGGGAACGCGCTCCCCGGTCCGACGGGGTGACAAAACACGTCTGCGCCGGTCATCACCGAACCGGGGCTTGATGACGTAACAACGCGTACGCGGTCATCGCGGACGCCGCGCGCCCCACGCCCCATTCCCGTTTCGCCAAAAAGCCAGATCGCGGTGCCAGACCATGATCGCTTCGGACCCTATCCGTCCGAAGCGTGAATCATCGGTCTAAGCAAAAGACCATGATCGCTTCGGGTCCTATCAGCCCGAAGCGTGAATCATCGGTCTAATCAAAAACTCGACCCGCATCGCGATTCGAAGAAAAGCGATCGTGCTCTAACCCGTGCCTCAGCGCGCGGCGCGCTTCGGCTTTGTCGTGCGCGAGCCCACCTGCGCCGAAGGCTTTGCCACAGCGCCATTGCCGTTCCCATTGCTGTCGGCGAGGAACGACCGATAGGCCGGATTCTCCGTCTCGTCCCAGTAGGGATAGGAAAGACTTTCGAGGCTGGCCTTGAGGTCGGCCCGCTCCTCCGGCGGCACGTCGATCCCGGCCAGCACGCGGCCGTAATCGGCGCCGTGGTTGCGGTAGTGGAACAGCGAGATGTTCCAGCGGTCGGAGAGACTGTCGAGGAACTGGATCAGCGCGCCGGGCCGTTCGGGGAACTGGAACCGCAGCACCACCTCGTTGTCGAGCCCGGCCACGCGCCCGCCCACCATGTAGCGCACGTGCAGCTTAGCCATCTCGTTGTTGCTCATGTCGATGACGGCGTAGCCGTTGTCCTGCAGCATCGAGATGATTTGCTGCTTCTCCGTCTCTCCGCCCGAAAGGCGCACGCCGACGAAGATGTGCGCGGCGCGGTTGTCCGCGTAGCGGTAGTTGAACTCCGTGATGGAACGCCGGCCCAGGAGCTGGATAAAGCGGCGATAGCTGCCCGGATGCTCCGGGATGGTTACAGCCAGCAGCGCCTCGCGGTGCTCGCCGATCTCGGCGCGCTCCGAGATGTGGCGCAGCCGGTCGAAGTCCATGTTGGCGCCGCTGTTGATCGCAACGAACGTGCGTCCGCTGAGCCGATGCTCCTCGGCGTATTTCTTCAGGCCGGCGAGAGACAGCGCCCCGGCCGGCTCCGGGATGGCGCGCGTATCCTCGAAGATGTCCTTGATGGCCGAGCAAACTTCATCGGTCGAAACCGTGATGATGTCATCGAGGTATTGGCGGCACAGACGGAACGTCTCCTCGCCGGCCTGCCGCACGGCGGCTCCGTCGGCGAAGAAGCCGACCTGGTCGAGCACCACGCGCTTGCCCGCGCGCATGGCGGCCTGCATGCAGGCCGCCTCCTCCGGCTCCACGCCGATAACCTTCACGTTCGGGCGCAGGAACTTGGTGTAGACCGCGATGCCCGCCGCGAGGCCGCCGCCGCCGACGGGCACGAAGATGGCGTCGATAGAGTCCGGATGCCGGCTGAGGATCTCCATGGCGATCGTGCCCTGGCCGGCGATGACGTCGGGATCGTCATAGGGGTGGATGAAGACGAGACCCTTCTCGGCCTCGAGCTTGCGCGCGTGGGCATACGCTTCATCGAAGTTGTCGCCGAATAGAACGACATTGCCGCCGCGCGCGCGCACCGCCTCGACCTTGATCTCCGGCGTGGCGCAGGGCATCACGATCGTGGCCTGCGTATTCAACCGGCGCGCGGAAAGCGCAACGCCCTGGGCATGATTGCCAGCCGAGGCGCAGATCACCCCGCGGTCGAGCAGCGCGCGCGAAAGCCCCGCCATCTTGTTATAGGCGCCGCGCAGCTTGAACGAGAAAACCGGCTGCAGATCCTCGCGCTTCAACAGGATGCTGTTGCCGAGACGCTTGGAAAGCCGCGGCATGGAATCGAGAGGACTGTCGACCGCCACGTCGTAGACGCGGGCGCCGAGGATCTTTCTGACGTAGTCGTGCACGGTGTGCCCCGAGGGGATGAGGAATGGGATCGGAGGCGGCCGGTTCGCCGCTCCCGCAGCCGCCTCAATTCCCAGGCGGGGGCCCCGCAGTCAACCCGCACGGGGGATCGGCGTTCACGTTTTCTTGCCACGGCCGACTTGCCGCAGCCCTTGAGATGCCGTGCCTGAGCGAAAAAGCGATGCCGAGATAGCCTTGACGAGCCAGCCGCGGGTGAGAGGCGGCGAAGGCGATCAGCTATCCTTGTTCATCGCCTTCTCTTCGTCCGAGTCGGTGCCTGCGGCGTCGGCATCCGCCTCGGGGAGCGCGTCAGCAACGGCCCGCAGCCGCTTCCAGTCGGCGACCGGCTGCGGCTTCTCGGCCCTGGGCACGAACACGGATTCCTCGATCAGCTGCATCCTGTGCACGTACCGAGGACAGTTCGAGAAGACGGATTCGATATGCACGCGCACGATCATCTGTGCGCCCGGATAGCGCTTCAGCAGGCGGTCCGATGCCGACACCTCGGCGCGGCCAAGTACGCGCAAACGCGCCTGGCGTTCGAAGTCGACGAACAGCAGGCCGACCCGCGACGTCTCGGTGATGTTGCCCGTCGATAGGTGCATCCCGTTGCCGTTGTAGTCCGGGAAGGCGATCGTCCGGTCATCGATCACCGTGACGAACCCCCGGTTGCCGCCTTTGTAGGAGCAGTTGGGCTGACCGTAGGGATCGGTGGTGGCGATGAAGAACATGTTCTGCCGCGTGATGAATGCGGCATCGGCAGCCTTGAGCTGATCGTGCACGGTGAGATCGTCGAGACGGTCCGCGATCCGGCGCGTGTCGAACTGATCCTGCAGCCTGCGGTGCCCATCAGAGAAGAAATCCCGCGGCGCATCGTTGGTGGTGGATGGCTTTTCCCGCACCTCCCCGCAAGTGCCTTCGAGCTTGTCGAGGCAGGATTTCCAATTCACGCGGTTGAGACCGGCAACCTCGCGGTTGGGGTTTTTCTCGTGCGTCAAGGTGAGCTCGGTGAGCGCCGGACCGAGGGCGCGCAGCTCCGCGGAGACGAGCGTTGCCCGCGTGCGAAGGGCAGCGACCGGCCCGTCGTAGTTCCACGTCATCACGACGCGCTCGTCCTCGACGAGCTCCACGTAGACGCCGCTGATCGAATAGGGGCGGCCGTGGGTGTCGACCGCGTCGACGCGGTATTTGCCGCCCTCCCGCAGCTCCGTCTCGATACCCGTGACCGTATCGCCGCCGGGTGCGAGCCAGCGCACGAGCATTCGGGGCTGCGTCCAGGCTGCGAATATCCTGCCGGGGGTGGCTTTCAGCCGGCGGACGATGGTGACGGCAATCGCTGGGGGTGGCTTCTGACCTGCCAAAATACGCACCTATTCGTCTTCGGAGAGCATCCTCTCGAGAGCATCGAGCCTTGCGTTCCAGTATTGCTCGTAGCCGCCGAGCCAGGCATGGGCCTTACTCAATGCCGCGGGCTTCAGTGTGCAGAAATGATCGCGGCCCCTTATTTCCCGGTCGATCAGGCCGGCCCGCTCCAGCAGCTGCATGTGCTTCGAGACGGCCGCGAGCGAGATGTCGAACTTGGGAGCGAGCTCCGTTATGCGATAGGGACGGCGGGCAAGCAGGCGCACCATTTTCCGCCGCGTGTCATTCGACAGCGCGAAGAATATGCAGCCCAGCCTGTCCTCATGTTCAACCATCGGATTAAATATCTATCCGGTTCGGCCCCTGTCAAACAATTCCCTCTTGCATGGGGGGCGCCGAATAAAAAGACCGGCGCTGGTGAGGCGCCGGTCAAGTAGCTCGCAAGCGTGTGCGCAATGGAGGTAGCGCAGAACTTAGCGAGTGGGATTTGTGTGTTTCATCCTAGGCTTATGGCAACGTCCACACGGTCAGCGAGCCACCCAGAGCGGTGTAGCTGCTGAGACCGGCGTAGCCACCGACAGCACCCAGACCGTCGGTCGGGTTGGTCAGACCAGCGGCCAGACCGATGCCGGCCCAGCCACCGACGCCCGAGAAGACGCCGATGTGCTGCTTGCCTTTGTGCTCGTAGGTGAAGACGTTGCCGATGATGCC
>DASRYA010000004.1:0-22794 GCA_035687305.1 Hyphomicrobium sp. | reverse complement strand
TATTTACAACATGCGCGGTTCGATCGCGGCGGTGCTCACGTACCTCGACGATGTCGATCCGGAAGCGGCGCGCGTGGCGCGGGAACGGTACGGCTGCCTCACGCCCTGGCAGCATGATCCCGCTACCTACGGCCGCGCCGTGCTCACGGCCGGTTACGGCAAGTGCGAGCGCGCAGTCGTCGAGCAATGCCGCGATCTACTGGCGAGGCAGCTCGAGTACGAAAGCCGGGACGGCGATAGTTTTCTCGACGCGGTTCAGAACGCCCGTCTCATCGCTGCGGCGGAGCAATACTACCGCATCATGTATTACGGCGGCACCCAATCCTGGAACCTGCGCGACAGCCACATGTTCGAGACGCTGGGGCATCTGCTCGAAGCCCATGGACCCAATTCCAAGGCTATCGTCTGGGCGCACAATTCCCATATCGGCGATGCCCGCTTCACCGAAATGGGGATTGCGCGCGAGCAGCTGAACATCGGGCAGCTCTGCCGCGAACGGTTCGGCAAACGGGCGGCGCTCATCGGCTTCGGCACCCACAAGGGCACGGTCGCCGCGGCGTCGGATTGGGATGGAGATATGGAGGTCAAGAGCGTCCGGCCGTCCCGCGCCGACAGTTACGAGCGACTGTGCCACGACGCGAGGATGCCGAAATTCCTGCTGGATCTGACGCGCGATGAAGCGCTACGCCACCGGCTTGCCGAGCCGCACCTGGAGCGCTTCATCGGTGTGATCTATCGTCCCGAGACCGAGTTGATGAGCCACTACTCCGATGCATCGCTGCCAGGACAGTTCGATGCGTACGTCTGGTTCGACGAGACGCGCGCCGTGACGCCGCTAGGCGTGGAACATCATCCGCCGGGACCTCCCGAGACCTATCCCTTCGGTCTGTGACAGCACGTGCGCATTCCGGCGCAGCTGCTGGTCACGGCATCTATCGCCGCGCAACTGCCCCCGCCAGGAACGAGCTTCCAAGCAGGAGCGTTCTCTTGCCAGCGTGATATTCCATTGGCGAGTGCTAGGTGTTGAGACGGTCGCGAGACGAGATTTTACCGGGACCGTTGCCAGCGGCGGCAGAGCTAAAACTATATTTCGTCGCCGAAGCCACGCCAGGGATTGCGCGCCAGCCCACAGGGCGCAACTTCAAATACATTTCGGCGGCAGGGAAAGTCATCCGCGACAAAAGCACACTCGCGCGCATCCGTTCTCTGGTCATTCCGCCGGCGTGGACGGATGTCTGGATCTGCGGTGACAGCAACGGGCATATCCAGGCAACCGGCCGGGACGCGCGGGGTCGCAAACAATATCGCTATCACCCCGACTTCATCCAGCAGCGCGACGCGGCCAAGTACGATCACCTCATCGATTTCGGGACGGCACTGCCGAAGGTGCGGCGGACGATTGCCCGGCACATGAAGGAGCGCGGTCTTGCGCGGCGTAAAGTGCTGGCGACGGTGGCGCATCTGCTCGAGACGACGCTCATCCGCGTGGGTAACCCCGAATATGCGCGCCAGAACAATAGTTTTGGTCTGACGACCTTGCAGGATCGACATGCCGCAATCTCTGGAAGCGAACTCCGCTTCAAATTCATCGGCAAGACGGGCAAGGAGTGGAATCTCAAGATCACCGACCGGCGCGTCGCCAACATCGTGCGCTCCTGCCAGGAACTGCCAGGCCAACATCTGTTCCAATACGAGGAGCAAGCCGGCGAGATCCGCCAAGTATCGTCCGCCGACGTCAACGACTACATCCGCAGCATCGCGGGGCCCGACGTGTCAGCAAAAGATTTTCGCACCTGGGTGGGCACGGTACGCGTCGCGAACGCCCTCAAGACATGCGAACCTGGCAGTGAAGCCGCGAACAAGCGCGTCATTCGTGCTGCGATCGCGTCGGTGGCAGCACAGCTCGGCAACACGCCGGCCATTTGCCGGAAGTGCTACGTGCATCCTGAAGTGCTCGATGCCTATGTCGAGGGAGATCTGCAGCGAATGTGCGAAAGATCGCGGAAGCCCAAGCGGATAGCCGGGCTATCGGTGGATGAAGCATTGACGCTGAGCATTCTTAGGAAGCGCAAGCGCCGTGGGTTGCGCGCGCGGTAGCCGTCGTGCGCCCGCAAGAGTTGGAGCGAGAAGCCGCGTCGCGGCGCCATCGGTTGGGCGTCGGTCTTGCCTTACGTCGCTGGCTGACTCTGCTCGGAGAGAGGATGCGTCTTCGATCTTCGGTGAGATAGGCCGCCGCGGCGCCGGCATCGCGGAGGAGACCACGATTAGCATGCGCGGATAGGAGGTTTGTCCTCTCCACCGCGAGTTCTGCGCTGCTCACGTCTCTGTCGACGATCGAAAAAGGAAACCCCGGCGCTGAGAGCACTGGGGTTTTCCAATTCGCGTCTATCGCTTCAGCGGGCTGCTACTCTTCCTAATCTGATGGACCCCTCACGCCTTCCCATTGGCGGAGTACATGCCTTTGCGGCGCACCGGGCTCGCTTGCAGGCCAGTGATAAGCCGACCCATTGCGCCGGATACGGCGGTCGGTCGCCCCGATGAGGTCCGCATAGATATCGAGGTAATCGTCCGCCATGCGCCGGGACGTGAAGCGGCGCTCGAACTGCGGCCTGATTTCTGCGCGCGGTATCGAGAGCAGCTTTCCGACCGCGTTCACCGCTGCATCCTCATCCGCCACCACAAACCCCGTGGCACCATGGTCGATGATTTCGGGAACAGCCCCGAGCTTGAAGGCGATCACCGGGGTCCCGCATGCCATCGCCTCGATCATGACGAGGCCGAATGGCTCCGGCCAATCGATGAGCATGAGCAGTCCGAGCGCGCCACTTAGAAACGCTGCCTTCTGGGAATCGCTGATCTCGCCGATGAACTCTACACCCGGCTCACGGAGCATCGGCCGGACGACTTCCTCGAAGTAGTCGTGATCGGCTTTGTCGACTTTGGCTGCGATTTTGAGCGGAATGCCGGAACGCCGCGCCACACGGATCGCGCGCTCGATGCCTTTCTCCGGACTGATACGGCCAAGAAATGCAAGGTACGACGGCGTGGTGTTGTCTACGGGGCCGAGCAGGTCTTCCGGCATGCCGTGCAAGACGGTGCCGGCCCAAGGCGCCGTTGGAAGCAGTGCGCGCTGGGACTGCGAGATGGAAACAACAGGGGCTTTCGGAAACGCCTCGAAGACGCAGCGCTGTTCGGGAAGATCGAGCCGGCCGTGCAGCGTCGTCACGAACGGAGTCGATAGGCGGGTAAATAACGAAAAAGGATAATAATCGAGATGAAAATGGAGGAGATCGAATTCGCGCGCTCTTTGCGCGACCATCTCCAGCATGGCCATGTGTAATGCGTTGGCGTCGGAAACATTTCCATCGAGCCGCACCGCCCTCGGCCAACCGGAAACCAGTTTTGCACTGGTCTCAGAATCCCCGCTCGCGAATAGCGTCACGTCATGACCTTGCTCCACGAGTGCTTCGGTGAGCCAGGAGATGACGCGCTCGGTGCCGCCATAGAGCTTCGGGGGAACGGCTTCGATAAGGGGAGCAATCTGTGCAATACGCATACCCGTCGGTCCTCCGGATCGAAGTGCGCCCATAAAGAAACCGCGGTCGCACCGCGGGTTACCCATTAACGGCAAGCTCACCGCAACGTTCCCTTCCACGGCGACGCATGCCCGCAGGGCCGAACTTCGGAACACACATCGACGTTCGCTGGGTCTACCCGTGAGGTGCGGCCATGGACGACATCTGCAATTACGCGAACCGGCCACTAGATTTTATTGTCCGCTACATGCGCCGAAATCCTATTGCCCACGGCGCTATTCTGTTGTGCGTGCTGGGTGCTGTCGTGTGCTCCATCGGCACGCAATACGGCGTGAAGAATCTCGTCGATACGCTGGCCGGCGGACCGGACGTCGGAGCCGCCGTGTGGATGGCATTTTTGGTGCTATTTGCGCTAATTGCGGCAGACAACCTGCTCTGGCGTGTGGCGAGCTATTTGGCTTGTGGCACGTTCGTGCGTGTCACTGGCGCACTGCGCCGCGATCTCTTCCGCCACCTCACGGGACACGCGCCCGGCTTCTTCGTCGACCGTCAGCCGGCGGCGTTCACGAGCCGCGTGACCGCCACATCCAATGCGCTGTTCACCATCGAGAACATGCTCATCTGGAACGTCATCCCGCCGTGTGTTGCAACCATCGGTGCGGTTGTGCTCGTCGCGACGGTGAGCTCGACGATCGCCCTCGTGCTGCTGATCGTCGGCAGCCTCGTAATGATCGCCATCTACCGGATGGCGAAGGCGGGTCAGCCGTTGCACCACAACTTTGCGAGCCGCGCCGCCATCGTCGACGGCGAGATGGTCGACGTGGTCAGCAACATGTCGCTCGTCAACTCGTTCGGCGGACTGCGCCGTGAGCACCGCCGCTTCGACGTTGCGGTGATGCAGGAGATGATCGCCCGCAAGCGGAGCCTCATGCACCTGGAGCGGCTGCGGCTGCTGCACGCACTCGCGACCATCGTCCTGACCTTCGGAATCCTCGCTTGGGCGCTCGCGCTCTGGCAGCAGCAGGCGGCGACCACCGGCGACGTGGTGCTCGTCTGCACGCTCGGCATCGCGGTGCTCAGCGCCACGCGCGACCTCGCAATCGCGCTCGTTGACGTCACGCAGCACATAGCGCGCCTGTCCGAGGCGCTGCGCCACCTGCTCGTGCCGCACCAGATGCACGATCATCCGGCTGCGACGAGATTGAGCCCCGCCGGCGCGAATGTCGTCTTCAAGAACGTCGCCTTCAACTATCCGGACGGGCGCCGCGTTTTCGAGGCGCTGAACCTCAAGATCCCGGCCGGGCAGCGGGTCGGGATCATCGGCCGCACCGGCTGCGGAAAATCGACCCTCATCGCGCTGCTGCAGCGCTTCTACGACATCCGCAGCGGCCAGATACTCATCGATGGCCAGAATATTTCCCTCGTCACCCAGCAGAGCTTGCGGAACGTCATCGCCGTCGTCCCGCAGGACATCTCCCTGTTCCATCGCACCGTGCGGGACAACATCCGCTACGCGTGCCCATCGGCCAGTGACGAGCAGATTTGGGAGGCGCTGAGCGCGGCCCGCTGCGATACCTTCATCCGTGACCTTCCGAAGGGGATCGACACCGTGCTCGGCTCCCGCGGGATCAATCTCTCCGGCGGTCAAAGGCAGCGCATCGCGATAGCGCGCGCATTTCTGAAGGATGCGCCATTGGTTGTGCTCGATGAGGCGACATCGGCGCTTGACGTGGATTCGGAGGAGGAGATCCGCAAGGCGCTGCACAACCTGATGGCCGGACGCACGGTCATCTCCGTCGCTCACCGCCTGTCGACGGTCCGCGACTTCGACCGCGTGGTGGTGCTCGAAGGCGGCCGTATCCTCGAAGAGGGCGCACCCGAGGAGCTGTTGAAGAGATCCAGCCATTACAGCCGAATGGTGCAGGGCGAAATCGCGCGCCTAATGCCATCGTTGAGTATTGCGTAATTAACGCTGCGAAGCATTGGTCGCGCGGCACGTCCGCGCGAACGCCGTTCAGGCCGCATGCCCGCCACAAACCACGCGTGAATCCCACCGGAATGTAGCCCGCATCCTGCACACCCTGCGGTCCGACGGCGCGTTTGCCTGAGCGGGCGCCGATGGCTAACTTCAACTTACCGATGGAGCGCGATATCCGACTAAAATCTACAATAATCTTTCTGTTTGTAGCGATCGCCGGCGGCGCAACGCTGCTGAGCGCCCGCGTGAGCGCGGACAAGCCGGCAGAGTTCCACGTCGTAGCCCTGGGATCCGTCGTATCCGACAGCCCGACGCTCGACGTGCGCTCCGAAGCGACCGGCGTCATTGCCGATATCCGCGTCCGTGACGGCGATACGGTAGATGCGGGCACGGTGCTCGTACGCCTGGAAAATCCGGCATTGCAGAGCACCGCTGATGAGGTGGCGCACACGCTCGATGGGCTCGTCGCCCGCAGGGCACGTCTCGTCGCCGAGCACGGTCGCCTACAGCAAGTGAGCTTCCCCGCCGCGCTGGCTGATCGCTCGAACGATCCGTACGTCGCCAGCCTGCTCGCGACCGAGAGCGCACTGTTCGAAGAGCGCAAGCTCGCGCGCCAGTCCGAGGTCGATCAGCTGAACGAGCGTGTCGCGAAACTGCAGAACGAGATCGTCGCCTACAGGCTGCAGGCGGCCGGGAAAGACAAAGAGCTTTCCTACGTGAGGGAGCAGTTGCGCTCCGCCCGCGACCTGCGCGCCAAAAGTCTCATGCCCAACTCCACGTTGCTGTCGCTCGAACGCGAGGCCGTTCGCCTCGAAAGCGACCGCGATGGCGTGCTCGGAGCGAGCATCGCCCAGGCCGAGGGCCGCATAGCCGAGTCCCGGTTCATGATGCTGCAGGTTCAGCGCGAGCGCGCGCAGGAGACGTTGCGCGAATTGAGCGAGACCGACGCCAAGCTCGCGGAGGCAGGAAGCCGCCAGAGGGCCGATACCGAGCAGTTGCGCAGGCTCGAAGTGAAAGCGCCGGCAGCGGGCATCGTGCGTCTGCAGCCAGATCGGACAATCGGCGCACGCGTTGCAGACGGGGAGGGTGTCGTCAGGATTACCCGACAGGAAACGAGCTTCGTCGTCGATGCCGCGATTGCGCCGACGGACATTGCCGCGCTTCGTGTCGGCCAGGACGTGAAGGTACAGCTGTCGACGCCGGGCCGGGCCGAGCCCGCCGAGCTCGTGGGCACGCTGAGCGGCATCGGTCCCGTCGCCGGCACACACAACGAGCAGCCGGCATATCGCGCCCGCATCGCGCTGGCATCGAGCGAGTGCCAGCGCGCCGGGCCGGTGCAGCCGGGAATGGAAGCGCGCGTTACGCTCGTAGGGCAGCGGCGCTCGAAGCTGGCGTCTGCGCTGTATCCCGTAGGTGACAGGATCGCCCGCGCGCTGCAGGGGATTTAACGGCAGGGGGAAGGGCGATGTCCGAGGCGCAGCCAAAAGTCGATCAGCTGGCCGAAGAAGAGGCAGCGCCCTTCGATGTCTCCATCACTGAGGCAGGATCGCGCGAGCGATATGCCTTGAAATGCGACGACACGTTTGCCGTTATCGATGTGCACGGCGACATCAATGCGGACGGGCGCGGATCGGACGGTCTATTTCACGCCGACACGCGATACCTCGCCCATCTGCGCCTCGCCATATGGTCGGTCGATCCTTTGCTGCTAGGGTCGAGCCTGTCGCAGGACGGCACATACGCGAGGGCCGATCTCACGAACCCGGACATCATACGCGGCGGGCATGTGATCGTCGCCAAAGAGCAGATCCACATCGAGCGCGCGTTCTACGTCGATGCCGGTGGATTGCGGCAGCGTCTCATCCTTTCCAACTACGGCCAGTCGCAGATCGATATCCCCCTCACCATCGGCTTCGACAACGACTTCGCGGACATCTTCGAGGTGCGTGGCATGGCACGTGCCCGCAGGGGGACGCGTAGTCTTCAGCTTCACCCGCCGTCGAAAGTGACGCTTCGATACCGTGGCCTCGATGACGTACTGCGAACCGCCCACGTGGGGTTCTCGACGCCGCCGGAACGTTTGGCTGGCGACAGGGCCGAGTTTCGCGTCACGCTGCCGAGCAAGGGGCAGGAGGTGATCGAGCTCGACGTCCGCGTCGGCGACGCCGTTTCAGCGAACGCGAAAACGTTTCTTTCCGGGCTCGTCTCCGTGCGCAAGGAAGCAGCCCGCAGGGCGCGGCTGTGCGAGGTTCGAAGCGGAAACGCCGAGGTCGATGCCACGCTGCGCCGCGCCGCGGCGGACGTGGGTCTCCTGATGACGCGCACGCCTGCGGGTCTTTATCCGTACGCGGGGGTGCCTTGGTTTTCCACCGCGTTTGGCCGCGACGGTATGATCACGGCGCTCGAGCTTCTGTGGGTGGAGCCCAAACTGGCGAAGGGCGTGCTGCAATTCCTTGCTGCTCACCAGGCGACGTCCATCGATGCGCATGCAGACTGCGAGCCGGGGAAAATTCTGCACGAGATGCGCGGTGGCGAAATGGCTGCGCGCAAGGAGGTGCCGTTCGGGAGGTATTACGGCAGCGTCGATTCAACGCCGCTCTTCGTTCTGCTCGCCGGACGTTACTGGGAGCGGACCGCCGACAATACTTTGCTACGGGCGCTGTGGCCGAACATCGAGGCAGCGCTGCTATGGATCGATACCTGGGGCGATCGGGATGGCGACGGGTTCGTCGAGTACGATCGCGCTGCGCAATCGGGGCTCGCGAACCAAGGTTGGAAGGATTCCGGTGATTCAATCTTCCACGCCGACGGCAGCCTCTGCCACGGACCTATCGCACTCGTAGAGGTGCAGGCATACGTCTACGAGGCGAAGACGCTGGCGGCGCGGATGGCCGATGCGCTCGGCTATAGTGACCGTGCGCAGGCGTTGGCACGCCAGGCCGCCGAGCTGAAGCAACGATTTGAAACCTCGTTCTGGTCGGACGAAATCGGTTGCTACGCGATGGCGCTCGATGGTGATAAGCGCCCGTGCCTCGTACTGTCGAGCAACGCGGGACAGGTGCTGAGGTCTGGCATTGCGCAGCCGGATAGAGCGCGGAAAGTCGCCGCGGCGATGCTTTCTCCGGCGATGTTCTCCGGCTGGGGCATTCGTACGTTGGCGCACGATCACGTTCGCTACAATCCGATGTCCTATCACAATGGCTCGATCTGGCCCCACGACAACGCGCTCATCGCAACGGGCCTGGCCCACCTCGACCGCGCCGGCGCCGAGATGCTGTTCAAGGCGCAGCTCGATGCGGCGGCGCACATGCATCAGCAACGCCTTCCGGAGCTGTTCTGCGGCTTCCCGCGGCGGCGGGCCCGCGCGCCCGTTCTTTATCCCGTCGCCTGTTCGCCGCAGGCCTGGTCGAGCGGCGCACTCTTTCAAATGCTACAGGCATTGTTAGGCATTGAGATCGATGGCCATTCCCGGCGCGTGCGCATCGCAGACGGCCGCGTGCCGGCGTGGCTTGGCCACGTGACGCTGAGAGGCCTGGAGGTGGGCGAGGGCGAATGCTCGCTGCGCATTCAAGCCGGTCCGCACGGCGCAGCGGAGATTCTTGTGCTCGAGAACGCCGCTGGCGTCGAAGTTCGCATCGGCGAGTAAAGGAGCCAGCGAGCAATAATTTCCATTCGCTCGGGCTCGTGGGTTTTGAAACAAATTCTGATGCCGATCATTCTTGAGTGAACGTGCGCCTAAGTCGCGATGCCCGCCCTGTACTGTGCCCGACCGGTGCGCTATCGTGTTCATGGGGCACGAGACTGCCGCTAATTTCCCCGGAGCGCATCCATGCAAATCACTCGCCGTGGATTCGTAAAGCTCAGCGCTGCTACGTTAGCCGCCTCGACCATCGATGCGTTGGGGTTCGGTGCAGAGACGACAGCGCTCGCTGCATCGGTGCGAAGCTACAAGCTCACAGCCGCAGCCGAGACCCGCAACACCTGTACGTATTGTTCGGTCGCCTGCGGCATCCTCATCTACAGCATGGGTGATCGCGCAAAAAACGCGCACTCGAACATCATCCACATAGAAGGCGATCCCGATCATCCGGTAAACCGCGGCACGCTGTGCCCTAAGGGGTCGGCGCTGCTCGACGTCGTCCACGCGCCGACGCGGCTTCAGGCGCCGAGATACCGCGCCCCCGGTGCAAGCGAGTTCAAGGAAGTGTCCTGGGAGTTTGCGCTGGATCGCATCGCCCGGTTGCTGAAAGACGACCGCGACAAGAACTTCATCGCCAAGAATGCGCAGGGCACACCCGTCAACCGCTGGCTGACGACCGGCATGCTGGCGGCGTCGGCCACCTCGAGCGAGACCTCCTATCTGACATGGAAGGTGGTCCGATCCTTCGGGATGCTGGTCTTCGACAATCAGGCGCGTGTCTGACACGGACCGACGGTGGCCAGTCTGGCTCCAACATTCGGTCGCGGTGCAATGACCAACACTTGGCAGGATATCAAGAATGCCAACGTGGTCATCGTTATGGGCGGCAACGCCGCCGAGGCGCATCCGTGCGGCTTCAAGTGGGTCATCGAAGCCAAAATCGAGAATGCCGCTAAACTCGTAGTGGTCGATCCGCGCTTCAATCGCACGGCGTCGGTAGCCGATTACTATGCGCCCATTCGGCCCGGCACCGACATCGCCTTCCTCTCGGGCGTGATCAAATATCTGTTGGATACGGATCAGATCCAGCACGAGTACGTGCGTGCCTATACGAACGCCAGCCTCATCGTGAAGGAAGACTACACCTTCGATGACGGCCTCTTCAGCGGTTATCATCCGGACACCCACTCGTACGACCAGACGAAATGGGAATACGAGCTCGACGAGCAGGGTTTCGCCAAAGTCGACGACACATGGCAGCATCCGCGGTGCGTGATGGCGCTTCTGCGTCAGCATGTGGCGCGCTACACGCCCGAGGTGGTGTCGCGCATCTGCGGTACGCCACAGGATAAATATCTGCACATCTGCAGGCTCATTGCCTCGACGGCCGCGCCCGATAAGGCCATGACCAGCCTTTTCGCGTTGGGCTGGACGCAGCATTCCGTCGGCTCGCAGAACATCCGCACGATGGCGATGGTGCAGCTGCTATTGGGCAACATCGGCGTTGCGGGCGGCGGCATGAACGCGCTGCGCGGCCATTCCAACATTCAGGGACTTACGGATGTCGGACTGCTGTCGAACCAGATGCCGGGCTACCTGATATTGCCTCACGAGACGGAGGTGACGTTCGAGGACTACATGAAGACGCGGGCGTTCAAGCCGCTGCGTCCGAACCAGATGAGCTACTGGCAGAACTATCGCAAATTCTTCGTCAGCTTCCAGAAGGCGATGTACGGGGACTCCGCGCGCCTGGAGAACGACTGGGCCTACGACTGGCTGCCGAAGCTCGATGTGCCGCTCTACGACATCATCAAGGCCTTCGAGATGATGAACCACGGGCAGATGAATGGCTATATCTGCCAGGGATTCAACCCGCTGCAGGCGTTCCCCGATCGTGGCAAGATTCGTAGCGGACTTTCGAAGCTCAAGTTCCTCATCACGATGGATCCGCTGGATACGGAAACGTCCCGTTTCTGGGAGGATTTCGGTCCGCTGAATCCGGCGGACTCCGCGGCCATCCAGACAGAAGTCTTCCAGCTTCCCACCACTTGCTTCGCCGAGGAAAACGGCTCGCTGGTGAATTCGGCGCGCTGGCTCCAGTGGCATTGGAAGGCCGCCAATGGGCCGGACAAGGCCAAGTCCGACATCTGGATCATGTCGAACATCTTCCATCGCGTGCGTGAGCTCTATCGCAAGGAAGGCGGCGCGTTCCCCGATCCGATCCTCGGGCTCACCTGGAAGTATGTCGATCCGCAGGATCCCAACCCGGAAGATCTCGCGAAGGAGATGAACGGGCGCACGCATGTCGATATCGCAGACTCGACGGGGGCCGTGACCGTCAGGGCCGGGCATCTGCTCGACGGCTATCAGCAGCTGCGCGACGACGGAACGACGGAATCCGGCTGCTGGATCTTCAGCGGATGCTTCACCGAGCACGGCAACCAGATGGCGCGGCGCGATGCATCCGACCCGCGCGAGCAGGGCATCGCACCGAACTGGGCGTGGGCATGGCCGGCGAACCGGCGCATTCTCTATAATCGGGCGAGCTGCGATCCGGCGGGCAATCCGTGGAACCCCGTAAAGCCGATCATCACGTGGAACGGCACGCAGTGGGTGGGCATCGACGTGCCCGACTACGGGCCGACCATCAAGCCATCGGAGGGTGTCGGCCCGTTCATTATGAACACCGAAGGAACCGGCCGCCTGTTCGCGAGCGAGATGGTCGATGGGCCGTTTCCCGAACACTACGAGCCATTCGAATCTCCGATAGCGAACCCGCTGCATCCGAAAGTGAACACCAACCCCGCGGCCCGCGTGTTCCCAGACGATCGCGCGAAGTTCGGATCGGTCAACGACTTCCCCTATGTCGCGACGACCTACAGGCTGACCGAGCATTTCCACTACTGGACCAAGCACGCGCTCATCAACGCGATCCTCCAGCCTGAGGAATTCATCGAGATCGGCGAGGCGCTGGCACAGGAAAAGGGCATCGTGCAGGGAGGCTGGGTGCGTCTCACCTCCAAGCGCGGCTTCATGGTGTGCAAAGCCTACGTGACCAAGCGCATCAAGCCGCTCATGGTCGAGGGCAAGCCCACGCACGTGATCGGCGTGCCGATCCACTGGGGTTTCACCGGGCAGGCGCGAAAGGGATTTGGCGCCAACACCCTGACACCCTCGGTGGGTGACGCGAACTCGCAGACACCCGAATTCAAGGCGTTTCTGGTCAATATCGAACCGGCGAGCGGGCCTGTGGCATAACGGAGCGCGCAATGTCGAGCTTACAATCGCAAGATTATATTCGCATCTCGGCCACGACGATCACGCCGCCGTCGGTGCGCCACCATGAGGCCGAGGTCGCAAAGCTCATCGACGTCACGCGCTGCATTGGCTGCAAAGCGTGCCAGGCGGCGTGCATGGAATGGAACAACCTGCGTAAAGATATCGGATATTTCGAGGGATCCTACGACAACCCGATGGATCTCGATCCGGCCACGTGGACCCTGATGCGGTTCACAGAATGGGACAATCCCAAAACGGGCGACCTCGAATGGCTGATCCGCAAGGACGGCTGCATGCACTGCGAGGATCCGGGCTGCCTCAAGGCCTGCCCTGCGCCGGGCGCTATCGTGCAATATGCCAACGGCATCGTCGACTTCATCAGCGAGCACTGCATCGGCTGCGGCTACTGCGTGAAGGGCTGCCCGTTCAACATTCCGCGCATCAGCAAGGTGGACCACAAGTCCTACAAGTGCACACTCTGCTCCGACCGCGTGGCCGTCGGGATGGAGCCGGCGTGCGTGAAAGCGTGCCCGACGGGCGCCATCCTGTTCGGCTCCAAGAAGGACATGACGGACTGGGCGGGCGAGCGCATCAAAGATTTGCAATCGCGCGGCTTTGACAACGCGGGCCTCTACGATCCGCCGGGCGTCGACGGAACGCACGTGATGTACGTCCTGCATCACGCGGACCAGCCTTCCATCTATGCAAATCTCCCCGCGAACCCGCGAATTAGTCCGACCGTGGAGTTCTGGAAAGGTCTCATAAAGCCCTTTGCACTCGCAGGTATTGCCGCATCGGTCGTCGCTGGATTCCTGCATTGGGTCGTTACGGGACCAAACGAAGTCCAGCCGGAGGACGAAGAGGAAGCGGAGCAGTTCGAGAAGGAAGTGGAAGAGGCGCACCTTCACACCATATCGGACAAGCCAGCATGACGCGGCCAAAAGGTTCACTCATCCGCAACCCGACGATCACCAGGATCAATCACTGGATCACGGCTGCGTGCTTCGTCCTGCTGATGATCTCCGGTCTGTCGATGTTCGATCCGTTGCTATTCTGGATGTCGAGCCTCTTCGGCAGCGGGCAATGGGCGCGCGCGGCGCACCCGTGGATCGGCTTGGTGCTCGTCGTCAGCTATGCGGGAATGATCGTGCAGTTCTGGCGCGACAACCTATGGACGCGGGACGATCTTGCGTGGCTGCTCGCCATCGACCGGGTGCTCGCGAACGAGGAAGAGGACGTGCCGCAGGTGGCGCGTTTCAATGCCGGCCAGAAGTTCGTGTTCTGGTCCATGGCCTTCCTCATCCCGGTGCTGCTGTTCAGCGGCATCCTGATCTGGGATTACTACTTCGAGAGCTTCTCCTCGATCGAGACGCAGCGCGCGGCGCTGCTCATCCATTCGATGGCGGCGATCGCTGCGATTTTGATCTGGGTGATCCACGTCTACGCCGCGATCTGGGTTCGTGGGTCCATGCGGGCCATGACGCAAGGCTACGTGACGCCCGGCTGGGCCTGGCGCCACCACCGCAAGTGGTTCCGCGCGCTCGTCTCGACAGGCTCGCCCGGTCCCACGCCGCGCACGTCCGTCGAGGAGCGGCGCAAGTGAGGGCTTCCCGGTGAGACAGGGTGGAGCACCGCCAACCGGCAAATGGCAGGGGAACCCTTCCGGCGGCGTGAAGGCGCCTCGGCCCGTGCTGCTTCCGGACGCCTGTTCGCGGTTCATGGCGACGGCTGCCCGGCTCGATGCGCTGGCCGACGGCAATCCCATGGAGCAATGGCTGCGCTTCATGGCGCAGCTCGCGCGGGCGCAGCACGAGGCAGCCGTGATGCTCACGGACGACATACCTCCGTTGAGCGAGAGCACCGTGCAGCGGGCCATTGAGCAGCGCTTAGCCCCGCTCACGATGCACGAGCGTCACCCGGCGTGGCGCGAAGGAATGCGCATCATCATCGCCGCGATGCAGCGAAACGAGCCGCCGAAGCAAATCGTGAAAGATCTCGAATATCTGCGCGATGGGAATACGGAGGTTATCGACCGGCTGGCCGATAATTTTCTCCATGGCGATGTCGCCGCGGGAGACGTTTCCAAAGCTCTTTACGCTGCCGCGGCCCTACAGGTCTACTTTGCGTCGCTTGCGTCGAAACTTCCCGCGGAGCAGGTCCGGCTGCTACCGGAGCGCGGCCTATGCCCCTCGTGCGGCTCGACGCCAGTTGCGGGCATCATCACGGCCACCGGAGACACCCCCGGGACGCGCTACCTTTTCTGCTCGCTGTGCTCCACGGCATGGAACCACGTGCGCGCGATCTGCATCACCTGCGGCGGCTCGCGTAAACTGGCGTTGAGAAGCATAGAGGGCAGCGGTGACGTCGTCAGAGCGGAGAGCTGCGGCGACTGCCACACCTATGCGAAGATGCTCTACCAGGCGAAGGATATGCAAGTCGATGCTTTTGCAGACGACCTCGCCACCCTCGGTCTCGATGTGCTCGTTTCCGAAGCCGGATGGGCGCGCCATGCCCCCAATCCACTGTTGTTGATCGCGTAGCTCGAGGCCCGCAGCTCATAGCCCGAGGGATACCGCGAGCACGCCGGCCAGAACGCCGAACACGACAACACCCGCAGAAACGACCGCGAGTGTTTGCCAGCGGAACGAGCCTGCGACCATGGCGAGCGACGGCACGCTGATCGGCGGCAGCGTCATCAGCAGTGCGGCCGCCGGGCCGACACCCATGCCGAGCGCAAGCATCGCCTGCACGATGGGGATCTCGCCGGCTGTCGGGATAACGAACAGCATACCGACGAAGGCAAATACGACGATCCAATATAGCTCGTTGCCGATCTGCGGACCGATCTCCGGGAACAGCCAGGCGCGTGCCGCGCCGAGTAGCAACAGCAGCACGATATATTCGGGGATGAGACGCACGCTCAGCCGGACGAAGATGTTCCACCATCGCGTGAGAATGCTTCTGACGTCCGTGGCATCCTCTCCGCACGCCGCCAGTTGAGACATCTGCAATCCGGCCGCCTCGGCTTCCTTCGGTGTCGCCATGAGATTTGCGATCTGTCCCAGACCGAAGACCATCAGCACGCCGAGCACGGTGCGAAACACGGCCCAATCCCAGCCGAGCACGAAGCCCATGAACACGAGCGTCGCAGGGTTGAGGATCGTGTTGCCAAGCCAGAAGGCGATCGCCGCACCCGGCGAGGCCTGGCGGGCGCGCAGTCCGACGACGACCGGCGCGGCACAGCACGTGCACATCATACCGGGCAGTGCGAACGCGCCCGCCATGGCGACGCTCGCAAAGTTCGTTTTGCCGAGCATGCGCGCCACCCAATTCGCCGGCACCAGCGCTTGAATGGCGGAGCCGAGCAGGAGGCCGAGCAGCATCGCCTGCCAGATCGCCTTTCCATACGCCAGCGCGTAGCCGATGGCCGCTGCAAAGGAGGGAGGCGGCGGCGCGGCATCCGTCCCCATCAATATCGATTGCCCGATCGAATGCTCAGCGGCAGCGACGAAAGCGCGGCTGTAGTAGGGGAGCCATTTGACGTAGAGTAGCCCGGCGATTGCGATGCTGAGGAATGCTCCCCATCTGAGGATCAGCAACTGAGCGTGGTGCTGTTTTGCGTCCACGGAGCCTCCGCGGGTTTCAAATGATGCGTGCGCCGCGGGCGAGCGGCACTTGATAATCGCAGGGATTTTACGACTTTGAATTGCTAACGGAAGGCTTCTGGATGTCGGAACTTGCCGTTCGTTTGACCGATCTGGCCCACGGCGGCGGCTGCGGTTGCAAGCTCGCGCCCGCCGTGCTGCAGCAGCTCCTCGCCGGTCAACAATCGAGCCAACTCTACGCGCAGCTTCTCGTGGGAACCGAGACGGGCGATGATGCGGCGGTGTGGCAGTTCGACGATGAGCACTGCATCATCGCCACTACCGATTTTTTCATGCCCATGGTCGATGATCCGCGCGACTTCGGCCGTATCGCAGCGGCCAACGCGATCTCGGATGTCTACGCGATGGGCGGCCGCCCGCTGATGGCGCTGGCGATCCTCGGCATGCCGCTCGATAAGCTGCCCGTCGAGGTCGTACGCGAGATCCTGCAGGGTGGCGCCTCGATATGCGCCGAAGCAGGCATACCGGTCGCCGGTGGTCACTCGATAGATTCGAAGGAGCCGATCTATGGCCTCGCGGTCATCGGGCTGGCAAAGCGCAGCAACGTGCGGCGCAACGGCGGCGCCCGTCCGGGGGATGCGGTGCTGCTCACCAAGGGCATCGGCTTCGGCATCTATTCCGCAGCCTTCAAGAAGCGCGCGCTACCCGCCGACGCCTATGCCGAAATGATCGCTTCAGCGACGCTGCTCAACCGCATCGGCGAAACGCTTGCGGGTTCCGAGCACGTGCACGCGATCACGGATGTCACCGGGTTCGGCATCCTCGGCCACGCGTTGGAGATGGCCCGCGGAAGCGACGTTGGCATCGATATTGGCTACGGTGACGTGCCGGTTCTTGCCATGGCGGAGGAACTGGCAAAAGCGGGATTTGCGACCGGCGCGTCCGGACGCAACTGGGACAGCTACGGCAGCGCGGTTCAGCTTCCGGCAGATACGCCCGACTGGCGACAGAAGCTTCTCACCGACCCGCAAACGTCCGGCGGACTGCTCGTGGCGTGTACTCCGGAATATGCCGATGCGCTTGTCGCTGAGATTCGCGCCGCGGGTTATCCGCTGGCCCGCAGGATCGGCACGGCAACGAATGGGCCGCCTGTGATCCGCGTGATGTGAGGCCGATGCACGGGTGAGAGCGCAAGCGGTTTAGAGGATTGGCTTTCGAGACGGTGGCGGAGGCGGATGGGAGTCGAACCCACCTGGGACAGGCTCGCTGCCCCACTCGGATTTGAAGCCCGAGCGCCCCACCGGGGACGTTTCGCCTCCTGAAGAATTTTCCGGCTCCGGCCGGGTACTGCCGAACAGATCGAGCCGGTGCCTGTTGGCGGTGCGCAAATCTCCTTTACGGATCGTAACACCATGCCGATCGAAAAACTCCAGTATCTGGATAGCAACCTTGCGGCCGTTGGCAAAGCGGTCGCGGAAGTCGCTCGCTCCAAAATGCGGGCAATTGGGGCGGCGGCTCAGCTCGGCAATGGTGGCCACCATTTCGCTGACCGTACTGCGCAGGAAGAAGTGATCGTGCGCGATCTCGTCCACCCAGCCAAGCCTCGCCGCGAGCTTCAGGACGCGACGGACGTCGCGCTCGTCGCGCCCCAAGAGCGAGGCGATTTCGCGTACCCGTGGGGGACGAAACCTCACGTCGCCGGCGAGCAGCGCCGCGATCCCGTGCCAGAAATCTTGATCGGCCGGGGAGAGCTGAACGCGGTGCGAAAAGAGCCTGACGAATGCGCCGTCGAGCGCAATAGAGCCCGATCGCGCCATGGATTGTAAGGCGCTCAGAAAGGCAGACGGCAGCAGACGCGGCGTCACCGCCAGACGAAGTTGCTCGCGTCCGATCCCTTGACTATCGGGATTTTCGCTGTGAAAGGCCGCAAGCCGATCGAGCACGCTCTGGGCGAAGGATGTCCAACGGTCTGCCGACAGCACCGTGAGGTCACCATCCGCCGGCAGCACCACCAGGCGAAGCCTGGCGGTCAAGTCTTCCAGCTCCACTTGCGACAGCGCTCTGTCACGGACGAAGCTCGAAAGATTTACCGCATAGGGTGGCGTATCGAGAAGTGCGGCGAGCGCGTCCGTGGGATCGTTGATCGCGAGGGCGCGACGCTGTGACTGCCGCTCCACGGTGCGCCGTTTGCGGGCCGGCGGGCGCAGATCGATGAAACGGCCGCCGCCGATGGTGCGCTGGGCTGAGACGTCGCGCACGATGAAGCGATCGGAAACCGCGGCAGCCAGTGGCTCATCGAGGACAAGCTGAACCTCGCGGGCGGAGCCGGGCGCTATCGGTGCGTCCTCGAGCAGCGCAATGTGGGCGCCAGTTTCGGCTGCGGCATGATGCAGCCGGATGGGAAACCATTGCCCGATGGGTCTTTCCTCGCTGGGCAAGACCTGGAGGATGGCTTCGATGCGTGCGGTCGGCGCGTGAAGATAGGGATCGAGGGCAACATCGCCGCGGTGGATAGCGCCCTTGGTGACGACCGGTCCGGCAAGATTGAGCGCGCAGCGGTCGCCTCGCTGCGCGATGTCGGCTTCGCGGTTCTGCGCATGGATCGAGCGTACGCGCGCATCGATGCCGGAGGGGCTCAGCTTCACGTGCTCCCCCGTTTTGACGGAACCGGAGAGCACCGTACCCGTTACGACGACCCCGATGCCCGGCAGCGTGAAGGCGCGATCGATGGCGAGGCGAAAGCGGCCATTCGCGCGATGCTCGCGGACGAGCGCAGCAGCACTGAAGAGGTGGCCGCGCAGGGCGTCAATTCCATCCCCGGTGAGCGCGGAGACCGGTACGATGTCCACCCCGGCGAGAACCGTATTGCCGGTGATCGCTCTGACATCATGGACGACGCGCGCGAGTTCCTCCGGCTCCACGAGGTCCGATTTGGTGATGACGACGATGCCGCGCGAAACGCCCAGGAGATCTATGATCGCGAGATGCTCGAGCGTCTGTGGCTTGACGCCGTCGTTGGCCGCGACCGCGAGCATCGCGAAATCTATGCCGCTCGCGCCTGCGAGCATCGTGTGCACGAGGCGCTGGTGTCCGGGAACGTCGATGAAGCCTAGGATATCGCCCGACGGCGTCGGCAGGTAAGCGAAGCCGAGATCGATGGTGATGCCGCGGGCTTTCTCTTCCTTGAGGCGGTCGCACTCGACGCCCGTCAGCGCCTTCACAAGGGCGGTCTTACCATGATCGATGTGCCCGGCGGTACCGATGATCATATGCCATTATTGGCGGTGATCGGGTTCCGTTTCAATGAGGGGGTCTGTCACGACACCGGATAAGCTGGACAGAAACCCTGCTTCGTCGACCAAGCAGCGCAGGTCCAGAATGAGGGCGCCGTCTTCGATCCTGCCTACGATGGGCCGCTCTGCGCTGCGAAGTTTGGCCGATAGCTGTGCAATTGCAGAGGCCCGCTCCAGCGCGCGAATGCGCAACCCCGCACTCGGCAGCGTGTGCAGGGGCAATGCGCCCGACCCGATCTGGCTCTGGCACGCGCACTGCTCGACGCTGAATGCAGGCCCGAGCTGATCTGCGACCGGCGGCAGAAGACGCTCCGCCTGATCCGCGATGTCTTTTTGGGAGCGCGTGAGGAATTTAAGCGTTGGCAGGCGCTGGGAGAGGCGGTCCGGATCACCATACAACCTGAGAGTCGCTTCGATGGCCGCCAGCCGGATTTTGTCGATGCGCAGCGCCCGCTTCATCGGATTGCGATTGATCTTCTCGATCAGATCATGGCGCCCAACGATGAAGCCAGCCTGAGGGCCCCCCAGCAGCTTGTCGCCGGAGAAGGTCACAAGGTCGGCGTGGCGGACCGCCTCACGCACGGTGGGTTCCGCCTGCAACCCGTACTGCGTCAGGTCGACGAGCGTGCCGGAGCCGAGGTCGTTGAGCAGCGGCACGTTTGCATCCGCCGCGATTGCCGCGAGCTCGGCCGGGCGAACCTGGGCGGTGAAGCCAGAGATGACGTAATTCGACGTGTGAACCTTGAGAATGACGCCCGTCTGCGCCGTGATCGCCGACCTGTAATCGGCAGGGTGCGTGCGGTTCGTTGTGCCGATCTCGACCAGCTCTGAGCCGGCGCGCGCCATGATGTCGGGCATCCGGAAAGCGCCACCGATCTCGATCAGCTCGCCGCGGGAGACGATCGCTTGCCGCCCGCTGGCGAACGTATTGAGTGCAAGTAGCACGGCCGCTGCATTGTTGTTGACGACGGTTGCATCTTCGGCACCCGTGAGTGCGCAGAGCAACCCTTTGATGTGATCGTCGCGCTCGGCCCGTTTGCCGGTGCCAAGGTCGAACTCCAGAGCGACCGCATTGCGCATCGCCTCCACTGTGGCCTCGACAGCGGCGTCCGCCAGGATTGCGCGTCCAAGGTTGGTGTGAAGAACCGTGCCGGTGAGATTGAAGACCGGAAAAATCGTGGAACGGCTTTCCCGCGCGAGCCTGGTCTCGGCCATCCCGGCGAGGTGCTCGGGCGTCGGCGGAGGGGCGGTGTCAATATTCAGCTCTGCCCGCGTTTGCGTGAGTACTGCGCGAAACGCATCGGTCGTCGCTTCGCGGCCGTAGCGTTCGATGAGTGCAAACGCCGCTTCCGTCTTCAGCAATTTATCGACGGAGGGCAGGTGCCGAAGTTTCGAATTGCGCGCGTTTCCCACCTCGACTCTCCAAGTCCGCTCCGTGCTACCGAGTGCACTCCGCGATGGTATCGGCTGTCAACAATCCGCCGCGGACGTTGAACAGTGGTGAATGGATCCCCCTTTATGCCCCGCCGTCTCCTCAGGGATTGTCGAGGCTGAACACGTGCGTCTGGTCGTCGTAGGCAAAAACCTCGGCATAGCGGCCAAGATCGATGATTGCGCGCAACGTCTGCTCGGCAGCAGACGGCGACATGTAATCCTCCAGCTCGTCCGCGAACCGGCTCCAGGGCGCGCGGTGGCTCGGCCGCTCGTCGAGCACGCGCCGGATGTGCGCGGCGAGCGCGATGTACGTGAGAAGATGCTGGGCGAACAGGCGCTTGCGCTGGTCGGTGTCCGCCTCCGCGAACTGCCGGCCCTCCGCCGTGAGCCGCAGGTCTCCGCCGGCAAGCTCGGCGAGCCGCAGCATCTGCAAGGTCTCCGCCACCGGGAACAGCTCGTCGATCTCCATGTGCAGCGATCCGGCGATGACCGGAAGATCGGCCTCCCCGTCATAGGGGGCTCCCGCGACGGCCTCCAGCAAGCCCGACAGAAGGTTCGAGGAGACCGGCGGCAGGATCGTGCCGATACCCGATCCCGGGAAGCGCTCGACCCGCTTGCCGGGATGCTCAGCCGCGGAGCGCACCGTCATCTCCACGTAGATGCGTTCTACGAGATCGCGGAAACCGGGATCGAGCCGCGTGCGCGGGTGCGGCAGCTCGACCTTGATCTCTTTCAGGATGCGGCCCGGATTGCTGCCGAAAACGAGAATCCGGTCGCACATGAGTACGGCTTCCTCGATGTTGTGAGTAACGAGGATCACGCCCTTGATCGGGAGCTGTCCCTCGGACCACAGGTCGAGGAAGTCGGTGCGCAGTGTCTCCGCCGTCAGCACGTCGAGCGCCGAGAACGGCTCGTCCATGAGGAGAATGTTGGGATGGACCACGAGGGCGCGCGCGAAGCCGACGCGCTGGCGCATGCCGCCGGACAGCTCCCGCGGATAGGCGGATTCGAAACCGTCGAGACCGATGAGATCGATGGCTTCGAGCGCGCGGCGGCGGATCTCCTCGGGCGGCTCGCCGAGCGCCTCGAGCCCGAGCTGCACGTTCTCCAGCACCGTCAGCCAGGGAAAGAGCGCGAAGCTCTGGAACACCATGGAGATGCCCGGCGGCGGTGCGGTCACCGTCCGGCCCAGATAGCTGATCGTGCCCGCCACCGGCGCGGAAAGCCCCGCGATGAGCCGGAGCAACGTCGATTTCCCGGAGCCCGACCGCCCGAGCAGGCCGACGATTTCGCCCTCGCGCAGCGTGAGATTGATGCCGTCGAGAACGAGCAGTTCGCCGCCGTCCGGCTTGCTGAACGATTTGCGGATGCCGTGGATTTCCAACAGGGGAGAGGTGTCCATGTTGTTCTGCCCTTAGCCGAGACGGAACTTGCGTTCTGCGAGCGCATAAAGCGGACGCCAGAAGACGCGGTTGATGATGACGACGAACGCGCTCATCACGGCGATGCCGAGCACGATGCGATGGAAATCACCCGCCTCCGTCGCCTCCGCGATATAGGCGCCGAGGCCGTGAGCCCTGAGGGTCGTATCGCCCCAGCTCGCCACCTCGGCGACGATGCTGGCATTCCACGATCCGCCCGACGCCGTGATCGCACCGGTTATGTAGAACGGAAATACTGCCGGCAGGGCGATCCGCCGCCACCACAGCCAACCATGGACGCGCAGATTGGTGCCGATGTCGCGCAGCTCGCTTGGGATGGTGGAGGCACCCGCGATCACGTTGAACAGAATATACCATTGCGTGCCGAGGATCATGAGCGGGCTGAGCCAGATATCCGGATTGAGCTGCAGCACCACGATCGCCGACACCGCCAGCGGGAACAGCAGGTTTGCCGGAAAGGCCGCCATGAACTGAACGATCGGTTGGGCAATCCTTGCAGCGCCCGGCCGCAATCCCAGCCAGACCTCCACCGGCACCCAAATGAGGCTCGCAAGCGCAATCAGCACGAGCACGCGCGCGAGGGTGGC
>DASRYA010000003.1:0-3010 GCA_035687305.1 Hyphomicrobium sp. | reverse complement strand
GGACCGAGATTCCCCCGCCGGCGGCGGGCAGTGCGCCGGTTGCCTCGGCGCCGCCGAGCTGGACCCGCCGCGCGTTCACGCAGGCGAAGGACGCCATCCTGCGCGGGCCGAATGCAGCCGCGGCGGCGGACAGCAAGGCGTAAGGGCACTCACACAGCATGCAGCGCGTCGCCATCATCGATTACGGCTCGGGGAACCTCCATTCCGCGGCCAAGGCCTTCGAGCGTGCTGCACGGGAAAGCGGAGCGGATGCGAACATCGCGGTGACGAACGATCCCGCGGTGGTCGCCGCTGCGGATCGCATAGTGCTGCCGGGGGTCGGCGCCTTCGCCGACTGCAAGGCCGGCCTCGAAGCGGTTGGCGGCATGCGCGAAGCCCTGGAAGAGGCGGTGCGCGGCAGGGGACGTCCGTTCCTCGGCATCTGCGTCGGCATGCAGCTCATGGCGAGCCGCGGGCTGGAGTTCGCGGTGACGGACGGGCTCGACTGGATCGCCGGCGAGGTGCGCCCCATCGCGCCCGCGGACCCCGCGCTCAAAATTCCGCACATGGGCTGGAACACGCTCGACGCCGCCCATCCGCATGCGCTGCTGGATGGCATTCCTACGGGCCCCGATGGCCTGCACGCCTACTTCGTGCACTCGTTCCACTTCGTGCCGCAGGACCGCGGCGCCGTCGTTGCCGAGACCGACTACGGCGGGCCGCTCACGGCGATGATCGCGCAAGGCAACATGGCGGGCACGCAGTTCCACCCCGAGAAGAGCCAGACGCTCGGGCTGAAGCTGATCGCGAATTTCTTGAAGTGGCGGCCTTAGAATAGCCAGCCCTGATCAGAGTCAGTCTCGTGAGTAGGGCCGCGGCGCACGAATCTTCGCGTCTTTTTCAAAGGCGAGAAATCCATGCGATCAGCTCGCTCAGGATATCGCGTTCGGAAAGTCATCTCAGCGTCCTGCCGACTGCCTCTGAATTTTTCCTCCCACCAAATCTCGTAAACACGCATCGGGTTCTGATCGTAGTCACGCACGATCTTATGGCGTTCATCCCCGATCCAGAATCGAACCCAGATATCGATTGCGTCTTCATAGGTAAGCTTGCGTGCGGTCATGCAACCTCGTCCACAGATGTTTAGTCCGTGTGGAACGAGACATCTTGACCAGCCAACGTGTCGAGTGATTCAACAAGACACGCTCTGACGAGCGGCGCCCGCGATGTCTCACCATTGCGGGTAAAGAGAAGCCGGGGGCGAACCCGGCTTCTCTTCGTAATCTCTATAACTCCTGCAATGATTCCGTGCACGGAGTCAAAGAGCGCTTCTTGCGCCAACTCTGCACTTCAAGCGCCAGATGGTAGCGTGCTCACGCGTCGCGCGGTTGTGGCGACTGAGTTGATTTGCGTAGATCCCGGCCTGCGCCGGGATGACGTAGGCGTGGTAATCCGTCATGGCGATGCAGATCGCCATCCACGCAAGCGGCCGCGAATGAAACGCGTGCTGTCCGCAGGACCGACTCATCCCGCTCTCCCCACACACCTATGCTGGCCCAGCCCGCGGCACGGGGGACAGGCTTGAGGCCGTCTCAGGTTCGAGAGCGGGCTACCGGGCGTCAATAGTTGTCGAAGTTCGATCGTCGAGCCGAACAGCGGGACGCAGAAACCTCTCCGCGTTCCATCTTCGCTTCAGCGCGGGCCCCTGCGGCGACGCACTCTCTCATCGCGGCCAGCTCATCACGGGTTGTGGAACGATCGACCACGCTGCACCAGCATCAATCAGTTAGCCGCATGGCTAACAATCATTGACACAAGCCAGCGCCTCGCTATAGTTAGCCTTATGGCTAACCATTCAATGCGGCTCGATCACGTTTTCGGCGCGCTTTCCGACGCGACCCGTCGCGCGATCGTCATGCGGCTGTGTGAGGGCGAGGCATCCGTCGGCGAGCTGGCGAAGCCGTTCGATATGGCGCTGCCGAGCCTGATGAAACACATCCGCATTCTAGAGAGCAGCGGCCTCGTTACGTCCGAGAAGACCGGTCGCGTCAGGACTTGCTCATTGCAGCTGGAAGCTCTCGCAACTGTCGAGGTTTGGCTGGCGGCTCAAAGGGAGATCTGGGAGCAGCGCCTTGATCGAATGGAAATGTACGTCGAGAAACTGAAAAAGGAGGAGAAGGCCCGTGCCCGCAGACGCAAGTCGAGATGAATTACCACTGTCCACTTGGGCACTCGAGCGAGAGATCGTCCTCTCGCGCGTGATCAATGCGCCGCGAGAGCTGGTTTTCTCCGCCTGGACCGATCCGCGCCATCTCCCGCAATGGTTTGGTCCCACCGGCTTCAGGGTCGAGACAAAATCAATCGATATTCGCGTCGGCGGCGAGTGGCGGTTCGATATGATTGCTCCCGATGGAAAGCGATATATAAACCGGATGCAATTCCGGCGCATCGAGAGGCCACACCTGATCGAGATCGATCATGGCGCCGACGAGGACAACGATCCCGGCGTGTTTCGCCTCACCGTCACGTTCGATGAACAGAGTGACGGCAAGACCGTCATCACCTTGCGGCAGTTGCATCCGACGAAGGCCCAGCGCGACGCGGGGATCGGATTCGGCGCGGTCGAATTCGGTTATCAGACGCTCGGCAAGCTGGCGCAGTACGTTGAAAACAGCGAGGCTGCTTAGCGACGCCGAACAAATCAGGGGGCGCGTTTTCCGCTTCCAGTGGGCGGGATGACAGCCGCATCAGTCAGCGGCCGGCCTAATCCCCGCTCCCACGCACGCGCCTATGCTGGTCCCATCCCTCCCCACGGGGGACAGGCTCGAGACCGTCTCAGGTTTGGGAGCGGGCTGCGATGTGAACAAGCCGGTTGGCGAGGGGTAACGTTCCGAAGCCGCCGGTGTACCGAGCCGTCAGGAGCCGGAACCCAACCGGTACGGGAGTAAGGCACCCGCAATCGGACGGCCGCGCCACTCTGCGCGACGGGGCGTGAAAGCGCCGCATAAAAACTAAAATGACGCGGTGCCTT
>DASRYA010000002.1:0-17505 GCA_035687305.1 Hyphomicrobium sp. | reverse complement strand
CCATTGCTGAAGGCGGTTCTTGTGAAGCTGTTCGCCGATCGCCAGCTCAATGTCGAACCGCCCGTCATCGACTATCTCAGCCTGCGTATGGAGCGTTCGATGGCGGCCGCCAGCCAGATTGTCGCGGCGGCGGATCGACTGGCGTTATCGAAACACCGTAAGGTGACGCGGCCCTTGGTCGCTGAGGTGCTCGCAAGCCTGGATGAGACCCGTGAATAAATAGGTTTGGCACGGGGTTCGTGGCTTACATGTCATATTTGTGACCTACGGTGTCGTCGTCGCCCGGTGGGCGGATTGCGATCGGGGATGGCGAGATGGCGAGTGCGAGGAACAAGGTGCCGGACAAGGCAGTCGTAATAAACGAGGAAATCACGCCGCCGCCCCAGGGACCGGATCGCTTCTACAATCGCGAGCTGTCCTGGCTTCAGTTCAACCGCCGTGTGCTCGAGGAGGCGCAGAACGAGCGCCACCCGCTGCTGGAGCGTCTGCGCTTTCTCTCAATCTCAGCTTCAAATCTCGACGAATTTTATATGGTGCGCGTTGCCGGCATTTACGGTCAGGTCGCCGCGCGCGTGCAGACGCTTTCGCAGGACGGCCTGACGCCGTCCCAGCAGCTGCGCACCATCAATCGCTTCGCCGCCGGTCTCGTCGCCGACAAGCAGGCATGCTGGCGCGCGCTGAAAGGGGAGATGGCCGAGGCCGGCATCCAGATCCTGGGGCCCGACGATCTGAAACCCAGCGACAGGGGATGGCTGCAGCGCCTCTTCCTGACGCACATGTTCCCGATCCTCACGCCGATTGCGGTGGATCCTGCGCACCCGTTCCCCTTCATTCTCAACAAGGGCCTCACCGTCGCCGTAGAGATGCAGCGCGAGAGCGACCAGAAGGCGATGAATGGTCTCATTCCCATTCCGGGCCAGCTCGAGCGCTTCATTCGCCTCGGCGCGCACGATCCCGAGGACAAGGAGCTGCGCTTCATCCGCCTCGAGACGCTGATCGGCCTTTTCATCTCCGAGCTGTTCCCTGGCTTCCTGATTAAAAGTCAGGGTGCGTTCCGGGTGCTGCGAGATAGCGACATCGAGATCCAGGAAGAGGCCGAGGATCTGGTGCGCTCATTCGAATCGGCTTTGAAGCGCCGCCGCCGCGGCCACGTGATCCGCCTCGAGCTCGAAGCGTCGATGCCGAACCGGCTGAAGAAGTTCGTCATCGAGGAGCTGGAGGTCGGCGAAGATTCCGTCTTCATAAAGGACGGACTGCTCGCCCTCGCCGACACCGCGCAGCTCATCGTGCCCGACCGCCCCGATCTGCTGTTCAAGCCCTTCAACAGCCGCTTTCCCGAGCGCATCCGCGAATTCAACGGCGACTGCTTCGCTGCGATCCGCAAGAAGGATCTCGTCGTCCACCACCCGTACGAATCCTTCGACGTGGTGGTGCAGTTCCTGCGCCAGGCGGTGGCCGATCCGAACGTCATGGCCATCAAGTGGACGCTCTACCGTACCTCGCGCGACAGCCCCATCGTGCAGGCTCTCAAGGAGGCCGTCGAAGCCGGCAAGTCCGTGACCGCCGTCGTGGAGCTGAAGGCGCGTTTCGATGAAGCCGCCAACATCCGTTGGGCGCGCGATCTGGAAAACGCGGGCGTGCATGTGGTCTACGGTTTCATCGAGCTGAAGACGCACGCCAAGCTCGGCATGATCGTGCGCCGCGAAGGCACCGAGCTGACGAGCTACTGCCACATCGGCACAGGCAACTATCACCCGCAGACCGCGCGCGTTTACACCGACCTGTCGCTCTTCACGACCGACCCCGCGATCGCGCGCGACGTGACGCGCATCCTGAACTTCGTCACCGGCTACGGTGAGCCCGCCGAGCTCGAAGCCATGGCCGCGAGCCCGCACGGCATCCGTCATCGAATCGTTGCGCACATCCGCGAAGAGATCGAGCACGCCAAGGCGGGCCGCCCCGCCGCGATCTGGATGAAAATGAACGCGCTCGTCGACAGCCAGATCATCACGACGCTCTATGAGGCGAGCCAGGCCGGCGTCGAGATCGACCTCGTCGTGCGCGGCGTATGCTGCCTCAGGCCGGGAATCCCTGGCCTATCGGAGAATATTCGCGTCAAGAGCATCGTGGGCCGTTTCCTCGAGCACGCACGCATTTACTGTTTTGGACGCGGTCAGGGGTTGCCATCCCCGAAGGCTGCCGTCTACATCAGCTCCGCCGATATGATGCCGCGTAATCTCGATCGTCGCGTCGAGGCGATGGTGCCGATCATGAACCCTACCGTGCACGAGCAGGTGCTCGATCAGATCATGGTCGCCAACCTCAAGGACAACCAGCAGAGCTGGAGCATAAAGCCGGACGGCTCATCGGAGCGCATTCATCCGGCGAAGGGAGAGGAAGCCTTCAACGCCCATCAGTACTTCCTCACCAACCCGTCGCTTTCGGGTCGAGGACAGGCGCTCAAGGAGAACTTCCCGCCCCGCTTCAGCTTGCTCACCAAAGACTGACGTCAAAATAGAGGCCGCACTTGACGAGCTTGGAGCGACTGTTCGGCGAACATGGCCGAGCTCACGAGCTGGAGCCCATCGGCGTCGTCGATATCGGGTCCAACTCCGTACGTCTCGTCGTGTACGAGGGCGCCATTCGCGCGCCGACACCTCTCTTCAACGAGAAGGTGCTGTGCGGCCTCGGTCGCGACATCGCTTCGACGGGGCATCTGGGCAAGGAAGCCGTCGAGCGTTCGCTGGCGGCGCTGTCGCGCTTCCGGGCGATCACGCGGATCCTCGGCGTGAAAAATCTGCACGCATTCGCAACCGCGGCGGTGCGTGAGGCCGAGGACGGCAAGGAGTTCATCGCCCGCGCTGAAAAGGCGCTCGGCATACCCGTCGAGGTGATCTCCGGCGAGCGTGAGGCCCGGCTGGTCGCCCAGGGCATCATGATGGGCTTCGTCGAGCCCGACGGCGTTGCGGGTGACCTTGGCGGCGGCAGCCTGGAGCTGATCGACATCGCCCCCGGCGAAATGAAGCACGCGATCACGCTCCCCGTCGGCGGACTTCGCCTCATCGGCGCCACCGGCAACAAGATCGAGAAAGCCCAGCAGCCGATCGACGAGGCGGTCGCCCGGGTGCCCTGGCTCGCCGAAGGCGCCGGACGCCCGTTCTTCGCCGTTGGTGGAACCTGGCGCGCCATCGCGCGGCTGCATATGGAGCAGATGCGCTATCCGCTGCGCGTTACGCACGGCTATGCGATCCCCACCTCCGAGACGATCGCCTTCTGCGAGTTCCTGCGGAAGACCAAGAAGCTCAACGGCCTCGCCGGCTTTGCGGAGCTTGCCAAGGCGCGCCGCGAGGTGGTGCCGTTCGGTGCGCTGGTTCTCGAGCGTCTCCTGAAGGCGCTCAATCCCAGCCAGGTCGTCTTCTCGGTTTTTGGCGTGCGCGAGGGGCTCATCTATTCGCTGCTGCCGCCCCACGAGCGCAGCAAAGACCCGTTGCTTTCGTTCTGCGCCGAGTACGCCAGCGTGCGTTCCCGCTCGGTCGAGCACGCCTGGGAGCTGTGCAAATGGACCGATCCGATCTTCGAGCCGCCGGGCCCGAAGGAAACCCCGGAAGAGCGGCGCATGCGCTTCGCCGCCTGCCTCGTCTCCGACATCGGCTGGCGCGAGCACCCCGACTACCGGGGCGAGCAGAGCCTCAACCTGCTTGCCCATGCCGGGCTCGCGGGCATTGACCACCCCGGCCGTGTCTTCATGGCCCTCGCCATCTTCTATCGCCATGCCGGCGCCAGCCAGGAGCAGACGGCCGAGCTGTCCGAACGTCTCAAGGGGCTCGTGTCCAAACGGGCGCTGAAACGTGCGCGCATCGTCGCCGCTGCCATCCGTACCGCCCACATGCTGTCGGTCGGTATGCCCGGCGTCATCGACGACACGCCCCTTTCCTATGAGGGCGACAAGCTTGTGCTGACCATTCCGAAGGCCTATGCGGGGCTGGACGGCGAACGCCTGCGCCGCCGCTTCGAGGTATTGGCCCAGCTCGTCGAGAAACAACCCGAAATCCGCATCGGTCGATGACGAGCGCTGGCGGGCGTTTCTAGAGGCGCGGCCGAATCTCCCGTTCACGAGACGCAAAAAGTGTGTGCAAATCCTCCCCCTGCGGCACGCAGACGTCCCTCCACAGTCCCGCACGCCGAAGTGGGTAGCCGTTGTGGGCGGCCTGCGGCCGCCTTATTTCCTGATAAACTGCGCCGGGCTGGCCTGAGGGGGTCGGCGTTGGGGTTAGGACGCTAACGCAATGGCCGATGATCCGTACGCCGTCCTCGGCGTCACCAGGAACGCCTCCGATGAAGACGTCCGCCGGGCCTTCCGCAAGCTCGCCAAGGAGCTGCATCCCGATATTTCCAAGGGCACCGAGGAACGCTTCAAGAAGGTGACCTCGGCCTACGAGATCCTCGGCGATCCTCAGAAGCGCAGCGCCTTCGACCGCGGCGAGATCGACGGCCGCGGCGAGCCTCGCCACAATGGTTTCCGCCACTATGCCCGCGGTGCCCGCGCCAATGCGGGCGCGGGTGCGGGCGGCGCCGGTTTCGAGGAGTTCGGCTTCGGCGATATCTTCTCCGATATCTTCGGCGCCTCCACGCGCGCCGGACCGCGGACGAACTTCACCGCCAAGGGCCAGGACGTGCGCTACACGCTCGAGGTCGATTTCCTCGAAGCCGCCGTGGGCGTGACGAAGCGCGTAACCCTGCCCGCGGGCGGCACCCTCGATCTCAACGTTCCGGCCGGCGTTTCGGATGGCCAGGTGCTCCGTCTCAAGGGCAAGGGTCAGCGCGGTGCCGGCGGCGCGGAGCCGGGCGACGCCCTCGTCGAGATCCGCGTTCGCCCCCATCCGTACTTCCGGCGCGAGGACGACGACATTCTCCTGGAAGTGCCGATCACGATCGACGAGGCGGTGCTGGGCGCAAAGGTGGAAGTGCCGACCGTTACGGGACGTGTGCAGCTCACGGTGCCGAAAGGCACGAGTTCGGGGCGCGTGTTCCGCCTCAAAGGAAAGGGCGTCAAGAGCGCCGGGCGCGCGGAGGCGGGCGATCAGCTCGTGACGGTGCGCCTCGTGCTGCCCGAGAAGATCGACGACACGCTCGCCTACTTCTTCTCCGAGTGGCGCCAGAAGAACAGCTACGATCCCGGCCGCAAATAACCCGCGCATCACTGCCTCGCGCGCACTCTGCGTTGCCGAAGCGACGCTGAGCCTTCATCCCGATGCACGCGCATCGGTGGCTCGGACGGCGTATTCTGGACGAGCTGCGGTGCGGCGGCTGCGGCTTACTGCGCGGCTTCGCGGCTCGGCTTCACCGTCGCGATGGGCACCACCTCGCTGCCCGAGAGCGTCAGTGCGATCTCGCCGCGCTTGAGGCGCAGGGCATCCTCGCCGAAGAGACGCCGCCGCCAGCCCTTGAGCGCAGGGATATCCGGCTCCGCCTCGGTGGCGATACGCTCCAGATCCTCCGACCCGGCGATCAATTTCGGCGCCACGCGATGGCGCGCGGCGGAAGCCTTCAGCAGCACCCGCAACAGCTCGATGAGCGCGGTGCTCTCCGCTGAAAGCTGCGCGCCCCGCGCGATGGGCGGCACGCTTTTGACATCGCGAGCCAGGCCGAGCTTCACCGCCTCGATGATGTCCCGCGCGCGCGCCGAACGGGAGAACCCTTCGCTGAGCGTGCGCAGCTGGCTGAGCTGCTCCGCCGACGTCGGCGCCTGATTGGCGATGTCGTACAGCGCCTCGTCGCGCAGCACCCGCGAGCGCGGCACGTCCTGCGATTGCGCCATCCGCTCGCGCCAGGCCGCGAGCTCCATCAGCACCGCGAGCGCCTTGCGGTTCTTCACGCGCAGTTTGAGCCGCTGCCAGGCTTCCTCGGGATGCGATGCGTAGGTCTTCGGATCCGTGAGGACGGCCATCTCCTCGTTGAGCCAGTCGGCGCGGCCGGCCCGGTCGATGTCGGCCTTGAGATGGAGGTAGACGTCGCGCAGGTGCGTCACGTCGCCGAGCGCATATTCGAGCTGCTTTTCCGACAGCGGCCGCCGGCTCCAGTCGGTGAAGCGCGATGACTTGTCGATATCGACGCCGGTTACGTTCTTGACGAGGTTGACGTACGAGACGCTCTCGCCGAAGCCGCACACCATGGCCGCGACCTGCGTATCGAAAACGGGGCGCGGGACGAGGCCGGCGCGCGCGTAGACGATCTCGATGTCCTGCCGGGCGGCGTGGAAGACCTTGGTGACCCGGTCGTTGCCCATCAGCTCCCAGAACGGCGCGAGGTCGATGCCTGCCGCCATCGGGTCGATGATCATCGCTTCCCCGGGGGAGGCGATCTGGATGAGGCACAGCTGCGGCCAGAACGTCGATTCGCGCAGGAACTCGGTATCGACCGTAACGAAATCGCTGGCCGAAAGACGCCCTATGGCTTGGGTGAGGTCTTGAGAAGAGGTGACGATACGCATGTGAGGCGGATATAGCGCATAGAATGGAATTTGTCGCGGGGGTGATGCCGGGAAAATCGGGCCGAGGCGCGCTCCAATGGCCGCACCTGGCGCAGATTCCTGAACGAGTAGGGATGGGCAGCGCATCCCGCAGCGCACTCGCGGCAATCGTGCCGACGACGCCCGTGCGCCGGCAATCCGCGGGCTGCGCCTACAATTCGATCGAGAAGCCGCCGCAGTAGCCCCTCGATGGGCCATCCATGTGCCGGAGCAGTTGCCGTCGAACGCGTGCGTGTGAAGGCGCGTATCGAGCGCACGGTTTTCCAATTTGAAAATCGCTTCGGCGAAGCGACGCGGCGCAACGCCGAATTACCACGCATTCGTCCTGTTTTGATGCGTTTTTTGGTGTGAGCTTAGTTATTTAGAGCACTGAATTTTAAGCAAAATAGCTTCAATTTACTTGGGTCTTTTCAGCGCGCCTTAGCCAGCCGTTCAGCCCGAGGACCCCGTCATGCGTATGCTGCGTCCGCTTTTCCCGTTACTTCTGGCGCCCTTAGCCATACCGGCATTGGCCGCCGAAACCTCCACCTGTTCCAACGCCGTCGACAGTGTTCGCTGCCTCATCGACGAGGCGGAGTTCACGCTCGCGCGCAATGCCGAGATCGACGCTTCGATGGCACGCGTTGCCGCTCAGCGCGCCCGCGCGCTGGCCTTCAGCGTTACCCATTGCAAATCCGATTCCTCCAGCGCGCCCCGCTGCCTCGCCGAGCGCGACAACCTGCTGGCCGCGCGCCAGAACGCGCTCGCCGACGCATCGATGGCCCGTGTGGTGAAGCTCCGCATCGAGGCCGCCGCTGCCCGCAAGGTCGCGGAGGCTACCGAGCGCCGTCAGTTCGAAACCGCGCAGAATAAGTACATCGACGCTTCCATGGCCGCCGCCGAAGCCGAGCGGGCGCGCCGCTTTGTGGCCAACCAGAATGCCCTTGCCCGCGCCTCGATGGATCGAGTCCTGGAGGAGCGGCGCCGCCAGGTCGCGATCCTCAATGCCCCTTGCGGGCTGGACGACACGCGCAGCAAGTGCATTGCCGAGCGTGAGCTTCATGCAGCCACGTATCAGAACCGGCTCGCCGCCGAATCCATGCAGCGCGTGAAGGCTGAGCGCGAGCGCGCCTTTGCCGCCGCGCGCAACGCGGAAGCGGCCCGGTCGATGGCCGCCGTCGAGCGCGTGCGTGCCAGAGAGTGGGCCGCGATGACCTCGCACTGCGCACGGATCGGCGAGAGCCCCCGCTGCTCGGCCGAGCGCATCCACGAGCTTGCCCTCGCCGTCACGCACTGCAAAACCGGCAACGACGCGAGCCCGCGCTGCGTCGCGGAACGTGAACGCGCCTTCGCCGCCGAGCGGAATGCCGAGATCGAGCGTTCGTTGGCAGCGGTCGCCCATACGCGCGCCATGCAGTATGCCGCCGCGACGTCCCATTGCGCCAATAACGATGCCAGCCCCCGCTGCGAAGCCGAACGCGCCCGTGAGGTTGCTGCTGTCGTTCACACGTGCCGCACCGCGGGCTACTCCAGCGCCGGCTGCAACTTCGACAGCCTCAACCGCAGCGAGGTCGCCATCGCGACCACCCACTGCAAGGGCAGCACCGTGACCCCGCGCTGTGCAGCCGAGCTCGAGAACGATTTCGCCCAGGCCCGCAACGCCGAAGCGACCCGCTCGATGGCTGCCGTCGCCCGCGAGCGTGCCGCCCAGACCATCGCCCACGGCGCCTATACCGCTCCCGGCGCCGAGCACAACATCCCGCTGGAGACCGGTGCTATCGCCGTCCCGGCTATGCCGACCCGGCCAGCCCCAGCGGCGATTGACGGCGGGCTGCGCCGGGACATCTCCACCGAGCCGTGCCGTATGACGGGCAAGCCGTTCGGCCCGCTCTATTTCGCCAACAGCGTCGAGGTCGATGCCGAGATGCAGCCCGAGCTGGATCGTCTCTCCATCCTTGCGCAGTCCTGCCCCGGCATGCGCATCGAGGTGCACGGCTTCTCCGATCGCACCGGCTCGAGCTTCACCAACCGCGCCATGGCCCAGGCCCGCGCCCAGGCGATTGCCGACTACCTCATCGCCACCGGCCTCGCGCCCAACCGCGTCGCCGCCATCGGCCGTGGCGCTGCGGGTGCGGTGCTGCCCTACTCCAAGGGCATCGCTCACGCCGACGACCGTCGCGTCGAATTCGTGATCAAGGATCCGGCCATGGACGCTGTCGCCCGCCGTGTGATGTGGGAGCTGGCCGACCTGCTCGACCCCACCTACATCCCCTCGGTTGCTGGCCTCAGCCTCAGCCCCTGACGGATTGGCGCGCGTTTTCCCGGGCTTCAGAGAGGGCTCCCGCACCGCGGGGGCCCTTTTCGCGCTTCGCGATGCCCGTTTTATGGGCTGCGGCAAAGCGGGCAGGCCCGCAACGGCCCCCACGTTGTTGAAAATGCCTAGATCGCATGGACAACTACCCTTTCGGCGGCCACACCATCACCCGTGGCCGAACAGGATGAGCAACTCGGGGCAGGCGGGCGAATGCACGCTGGTGAGATCGTGCTGGAAACGCACGGCGTGTCGCCGGAGCGCGACCACCAGCCTTGGCTGCAGCCGCAGCGCGACCGCGCCTTCTGGATGGGTCTCGCCGCCGCTTTCCTCGTGCACGTTGCTTTGGTTGTCGGCATCAGCAGCGCACGCGAGCGCACGGTTGGCACCCCCGATGGCGCGGCCGATGCCATCGCGGTCGAGATCGTCGACGGCGCGACGCTGAAGGACAGCATGGCGCCGCCGACACCGCCCGCCGCGCCACCCGGCATGGAGCAGCCGACGCCGGCGCTGCGCGGCACCCAGCCCGATCAGCCGCCGCCGCAGCCCCAGGCGGAAGCCCAGCCACCTCCGGAGCCGCAGGCACAGCCCGAGCCGCCGCCGACGCCGGAGGTCGCCGAGGCCCCGCCGCCCCCGCCGCAGCCCGAGCCCCAGGAAACGCCGAAGACGTCCACCCAGGCGCTGCCCGAGCTTGCCGATGTGGCGAAGGAGGAAGCACCTCAGCCGCCGGATGCGGCGAAGACCGAAGAACCGCCGGCAAAGCCGCCGGAGGCCAAGGAGACCGAAGCGCCGAAGGTCGAGCCGAAGAAGGCCGAGGCGAAGAAAGCGCCGCCGGTGCAAAAGCAGGCGAAACAGCCGCCGAAGCGCCGCACGCAGACGTCCGCCCTCGACCTCAGCATGCCCTACGATGGCGGCTCCGCCGCTTCCGACGCGGGCAGCAGGTCCGCCGTGCAGCGGCCGCCCGGCATCACGAAGTCGGGCGAGAACGACGAGTTCGCCCGCAACGTCATCCGTGCTCTGCAGCGTACGATGCCGCAGGAGCGCGCCTACGGCCGCGTGACGGTACGCATCGTGCTTTCGGAGAACGGCTCGCGTGCCGACGTGAAGCTGTTGAAGAGCGGCGGCAACCCCGATCTCGATTTCAACGTCATGTTCGCCGCGCGCCAGACGGCGTATCCGTTCCCGCCCAAGAACGCCACGGTGCTCGATCGCACGTTTACGGTGACGTACATCTATCGCTGAGCCCGGTCTTGCGCGGCAGCTTCGCGACGTCTCTATGCTTCCGGAAAAGTGGGCACCGGTTTTCCGGTTAGAGGCACGACCAAACAAATGGTCGAGAGCCGTTCTGGTTTCTACCTAAACCGGAACGGCTCTAAGCAGCCATTGCTTCGCGGGTTTACGCCTCTATGGGTGCTGTCAGGGTGCCGCTGAGACATAGCGCTCACCTCCTGCCGTCATGGCGGCGCAGGCCGCCATCCACGCCAGTCGATGCCTGTTGCCCTTAGCAGCAGCACGAAACATCTGCCACGCTTTCGCGAAACTTGCGTGGATCCCGGCCTTCGCCGGGATGACTGTCCGTGGATGCAGCGCGGGAGAGGCGGCGAAGCCAGAGTGCTTCCGGAAAAGTGGACGCCGGTTTTCCGATCAGAAGCACGGTAGGTAGAGAGTGCTTCCGGAAAAGTGGTCACCGGTTTTCCGATCAGAAGCACGGGCAAAGAAGTGCTTCCGGAAAAGTGGGCACCGGTTTTCCGATAAGAAGCACGATAAGTAGAAGGCACCGGTTTTCCGATCGGCAGTCTCGACTTCACACGTCCGGTGTTTATCGTCGCGCCGCGCTCAGTCTCCATCACCATCCCAGCGACAGCGGATCATCCCATGGAATTCAACCTGCCCAGTATCCTCATCGCCCTCGGACAGCTCCTCATCGGCGGTCTGTATGTCTTTGCCGGCCTCACACACTTCGGACCCGTTTCGGAAAAGATTGTTCCGGTGCTCGCTGCCCGTGGCATCCCTCAGCCGCGCCTGGCGCTTTACGCCGCGAGCGTTCTCGAAATTTTGGGCGGCGTCTGCCTCATGATGGGCGTCGCCGTCGTGCCGGCGGCGCTGGGTCTTGCGCTGTTCACCGTGCTCGCTTCCTACGTCATGGCCAATTTCTGGGACATGCCGGCGGGCGAAGCGCGCGAGGCGCTTCACAACGTGTGTATTTCCAATCTCGCTATCGTCGGCGGCCTTTTGCTCGCGGCTGCACAAGCACTTTAGGAGCGCGAAGAATAGCTCTCGCGCCCGCGCGACGTCAGTGCACGCACGAACCTTGTCTTTCCCGCTGCGTTAGCTGCATGCGAGAGAGACAAGGAGAAAAGTTATGAATAGGGTTTTAGCAATCGCTGCCGTCGCCGCACTTTCGGTGGCGGCGCCACACGCAATTGCCAATGCTGCCGGCGCTAAAGGCGGTACTCCCGAGGCGAACGCGCCGGGTGCGGCCTCGAACCAGGAGCCTGGCAACGCCACCTCGAACCGCACGCCGCAAAAGTATACGGCGACACCTGAAAACCAGGTCGACAGGACCAAGAGCGGCAAGACTTCGGACCGCTCCCCGCACAATAAGCATTGATGCGAACGCACGGGCATCGGGATGGCTGCGCTTCGCCAAATTGCGTAGCCAGCCCGGTGTGCGATTTGCTCTTCGGCCAGCATTGATCTTTGATCGTGGTCTCCGGTGCATTCCGCGCCGAGAACCGTCTCAATTGGCCGAAGCTGAGTGTCGTCGCGCCGGTGATGGTGTGCGATCTAGAGCGGCGTGACGCGATTGAGTTCGTCCGCCCAAAAGAGCAGCCCGAAGTAGACGATCTGCACGGCAAGCCACACGCCCGCCACCAAGTAGACGCGCCGTTGCAGTTTCCTCGCGTGCTGGCCATACCGTCCGGCCGAGATGTCGCGCATGATCGGGATCGCATCGCCCACGCCGCGGAACGTTCCCGTCAGCGGCTGGCTTTTGGCCTGGCGCTGCATGAGCGCGCGTCCGCCGGGCGAGCTGCCGATGTTGCGGTGATACCAGATGCTGAGCCACAGCATCGGCACCACCATGAGCACCATGCCAGCCGTCACGTATGCGAGCCGCACGTTGGGATCCCGCAGCTGCTCGGCAAATGCGCTCACCATCGATCCAACCTCTTCTATCGGCATAGACAGCCATTATTGCCGGGTTTGTTCCGAACGGCCACGCTTTGCCGGCAGAGGGAACGCCGATGCGTCCGGCGCGTTATGGCCCCGTGTGTAATACGGAGGACGAAAGCGATGAATTGGGATCGCGTCGAAGGTAACTGGAAGCAGTTCACCGGCAAGGTTAAGGAGCAGTGGGGTAAGCTCACTGACGACGACATCAGCCAGATCAACGGCAACCGTGAGCAGCTCGAGGGCAAGATCCAGGCGCGCTACGGGCATGCCAAGGACCAGGTGAAGCGGGACGTGGACGACTGGCTAAGCCGCTCCTAGACCGAGGCAATTTGCCCAAATATGGCGCGGCTTCGGCCGCGCTATTCTTTTTGGGCACAGGGCCGGCGGATTATTGCCCCCTGGCGGCCAAGCCCCTTGTGAGCGGTCTCGACTCGATTCCACAATGGGCACGGGCGCTTGACTGGGGGGTCAGCGATGAAAACGTTTCAAGCCACCATGCTCACCGATACGACGGTCTCGCAGGACCGGCGTCGGTTCGAGCTGACGTTCCGTGACGCCGACGGTCAGGAATATGCGATCAGCATTCCATCGGCGATCGCGGCGGACCTTGTGCCCGTGCTGGAGACGCTCGCGGCGGCACAGCCGCGGACTGGGGGCGCGGAGATGACCCGGCTGCCGAAGACGTGCGCGGTGGGCCACGCGACGGGAGAGCGCATGGTGCTGCTGCGGTTCGACGACGAAGCACCCTATGCGATCGAGCTCGAGGTCGCGCAGGCGCTCGCCGAGCAAATCCAGGAGCAGAGCTCCGAGATTACCGAAGCGCCGCGTCCTGCGCTGCATTGAGCGGCCGAAGTGAGCGCATCTCCGTTTGCCGCGCGACGCTGCCGCCGTTTCAGCGTTGTCGATGGGCATTCTTCGCGCGCTGAATGGTGGATCTGAAACTTGGCTGTAGCGATGCGCGCTGTTCCGGCTCTGGGACTATTCGGCTGGCGTCCACTGTTGGCGCTCGCGGCGTTTTCGTCGCTTGCCTTTGCCGAGCCGTCACCGGCGCCGGCCTGGCGTGATGATTACACCACCCGCGTCGAAGCGCTTGCGCTGCTGCAAACCCTCAATGCCGAGCTCTTGAGCAACGACAGCGCGACGTTGACGCTCGATCGCTGGTGCGCGACGCACAACCTCGCTTCCCCCGCGCGCATCGTTGCGGAGCGCGTCGATGGCGCCGATTCCGCGGTGACGGAAGAGCAGCGCAAGCTGCTCGCCGTCGGGCCCGATGAGCCCGTCCGTTTCCGCCGCGTGCGATTGAAGTGCGGAGAGCACGTGCTCTCCGAAGCGGAGAACTGGTACGTGCCTTCGCGGCTCACGGCGGAAATGAACCGGACGCTCGACGCCACCGACACCGCGTTCGGCCGTGTGGTGAAGCCGCTGAATTTCCAGCGCCGCACGCTGTCGGCAAAGCTGCTCTGGTCGCCGCTGCCGGCAGGATGGGAGATGCGCGCGGCGAATGACAATACGCCGCTGCCCAGCGACGGCACGCTGCAAATTCCGCACGAGGTCTTGCAGCACCGCGCGGTGCTGGTGCTGCCGGACGGCACCCCAATCAGCCAGGTGACGGAGACCTACACCGGCGACGTGCTCGCCTTTCCCGACCCGCTCCCGCCGGCAAACGCGCGCTGAAGGCGGCATGGCAGCGGTGCTTTTCCGCGCCGGTCCGGCCACGATTATTTAACCGGCAAGCGTGTCCCTTCGCATTTCCACCGGCAGATCGTTCCTGCCGCGCATCTGCATGGGAGAAACGGACGGTTATGTGCACATCGCTGAGCTACCGGGATGCCGCGGGCAAGGTCTACTTCGGGCGCACCCTGGAGCTTTCGATCGATCTTCCGTATCGGCTCGCGTTCTTTCCCGCCGGCTTCCTCTTCACCTCGCACATTCCCGGTTACGCCGCGCTCGAATACACGGCGAAGAACGCCTTCTTCGCCGTCACGATGCCGGCGCACCTACCGAAGCCCGGCGCCGAGCCATCGCCCGCCGAATTGAAGGTTCTAGAGGGCCTCAATGATAGGGGGCTGACTTTCAGCCTCCTTTCCTATCCCGCCGCCGCCGGCGCGCAGCCACAGATTGCACAGGGTCGAAGCGTGCTTTCCGCTTCCGATCTCGGAAGCTGGGCCCTCGGTCAGTTTTCGACCGTCGCGGAGGTGAAGGCCGCGCTCGCCGATCAGCCGTTGATGCTGCAGGCGCTGCCTATTCTCGGCGGCGCCGTCTCGCCGTTTCACTATGTCGTGCACGACGCCTCGGGTGCCTCGCTCGTGATCGAGTTCCATCGCGGCGTCATGTCGGTCTACGACAATCCCGTCGGCGTGATGACGAACGGTCCGCAATTCAGTTGGCATCTCACCAACCTCGACAACTACACTTTCCTCAGCAATGTGGATCGTTCGAGCGCAACGTTCGGTGCCTATGAAGCGGTGCAGCCCGATTCGGGAATTGCGACAGCGGGGCTTCCCGCTTCCAACACGTCCGTGGGACGCTTCGTACGCGCGGTTTACTACGCACAATACGCCGAAAAAGCGCCAACACCGGACGGCGCGCTGACGACGCTCGCACACATCATGAACAACTTCGACCGGCCGCGCGGCATCACCATCGACTATCCCGATGGCGGGGGCGGGCACCTCGAAGTGCCAGGCCTCGGCGCGAACGGCAGCGAGCCCTACGCGACCGAATACTCGTGCTGGACGAGCCTTGCCGATCTCGACCGCCGTCTTCTCCTGGTGCGCGGCTATGGCAGCCTGAATTTCAGCCGGCTGGATCTGACGGCGTTTGCGGGCGTTGATCAACCGCGGGTGCTGCCGTTCAGCCGTCTTAACGCCGTGGCGGTCGACGCCACCGATGCGCTGCGCGGCGCCCGCGTTTGAAGCCGGTGCCCTAGCGGAGGCCCGGACGTGCCGCTTTGCTCCAATCGCCCTTAGATTTGAGCAAGATTGATCGCGTGGACTGCGCGCAAACGCTCCACGGCTCCGCTATGGTCTATCCGCCACTGCCGAACGGAGGATCGAAATGGCCCAGACCCGCGCCACCGAACGCAGCGTGTTGACCCGCGAGCAGCTCGAGCTCGTCGACAAGACGCACCATCCCGCAATCTATGACGCCGATGCGAAGGAGCTGCGGGCGCTGAAGAAACAGCTCCGGGAGGAGCGCAGCAAGGTGCGCACGCTCGTTCGCCAGCGCCAGCGCGAGGCGAAGGGCAAAGCCGAGCCACGCGGAAAATCGTTTCCAGGGTCCACCGATCAGCCGCTGAAGCGCAAGCAGGCGCTCGCCAGTGCCCTGAAGCGCGTCAACAGGGAGCTGGGTCGCGTGCGCGCCCTGGAGGCACGCACGGCGCAAGTGGAGGCAGCCCGCCGGGCCTTGGCGCTGCACCGCAGCGCTGGCTTCGAGACGATGAAGCCGCCGAGCCGGACGGCGAACGAAGGCATGGAGCCGATTCCCCGCACCCGTCGCCGCCGGATCATCCCCGGTAGCCAAATTGGTAGCGTATCGCAGGCTACGAAGGTTGCGCAGGCGATAAAGGATAACCGGACCTGATCCATCCTCGGAAGGCGCAACGGCGCTAACCGGAGAGAATGCAACGTCATTCCGCCTCGGCGGGGGCGTGGGGCCGGACCTGTTCGGCGCGCGGTGCACGATGTCCCGTTGCCCCGGTAGCCCTCGTCCTTGACAACCTGTTGAGGTCATGCGCTTTTCCCGCGCGAATAGAGAATTAATGTGTAATTGCAGCCGGTGCTGACCGTACCGGCTGCCGTTGCGCACAGCTGCATGGCGGGACTGCGAAAAGATGGCTGAGGCGAAAGCTCAAGGTAAGTCTGAAAGGGCGGAATCTGCTGCTGCGGGTGCGCCGGCCGGTGCCCTGCACCGCTATCGCTCGCACACGTGCGGCGCCTTGCGGGCAACCGACATCGGCAGCACGGCGCGTCTCTCCGGCTGGGTGCACCGCGTGCGCGACCACGGTGGTCTCCTGTTCATCGATCTGCGCGACCACTATGGCATCACGCAGGTTGTGGCCGATCCGGACAGCCCCGCCTTCAAGACGGCCGAGGCCGTGCGCTCCGAGTGGGTGATCCGCGTCGACGGCACCGTGCGCAAGCGGCCCGAAGGCACGGTGAACGCCGAGCTGCCGACGGGCGAGGTCGAGCTGTTCGCGGGCGAGATCGAAGTGCTTTCGCAGGCGAAGGAGCTGCCGGTTCCGGTGTTCGGCGAGCCCGACTATCCGGAAGATCTGCGCCTGCAATATCGCTTCCTCGATCTGCGCCGCGAGACGCTGCACAAGAACATCATGCAGCGGCTGGCGATCATCGCATCGATCCGCAAGCGCATGACGGAAGCAGCGTTCTTCGAGTTCTCGACACCGATCCTCACCGCGTCCTCGCCCGAGGGCGCGCGGGACTTCCTCGTGCCTTCGCGCATCCATGCAGGAAAGTTCTACGCCCTGCCGCAGGCGCCGCAGATCTATAAACAGCTGCTGATGGTCTCGGGCTTCGACCGTTACTTCCAGATCGCACCCTGCTTCCGCGACGAGGACCCGCGCGCCGATCGCCTGCCGGGCGAATTTTATCAGCTCGACGTCGAGATGAGCTTCGTCACCCAGGAAGACGTGTTCAACAAGATGGAGCCCGTCATCACCGGCGTGTTCGAGGAATTTGCCGCGATCACCGGCGAGAAGAAATCCGTCACCCACGGCTGGCCGCGCATCCCCTATAGCGAAGCGATCGCGAAGTACGGCAGCGACAAGCCCGACCTGCGCAACCCGATCGAGATGCAGGACGTGACGGAGCACTTCCGCGGCTCCGGCTTCAAGATCTTCGCCGGCATGATCGAGAAAGATCCCAAGGTGCGCGTATGGGCCATCCCCGCGCCCGGCGGCGGCTCGCGTGCGTTCTGCGACCGCATGAACGGCTGGGCGCAGGGTGAAGGCCAGCCGGGCCTTGCCTACATCTTCTTCCGTGAAGGCGAGGCAGCCGGCCCCGTCGGCAAGAACCTCGGCCCGGAGCGCGCCGACGCGATCCGCGAGCAGCTCGGCCTCAAGGAGGGCGACGCCGTCTTCTTCGCGGCCGGCAACCCCGCGCGGTTCTACCGCTTCGCGGGCGAGGCGCGCACGCGCATCGGCGAGGAATTGAAGCTCGTCGACCAGTCGAAGTTCGCGCTCGCCTGGATCGTCGACTTCCCCTTCTACGAGTGGAACGAAGACGAAAAGAAGATCGACTTCTCGCACAACCCGTTCTCGATGCCCCAGGGCGGGCTCGAAACGCTGGAAAGCGCTGCCTCCGACGAGGAGCGTCTCGACATCAAGGCCTACCAGTACGACATCGTCTGCAACGGCTATGAGATCGCCTCGGGCTCGATCCGTAACCACCGCCCCGATACGATGGTGAAGGCCTTCGAGATCACCGGCCTGTCGCAGGCGGACGTCGAGGCGCGCTTCGGCGGTCTTTACCGTGCGTTCCAGTATGGCGCGCCG
>DASRYA010000001.1:0-7148 GCA_035687305.1 Hyphomicrobium sp. | reverse complement strand
GCAGCGTGGCGCCCTGGTCGCCGGGGCGCACGTAGGTTTCGAGCGGCACCGGCACGTCGAGCGTCATTGCGACGGCGCGCACGAGGCCCTTGTCGTAGCAGGCGGCGAGCGCGGGCGGCCCGGAGCCCGTATATGGCAGGTCGAGCGCCTCCAGCATCGCCGGAACGTGCAGCTCCTTGAACGGATCGTTGTTGAGACCTTCGTCGCAGAGGTTGAACACCAGATCGGTACGCAGCTCCGACAGGTCGCGGTCGAGCGTTGCGTGATTGTCGAGATAACGGAAGCGGAAGCCTTGCAGCTCCGACAGCGCGTCCTTGAGCCGGCGGATGGTCTCGTAGTCCTCCGCCTGGAAAGCGCCGCCGCGCTTCACCGTATCCGGCAGCCGCGGATCACCCATGACGACGGTGACATCGATGCTGTGCACCTTGCCGCGCGGCTTGCGCTTGATGGCCGGGGCGTCCGCGGAAAGCAGGATCCGCCGCGCCATCATGCCGAGGTCCTGGTCACGGTCCGACAGTGCCTCCGCGCTACCGTGGTGGCGCACGTTCCGGAAGCCCGTCTTCTCCAGGAGCTTGGCGATGCTCTCGCGCGTATAAAGCCGCTCGGCGTAGAACTGATCGGCAATCACGCCGAGCTCGTCGTGCACGATCACCTCGCGCGAGATCAGACGCTCCCGGTCGCTGGAAAGGGAACGCTCGCGGCACACGAAGTGGTGCTCGTCGATCCACTCCCAGGAGCGGCGCTCGAAGTGGTCGGCCATGTAGGCGCCGTCGGTGATGTCGAGCACGAGCTGGCCCGATGGCCGCAGCAGCTTGCCGACGGTCGTCAGAACCTTCTCGTCGTCCTGCTTGTTCGAGAAGTAGCCGAATGAGTTGCCCATGATGGCAACGCAGTCGAAGCTCGACTCGGTGAGGCGCGGATTGCGCGCATCCCCTTCCTTGAACACGACATGCAGCCGCTCGTTCTGCGCGCGCTTCTTGGCGAGGCGCACGAGATAGCGCGAGCGGTCGACGCCCGTCACGTTCCTGAAGCCGCGACGGGCGAGTTCGAGGCAGTGACGTCCCTGCCCGCAGCACAGATCGAGGATCTGGCTGTGCGACTGCACGGGCGCCGCCGCCAAAATGAAATCGACCTCGCGGCGCGTGTTCTCCACGTTCTCGACGACGTCGCCGTCGGTCTTCACGTAGAGAGCGTTGAAGAGCTTACGCCACCACTCGGCGGGAAGATGCGCTTCGAGATCCGCAACCGGACCGAGGCACGAACGCGGCGCTATGCGCTTTGGGCGCTTCGCCTTGGCAACAGGTGCCATGATGGACGTATGTCCTCAAAGGGCCGCGCTCTGACCCGGGGCTTTTTACGCCCCCTTCAGCCGGCGATCGGCCGAACTATTGCAAGGCCCCTGTGGCCTCAATAGAGGGCGAACTTATTGGCCAATTGCGTCTTTGCAAGAGGCGGCCCCGAATTTTCCGCCGCTGGAGGCCTGCTGCGCGATCAACGATTGTGTCGGCGCATTAACGCGATGAAGAAACCGTCCGTGCCGTGCTGTGCGGGCGTGAGCTGCAGCGTGTCGATCCGGCCGTCGGCCGAGGCGGGCACGGGGCCGCCCACGCGCGCCTCCCAAACCCCGGTAATCGGCTCCAGCGCATAGTCGGGATGGCGCGCCAGGAAGGCCTCCACCTGCTCGCGGTTCTCCTCCGGCAACACCGAGCACGTCACGTAGAGGAGCGCGCCGCCGGGTTTTGCCAGTTCCGCGCCAAGGTCCAGCACGCGCTTCTGGTCGGCCTGCCGCTCGGTAAGGTTGGCTGGCTTCAGCCGCCACTTGGCATCTGGCTTGCGCCGCCAGGTCCCCGAGCCTGTGCAGGGGGCATCGACGAGAACAAGATCGAAGCGAGCCCCCAGCGCCTTGAGCGCGGTTTCGTCGCCCGCGTCCAGCACCTGCACATTGCGCGCTCCGGCGCGCTTCAGCCGCTCGAAGATCGGCCGGAGCTGCCGCTTGTCGGAATCGTAGGCGTAGATCTGGCCGGTGTTCTGCATCGCAGCCGCGAGGGCGAGGGTCTTGCCGCCCGCGCCCGCGCACAGATCCAGCACCTGCATGCGCGGTCCCGCACCGGCGAGCAGCGCCGCGATCTGCGAGCCCTCGTCCTGCACCTCGAACCAGCCCTTGCCGTGTGCCGTCTCCGCTTCGAGGTGCGGCGCCTTGCCGGCCCCCTCGGGCGCCGGCACACGCACGCCGGCCGGCGCGTGCACCGTCGCCTGTGCGCCGTAGCGGTCCAGCGCCTTCAGCACCTTCTCGCGCGTCGCCTTCAGCGTGTTGACCCGCAGATCGATGGGTGCGCGCTCGGAAAGTGCCGCGCCTTCCGCTGCGGCCTGCGCGCCGAACGCGCGCTCGAACGCCGGCCACAGCCATTCGGGAACGTCGGCGGCCACATGCGTCGGGGCTCCGGAGGGCAACTGTGCGAACAGCCCTTTGAGCTCGACCTCCGAAAGCGGCGAGAGCGCATGCTCGGAGCCATCGGCCGAAGCGGCAACCGCCTCCGCCGTGACTCCCAGTGCCCGCGGTGCCGCGCCGAGCGCAAGCGCACGCGGCACATCGGCACCCATGCGCGCGGCGATCGAAAGGCGTCGCCGGAGAGCATCGAACACCAGCGTGCCGATGGCGGCGCGGTCACCCGACCCGGCAAAGCGGTGCGCCCGGCCCCAATCGGAAAGCGCCGTGGCCGCCGGCCGGTGGCGGTTCAGGATGTCGTCCAGAACTTCGGCGGCCGCCGCGATCCGCGCCCCTGTGCGCATGCATCAGGCTCCGGACGCAAGAATGCGGACGGCGAAAATCGCCCACATGGCGACGAGCGCGATGGCCCCGACGCCCAGCGCCATGGAACGCGGCACGACGTCATTCGTGCCGGTGTGGATGTAGGCGTGCACGAGGCGCGAGAGGACGAACACCCAGGCCAGCACGACGAAGATCAAGCTGTTCGTGGAGGTGATCAGGATGAACGCCACCAAGAGATAGAACAGCACCGGCAGCTCGAGCTGATTGTGAAAGCTGTTCGCCACCTGCAGCGCGCGCGGTGGCCAGTTCGGCTGGCGCAGCGCGATCTCGTGCTCCTTCACGACACCCGAGCTGAGCGCCCGCCGCCGCAGAACGCCCATCCAGAACATGATGGCGAACGTGAGCGCGATCTGCACGAACACCGGCAACAGCAAGCTCGACACCGACATTGCCGGGGCTCCTTCCCTCTCGACGGTCTTCCGCGGCGCCGGACCTAGACGGCGCCGGGATAGTTCGGGCTCTCGCGGGTGATGCGCACGCCGTGGGCGTGGCTTTCGCTCATCGACGCCGGCGAGATGCGGATGAACTGAGCATTTGCGCGCAGCTCCTCGAGCGTTCTGGCACCGAGATAGCCCATCCCTGCGCGCAGGCCGCCCACGAGCTGATGCAGCACGTTCTCCACCGGGCCCTTGTACGGCACCTGTCCCTCGATGCCTTCCGGCACCAGCTTCAGGCTGTCCGTCACTTCCTGCTGGAAGTAGCGGTCGGCCGAGCCCCGGGCCATCGCGCCGATGGAGCCCATGCCGCGGTACGCCTTATAGGTGCGTCCCTGGTAGAAATAGGTCTCGCCCGGCGCTTCGTCGGTGCCGGCGAGCATCGAGCCCACCATCACGCAGGAAGCACCCGCGGCAAGCGCCTTCACCGCGTCGCCGGAGAACTTGATGCCGCCGTCGGCGATGATCGGCACGCCGTGTTTCGAAGCTTCCTCGGCGCAGTTCATCACGGCCGTGAGCTGCGGAACGCCGACACCCGCGACGACGCGCGTCGTGCAGATCGATCCCGGTCCGATACCCACCTTGACGGCATCGGCACCGCAATCGATCAGCGCCTTGGTGGCTTCGGCCGTAGCTACGTTACCCGCGACCACCTGCACGCTGTTGGAAAGCTTCTTGATGCGCTCCACCGCGGCGAGCACGCGGCTCGAATGGCCGTGCGCGGTATCGACCACGATCAGGTCGCATCCCGCCTCCATCAGCAGCTCGGTGCGCAGATAACCGTCCTCGCCCACCGTCGTCGCCGCGGCAACGCGCAAGCGCCCCTCGCCGTCCTTCGACGCGTGCGGGTGCTTCAGCGCCTTTTCGATATCCTTTACCGTGATGAGGCCGACGCAATGGTCTTCCTCGTCGACCACCAGCAGCTTCTCGATCCGGTTCTCGTGCAGAAGCCGCTTTGCGTCCTCCTGAGAAACGGAGCGCTTCACCGTCACGAGCCGCTCTTTCGTCATCACCTCCGAGACGGGCTGCTCGAGGTTCGTCGCAAAGCGCACGTCGCGGTTGGTGAGGATGCCGACGAGACGGCCCCTGCCGCCACCGTCTGCCCTCTCGACGACGGGAACGCCCGAGATGCCGTGCTCGGCCATGAGCGCCAGCGCGGCGCGCAGAGAGGCTTCGGGATTGATGGTGACCGGGTTGAGCACGATGCCCGATTCGTACTTCTTCACCATCGCCACCTGCCGCGCCTGTTCCTCGGGCGTGAGGTTGCGATGGATGACGCCGATCCCGCCTTCCTGGGCCATGGCAATGGCGAGGCGAGCCTCTGTCACGGTATCCATGGCCGAGGAAACGACCGGAATTCTGAGGCGGATATTGCGGGTTATCTGGGTGCCGACGTCCGCCTGGCTGGGCATGATCTCGGAGGCGGCGGGCACCAGCAGCACGTCGTCGAACGTGAGCGCGACGTTGGAATCGATAGTGAGCGGGCCATTCCGTACGGCCATCTGCGACAGTCTCCTGATGGCTGGGGGGACACTGTTCCGGGCCCAGCACGGGAACGATGTCGGCAGCCCTATAGCACTGGAGTCGTGGGGAGGGAAGCAACGTGCGGCGCGGCAGACTAGCACTTGAGCCGGCGGAACACCGTTAGCGGCCCTCCCAGCGGGTAAATGCTTGCCCGCCAGCGCGCGGTAATCCACTTCTCTTTCTGACCGGTGTCGAAGCCTGGGGTATCGTCTTTATCGCCGGTGCGCAGGTTCGTTAGAAACGGGAAAGAAATCGTCGGGGTTCCAGGCTCTTGCCGGCCGGACCCCTTTACGGGGGATCGGTGAACGATGAGCGGGCTACTGGCGCTGCTGGACGACGTGGTTGCACTGACGAAGCTCGCGGCCGTCACCCTGGACGACGCGGCGGGACAGGCCGCTAAGGCCAGCGCCAAGGCCGCCGGTGTCGTCATCGACGATGCAGCCGTCACCCCCCGTTACGTGACCGGGCTCTCCGCCAAGCGCGAGTTGCCCGTCGTCGGACGCATCGCCGTCGGCTCGATACGCAACAAGCTCCTGTTCCTGCTGCCTGCCGCCCTGCTGCTGAGCGCCTTTCTGCCCCAGGCGATCACACCGCTGCTCATGCTGGGCGGTCTCTACCTCGCCTTCGAAGGCTACGAGAAAGTGCACCACATGGTGACGGTGCCGCCCAAAGGTGTGGAGGGCCTCAAGGTGGTCGCGGAGCTCGGCAAGGGCGATCGAGCGCTCGAGGAGGAAAAGATCGCGGGCGCCATCCGCACCGACTTCATCCTCTCCGCCGAGATCATGGCCATCGCGCTGGCTTCCATCACGGCGCCGGACCTTCTCACCAAAACCCTGGTGCTGGCTGCCGTCGCCATTGTGATCACCGTCGCCGTCTACGGCGTCGTGGCGCTGATCGTGAAAGCCGACGATGTCGGCGTGCGTCTCGCCCAGCGCGGCGGCGCCATCTCCGGGCCGGTGGGTCGCGCGCTCGTCTATGGCATGCCGCCGTTTCTCGAGACGCTGAGCCTCATCGGCATGCTCGCGATGCTCTGGGTCGGCGGCGGCATCCTCCTCCATGGGCTTGCCGAGTTCGGTATCACCGCACCGGAGCACGTCATCCACGATATCGCAGAGGCTGCGGAGGCCATGACGCCCTTCGGCGCAGAGGTGGTCACGTGGGTGCTGACCGCGACCGGCGCAGGGCTCTTTGGCCTCGCCGCCGGAGCGCTGACGGCGCTTGTCGTGACAGTCTTCCGCGCGCCATTCCGCAAGGCGCCCGCCGAACATTGACCCGACGGCCTCGGCCCTTCAGCAGGCGGAAATGATTGATCGCTAACGTTGCCCCTCCAAGCGTCCGGGGGCCCGCCGTGTGCATCAACTGCCGTCTTGCCGAAGCGATCGGCCATCTGACCGGCGCGAAGGCGCGCACCGCGAGCGCACCCCTGTTCGACCGGCGCTGGTTCCTGGAGCGTAGCCTTGCCGGCGCCGCCGCGGTCTCGCTACCCATGCCCACCGTCGCCTTTGCCCAGGATCGGCCCGTCTCGACGGCCGAGCCCGAGGCTGGCCCGCCGCAAGTGATCTTCCGCGGCGGCAGGATCTTCACCCAGGCCGCCGACAAGCCGTGGGCACAGGCGGTCGCGGTGCGCGGCAAGAAGATCCTCGCCGTGGGCGAGGATGCCGAGATCGAGAAGCTCGCGGGGCCCGACACGCGCACGATCGACCTCGACGGCAGGCTGATGCTACCTGGCTTCGTCGAGGGCCATACCCATCCGTTCCTCGGCTCCTTCTTCACCAACGGCGTCGATCTCCAGTTGCCGACGGGCAAGGATGCCCTCGCCGCCATCGCCGACTACGCGCAGGCCAATCCCACCGGGCCGGTGCGCGGATTTGGCTGGCGGGTCGACATGTTCCCGCCCGAGGGCCCGTCGAAGGCGGATCTCGACGCCATCGTGCCCGACCGACCGGCCTATTTCTTCGCTATCGATGCGCACAGCCTGTGGGCAAACTCCAAGGCGCTGGAGATGGCGGGCGTGACGCGCGATACGCCCGACCCCATCCCCGGCTTCAGCTACTACGCGCGCGACGAAAACGGCGACGCGACGGGCTACGTGCTGGAGGTCGTCGCCGTCCTCACGATCGTCAATGCCGTTGCCGCCATCTCCGTTACCGGCATGAGCGATCTGCTCGCAGAGTGGCTCCCCAAGGCCGCCGCAGCGGGCATCACGACCGTATTCGATGCCGGCGTTCCGCCGATCGGCGACGATCAGGGTCAGCTCATCCAGCGCTACACCGACCTGGAGCGGCGCGGCGTGCTGCCGTTCCGCGTGGTGGCATCCTATTCGGTAAAGGGCCCGCCCGTTGCGGGCGCGACACAAGCGC